>JALCHG010000054.1:0-14442 GCA_022644565.1 Solobacterium sp. | reverse complement strand
GATTGATGAAATCGATAAGATGGGTGCCGACTACAAAGGCGATCCGAGCGATGCCCTGCTTGAAGTGCTGGATCCGGAACAGAACGCATTCTTCTCCGATCACTATCTGGAAGAACCGTATGATCTTTCCAAAGTCATGTTCATTGCGACAGCCAACTATCTGGAAAACATTCCGGCACCGCTGCGTGACAGACTGGAGATCATTGAACTGCCTTCCTATACGGAAATCGACAAGGTAGCCATTGCCAAGGAACACCTCATTCCCAAGCAGCTCAAGGCAAACGGCCTGAAGCCGGCTCAGTTCCATCTCAAGGATGATGAAATCCTGTATCTGATCCGCCACTATACAAGAGAGGCCGGGGTCAGACAGCTGGAAAGAGTCATTGCGTCCTTATGTCGCAAGACAGTTCTTGCCATCCTGAATGACGGTAAGAAGAGCGTTACTGTAACAAAGAAGCTGATCGGCAGCTGGCTTGGCAAGGAGATCTTCGAGTATGGCACAAAGGAAAAGAAGGACCAGGTCGGTGTTGTGACGGGTCTTGCCTATACGTCTTTCGGCGGTGATGTGCTGTCCATTGAAGTCAACTACTTTGAAGGCAAGGGCAGACTTGTCATGACCGGCCAGCTGGGCGATGTCATGAAGGAATCGGCTGAGATTGCCATGGACTATGTCAAGGCGCATGCCAAAGAGCTGAAGATTGATCCGGCCTTCTTTGACAAGCATGATATTCATATTCATGTGCCGGAAGGGGCTGTACCGAAGGATGGTCCGAGTGCCGGTGTCACACTGACAACTGCACTTGTCTCAGCTTTGACCAATACCCCGGTCAGAAGCGATCTTGCCATGACGGGTGAAGTCACGCTGCGCGGCAATGTTCTGCCGATCGGCGGTCTCAGAGAAAAGAGCCTGGCAGCGCATCGGGTCGGTATTGATGAGATTCTGATCCCGAAGAACAATGTCAGAGATCTTGATGATATTCCTCAGACGGTCAAGGATTCCATTAAATTCGTACCGGTAGAGAATGTATCCCAGGTGCTTAAGGAAGCACTTGTCCGCTGATGCAGTACCATGATGTCCGCTTTGTCACCTCAGCTGCAAAAGCTGAACAGTGGCCGGACGAAAGCTTTCCGGAAGCGGTTTTTGCCGGCCGTTCCAATGCCGGCAAAAGCACGCTGATCAACGCTCTGCTCAACCGCAGAGCCATTGCCTATACCGGTAAAACACCGGGCCGTACACGTCTGCTCAACTTCTTTGCCGTAGATGAAAAGATGATGTTCACCGATGCCCCGGGGTATGGCTATGCCACCAGCGATGCGGCCAGTGCCGCTGCCTTCGGCCGGCTCATGGAACCGTATTTCCGCTATCGCAAGAACCTGAAGGCATTGGTACTTGTATTGGATGCTAGAAGGTGTGCAGGTGAGGATGATGTGTCTATGTGCGACTATGCAAGAGCTATACATCTTGCGGTTGTGCCGGTACTGACCAAGATTGACAAGCTGTCCCGCAGTGCGTATCTCACCAGTCTCAAAAAGAATGCGGCTGTGCTGAAAATGCCGGAAAGTGCTTTTCTGCCAGTCAGTGCATTGAAGAAACAGGGACTGGATGATGTGTGGAACAGATTGAATCAGATTCTGCTTTGAGTCTTCTCTTTACAGGGGAAGACTCTTTTTCTTCGCCTTTTTCCTGTACAGGATGTGTGGTAGAATCGTATGCACGGAGGAATTG
The DNA here is from genome assembly GCA_022644565.1 of Solobacterium sp. Lineage (GTDB taxonomy): Bacteria > Bacillota_I > Bacilli_A > Erysipelotrichales > Erysipelotrichaceae > Bulleidia. The sequence continues at coordinate 12,716 of JALCHG010000054.1, read as the reverse complement.
CATGAAAGTACTCATCGCTGCCGGCGGGACCGGCGGTCATATATATCCTGCACTGGCTCTGGCCGATGCATTAATGAAAAGAAACAGTGAAAATGAAGTGCTTTTCTGGGGCAGCAAAGGCCGTATGGAAAGCAGAGTCATACCGGAACAGGGCTATCGCTTCTATGGGGCTGAAATGTCAGGCATGAATGCCGGCATCAGAGCCAAGATCGCTTCCGCTCTTTCCTTAATCAAAGCAAAGAAAAAAGCAGGTGAAGTACTGCAGAAGGAAAAGCCTGATATCGTTGTCGGATTCGGCAACTATATTTCTGTACCGCTGGTACAGATGGCCCACAAAATGGGCATTCCTGTATTGCTGCAGGAACAGAATTCCTATGCCGGCAAAGCCAACCGCTTTCTTTCCGGTATTGCGGACGGCATAGCGGTCAGCTATGCTTCAAACATTGAACAGATGCCTAAGGCAAAGGATAAGATCAGAGTTACCGGCAATCCGGAAAGCTCACTGGCTGCCGATACAGCTTATGATCCTAAACTGATCCGCAGCTACGGCCTGGATCCCATGAAGCCTTTTGCGGTGTTCATGATGGGATCCTTAGGCTCTTCCAGTGTTTCAAAGGTCATTGATGAAGCGATTCCGCTGATGGATCACTCCTATCAGATCCTTGTGGCAGCCGGAAAAGCCAATGACTATGTCTATCAGACAGAGAATACGGATCGGATTGCCATTGTGCCGTATATCGACGGCAAGAAGATGCTGAAAGGATGCCAGCTGGCTGTGGTAAGAGCCGGGGCTACAACGCTGGCGGAACTGACCGCCATCGGAACAGCTGCCGTACTGATTCCTTCTCCCTATGTTCCCAATAACCATCAGTATTACAATGCAATGGAACTGGTAAAGGGGAATGCGGCAGTCATGATTGAAGAGAAGGATCTGAATGCACAGAAGCTTGCGGATACGGTAAATGAACTGATGAAAGATCCGGCCCGCATGAAACAGATGCGGGAAAATGCAAGGCGGATGGGCCGCACGGATGCGGCGGAAGTGATATGTGACTGGATGGAGGAACTGGTGAATGGATAAGCTGCTGGAAACACTGCAGAATTTCGGTGAAGTGGAAACAGAAAGATCCTTTGCGCAGCTGACCACCCTGCGCATCGGCGGACCGATTGACTATGTTGTCTATCCGCACAATGATATTGAGCTGGTCAGTCTGCTGAAGTACTGTGAAAAGGAAAAGATTCCCTGCAAGATGCTGGGCAAAGGATCGGATCTGCTCTGCTCGGATGATGTATACCATGGTGTTGTGATCCGGCTGGACCGGTATTTTCACGGGGTCATCTTCAATGGAGAAGATATGATTGCCCAGAGCGGTGCCAGCATCATTGCGGCCAGTGTCATGGCCATGAAAAAGGGACTCAGCGGCCTTGAATTTGCCAGCGGCATTCCCGGCACCATCGGCGGTGCCGTATTCATGAATGCCGGCGCCTATAAATCATGCATGGCGGATATTGTAACAGAAGTGTTTGTCTACCATGATGGAATGGCGGTATGGATTGATGGAAAGGACTGCGGTTTCGCCTATCGTACCAGTATCTTTCAGAAGCACCCTGACTGGGTGATTCTGGGCGCCAAGATGAAGCTGCATGCCGCACCTTCAGAAGATATTGCCCGGCTTATGGATGATCGCAGAGCCAGACGCATGGCATCCCAACCCCTTGAATATCCAAGCTGCGGCAGTGTCTTCCGCAATCCTGACAGTCAGAATGCCTGGGCTCTGATTGATGGAATCGGCTACAGAGGAAAGTGTGTTGGCGGAGCACAGGTCAGTGAAAAGCACTGCAATTTCATCATCAATAAAGACCATGCCAGTGCCGCAGACTATCTGAAGCTTGTAAAGGATATTCAGAGAGAAGTAGAAAAGAAGTACGGCATCCGGCTGGAAACGGAAATGGAAAAGTTCAACTGGCATGAGTGAGCTGGAAGAAAAGTCGGTGGAAGAAGCCGGCTATGAAAACTATATCGAACTATTGGAAGCACAGCGGCGGCAGAAAGATGATCAGCGCTTTGAAAAGGAAAAGAAGTACATCCGCCGGAGAGCTGTTTTCATTGCGGCTGTACTGCTGATTGTGCTTTATATTGTGCTGCCGGTATCAAGGGTAGGATATATTCAGCTGAAGGGTGAGAAACATCTTGATGAAGACTATATTCTGAATCTTTCCGGTGTCAGTACGAAAAGCATCTATTACCTTACCTTTCCTTCGGCCGTAGAAAAGAAGATCAAGGCTGATCCGATGATTGAAGATGCCAGTGTAAAGCGGACCGCTGCCGGCGGTATTTCGATCAGTGTCACTGAGAAAAAGGCAGTCGGCTATATCTATGACGATGATGCTTCTAAAGGACAGGTTCTTTTTTCAGATGGAACCAAGGCCGATCTGAAAAGCGAATATCTGAATATTATTGCGGAGATACCGTATATTTCCGGCTTTGATGCGGATCAGCTGAAACAGCTGGCCAAAGCGATGCAGGATGTCAAGGATGAGGTGATCAATGAGATTTCGGAAATCGACCGCTATGCTTTGAGCTATGATGCCGACAGTGTCCGCATTCATATGCGCAACGGCGGCTACTATATTTCCAGCATGGATGCGGTGGATAAGATCAATTACTACAATGAAATCTATGTGCGGATGAATGATCAGAGCTACTGTATTTTCGGCTCCAGCAGTGCGGATGCGGCCTATTCTTCAGTATGTCCCTGGAATGGGGAAGCGGAAGAATACTGGACCGACAGCAATGGCAATTACATCCTTAATTCCAGCGGTGAAAAGGCGGTCAAACACTATTACACGGATGAATCCGGCAATCCGGCGGTGTATGCTTCCGGCAATAAGATTCCGATCCCCATCAATGACAGCGGCGATGAAGTTGTGGATGCGGATTTCCTGGAACATTACGCGGACGGCTATTATGAAACCGGAACGCTGGTCATGCCCTCTGATGCACAGTGATTTTGCATGAAATCATGACTGGGCATATAATAATACGGGTACAAGGAGAATATCATGCCAGTAGAAAAGAAAACAAATTACGGAAACATCAGTGTTTCCGATGAAGCAATTGCGTCTCTTGCCGGCAGTATCATTACGGAATGCTATGGTGTTGTCGGCATGGCCAGCCGGCAGGTGCTGCGGGATGGCTGGGCTGAACTGCTGAACCGTGACAATGCGACCAAAGGCGTTGTCGTACGCAAAGCAGAGGATGGCATTGAAGTTGATCTGTATATCATTATCAGCTTCGGTGTGAAGATCTCTGAAGCAGTCAGAGAAGCGCAGAAGAAAGTCAAATATGTCCTTGAGAAGACACTGGGTGTCAATATTGCGGCTGTCAATGTCTTTGTGCAGGGTGTAAGAGCAGAGGCATGAGGTGAAGCACATGAACACATTGAACGGACAGATCTTCAAAGAGATGCTGGAGTCCGGCTGTAATAACCTGACCAACCAGAAAAAGGAAATCGATGCCAGAAACGTCTTCCCGGTACCGGATGGCGATACCGGCACAAATATGTCGCTGACGTTTACTAACGGCATGCAGGAAGTAAAGAAGAGCGGATCAGATGTTTTATCCGTGGTAGCCAAGACATTCTCAAGAGGTCTTCTGATGGGAGCCAGAGGAAACTCAGGCGTTATCCTGTCACAGATTTTCAGAGGCGTATCCAAGGCCGTCAAGGATAAGAATGAAGTCAATGTCAGAGAATTTGCGGCAGCGATGAAAAACGGCTCTGCCATGGCATATAAGGCCGTCATGCGGCCGGTAGAAGGAACAATCCTGACGGTGGTGCGTGAAGCGACCGACCGGGCGGGAGCCTATGTGGATGAAAATCCTGAGGCGAGCCTGGAAGAGTATGTGGATATTCTCTGCAAGGAAGCCAAGGATGCGCTGGATCATACCCCGGATCTATTGCCGGTATTGAAAGAAGCACATGTTGTTGACTCCGGCGGTTCCGGTCTTGTGGTCATCTTTGAAGGCTTCAGGGCATATCTGTCCGGTGCACCGATCAAAGAAGCAGTGGAAAGCGAAGCCATCGAAGAAGAGAAGAATGAGAAAGCTTCCGGTTATGCCACAGAGTTCATTCTGGAAATTTCTGATGCCAATAAGAACTTCTTCCGCAGAGATGAGTTCCGTAAATCTCTTGAAAAGTATGGCAATAACATCACGGTGATTGTGGATGATCAGACCGTCAAGGTTCATGTCAATACCATGACGCCTGGTGAAGTGCTGACGATCGGTGAGCGCTATGGTGAATTCACCAGGATCCAGATTGAAAACTTCAAGTATGATCTTTCACCTTCCATTCTGGAAGAAAAGAAGGAAGAAGCACCGGCCGAGCAAAAGAAATACGGCATTATCTCTGTTGCAGCAGGCGACGGCCTGGCCAGACTCTTTACCGAGTACAGAGCGGATGTTGTTGTTTCAGGCGGACAGACTATGAATCCTTCCACAGAGGATATCTGTGCAGCCATCCGCAGAGTCAATGCAAAGCATATCTTTGTACTGCCGAATAACTCCAACATCATCATGGCCGCCAAGCAGGCAGCGGAAGTTACGGAAGACAAGGATGTCATAGTCCTTGAAACAAAGAGCGTGCCGCAGGGCCTCAGCGCATGCATATCCTTCAATCCGGATGCTGAGCTGAAGGAAAACGAAGAAGCCATGAAAGAAGCAGCGGCCAATGTTAAGACCGGCCAGGTTACTTATGCCATCAAGAACACTACAGTCAACGGCCGTGAAATTCATGCCGGTGATTACATGGGACTCTATGATAAGGATATCAAACTCACGGATGTGGATAAGGTATCTGCAGCCAAACGTCTTGTCGATGAGATGATGGATGAAGACAGTGAGATTGTGACGCTGATCAAGGGCAAGGATGCCAGTGAAGAAGAGTGCAAACAGGTAGCCGACTATATTTCCGGCCACTATGATGTGGATGTGGATGTAGAGGATGGCGGACAGCCTGTCTACTGCTTTGTGATCGGAGTTGAATAAGAATCAGTATAAACCGCCTCATGCACGCATGAGACGGTTTTATTGACTCTGAATCTGATAGAAATTAGAATGTAAGCTATGAACTGTCCTTATTGTCATAAACCCATCCATCCCGGTGAAACATACTGTTCTTACTGCGGGAAAAGACTGGATGGAAAAATGGAAAGAAAAGCAGGGCATCGCAGCCTGCTCAAGGCCCTTATTGTAACGGGTGCTGTTATTGCCGTTACGCTGCTGATTCATGCCCGGCATATTCCTTATCCCAAAGGCATGTATGTTCTCTATGATGCCCAGGGCAGAACCGCGGCCTCACTGTCGCTTAGAAGCGATGGGACGTATGTGCTGGATGATGGACAGAATTACAGCAGCTATGAAAGTGAAAAGGATGTACCGGTGGTTGTATTCCATCATGACTTTGATGTGAAAAAGGATGGCCTGACATGGGATGAACAGGAAGAGGGAAAGCTGTCCTATGAAAAGGACAGTACCTATGTGATTCATGATTTCTTCGGAGGCCTGTTTGATAAGACGCAGGATGCAGAGCTTTTCTACAGTGAGGATCAGATCTTTCTGTATCCCTCTGATGATAACAGTAAGGTAATTGTGATGGAGAAACCGCAATGAAGTGTCCGGTATGTCATCAGGAAAACAGGGATGGCAGCAGATACTGTGTATACTGCGGTTCACCCCTGAAAGAAAAAAGGAAAGATACACATGACTGGTCCATGGCTTCCATTCTGATCCTTGCGTCTCTGTGCATGCTGGTTATCGGTTATATCCTGCATCCGGAAGCAGATGAAATGAGCATTGCCGGTACTTACCAGAGCGGTACGACAGTGTTGTCCATTGCCAAAGACGGTGCTGTTACGTTTAATGAGAACGATGCGGTCTATTACGGCATGACGGATACGGATGGAAATGCGTATGCCGGTACAGAGATACTTCTTAAAAGTGAGAGCGGGGAAGAGAAGGATATTACCGTATACATCTCATCGGAAAGTGCGGAAGTGTTTGAGCGGACCGGGAATTATAATGCGGTAAGAACGATATTAAAACGAGACGGATAACATGTCCGCCTCGTTTTAATATGGGATAAAAGAAAAACAGAACACATTGTGTTCTGCTTTCAGCGTCATCTGTTGTAGTATTCAACAACGAGGGACTCGTTAAGCTCCTGGTTGAGCTCGCTTCTTTCCGGAAGACGAACGAATGTGCCTTTCTTGTTGTCCTTGTCAACTTCGACGAATGCAGGTTTTGCAATGTCGGATTCAAGGGACTCAGCAATGCACTTCATGTTGCGGGCATTCTCACGAACAGCCACAACATCACCAGGGAATACCTGTGCGGAAGGGATATCTACCTTCTTGCCGTTGACCTCAATATGGCCATGGTTGACCAGCTGTCTGGCTGCCTTACGGGTTCTTGCAAACCCCATACGGTAAACAACATTGTCCAGTCTGCTTTCCAGCAGGACTAAGAAGTTTACACCAGCCATGCCTTCCATACGGGAAGCCTTCTCGAACAGATTGGCAAACTGTCTCTCATTCAGACCATACATTGTACGGATTCTCTGCTTCTCACGAAGCTGCTCTCCGTAACCGCTCAGCTTGACTCTCTTGGTCGGACCATGCTGACCAGGGGCATAAGTTCTCTTCTTGAGTTCTTCACCGGTTTCCAGAACTGAGAAGCTCAGACGTCTGGACTTTTTCCATACCGGTCCTGTGTAACGTGCCATGTGTTATTTCCTCCTTATAATGGCGAAGTAAATAACAACAGGTGCAGATCATCATGACAGCGGGTGTTATCACAGACAGTTTCACACACTTGCAGCAGGCTACTCCTGTTCATCGTATGATGCTGATAACGCTTTGACTGCGACTCTGCATGCTGCTATTATTTGACGCTTGAATATATTAACATATGTTTTCAGCAAGTCAATCATCACGACTGTATGAATTGCAATAATTTAACCAGAAGTTTATGATAAAATACTTTTATGTGAGTGGAGGAGCAGGAATGGATCAGTTTCTTAAAGTTTTAAGTGATGTAAGAACGATTGCCGCGATCGCTGTCGTGGTTGTAATATTAATCATCTGGTACATGGTGAATAAAGCCAGAAGCAGACAGTTCCAGAAAAAGATGACGGAATGTCAGAACAAATATAATGAAATCAAGAACCTGACCCTTCAGTTCAAAATGAATAAGGCCAACAACCTCAGCAAGATCAACAGTGATACGCTGGCGCAGGTCAGACAGGCCCAGGAACTCTACGACCGCTATGAAAGCAGTATCGGCAGGATTGCGGAACATCTTTCTGATGCCCAGGATAATATCTCCGCCGGAAAGCTGAAGAAAGCTGACGGTCTGCTCAATACGCTGAATGTGGAACTGAAAGAAGCGGAGGCAAATGCCGGCCATCTCAATGATCTATTGGATAATATCCTGGCTGAAGAGGTTGCCCAGCGTCAGCAGGTCAATGCCTACAAGAACCGTTTCCGTGCCCTCAAGAGTGCTGCGCAGGAACGCTCCAGTGATCTTTCCTACTGCTGGGAATACATGGAAAAGAAGATCAGCTCCACAGAACAGATGTTCTCCACATTTGAAGAATGGATCTACTCCTCTGATTTTGATAAAGCCAATGATGAGCTCAACAGCATCGGCCGCTCGCTTGATGAAATTGATGCTGTGACGGAACAGATGCCTGATCTTCTGCAGGATGCAAGAGGTGTCATTCCCCGCATGGCGGAAGAGATGCATAATGACTATGTCAAAGAAAGAAGCAGAGGTGTTTATCTGGAACATATCCAGGTCAATGAAAATCTGGCAGCTTTGACCAATGCTTTGAAAGATGATCTCAAGCGTCTGAAAAATGGCGACATGGAAGGGATCAGAGCGAATCTGGATGCTTATAAGAAGAGAATCAAGCAGCTCGATGATGCCATTCATAAGGAAGCGGAAGCCTTTGATGACCTGAGCACCATGAAGGAAGATACGGAAAAGATGATCAGCGACATGGAAAGTTCGCTTGTCTACATCAAAGAGAACTATCGTAAGTCTTCTCAGAAGTTCGGTCTTGAAAGCATGGGCAGAGAGATTGAAAAGCGGGAAAAGCAGTTCAACCAGATCAAGGAACAGGAGCCTGCGGTCATGTCTGCCATCAGTGCTTCCGGCGCTGTTCCCAGCACTTCTCTGTCTTCTCTTGATGCCCTGCATCAGAAAGCGGTCAATGTTCATGATGCTTTACAGAAGATGGTCAAGAAGATCAACATGGCCAACTCGGATGAAGACCGTGCCAGCAAGCAGCTGATCAAGTTGCAGATTATCCTGGCCCAGATCAATGTCAAGATCACCCAGTACAGACTGCCCAATATCTCAGCCAAATATGACTCCGATATGCAGAAGGCAGAGAAGCTCATTGCCCGCATCCGGAATCTGATGGCTCAGACGCCTATCAATATGCAGGCAGTGAACATGGTGCTGCAGGAAGCACTGGAGTTCATCTACAAGCTTTACAACGATGTCAACAATGTCCTGGGAACAGTCGTAATGGCTGAGAATACGATTGTCTTCGGCAACCGCTACCGTTCCACCTACGATGATATTGATTCAGAACTGACCCGGGCTGAACTCGCTTTCCGCAATGGCGAATATACCCAGGCTCTGTCCATGGCCATTGCGACCATGGAAAAGATTCATCCGGGCAACTATGAACATATGATCAAGGAGAATGCGAAAGGTGCGTAGAGTCTATTTTGATAATGCTAGTACAACCGAACTGGATCCGGAGGTACGGCAGACCTATGAGAAGATTCTGGATACATACTATGTCAATTCGGAATCTTTATATGATGAAGGCATGCAGGTCCATCAGATGATGGAAAAGGCAAGACATGCCCTGGCAGATCTGCTTGGCGTAAAACCGCAGGAAATCATCTATACCTCCGGTTCCGCCGAAGCCAATACAACCGCCATCAAGGGAATCTGCTTTGCCCATCCTGAGAAAAAACATATTGTCACAACCTGCGTGGAACATTCTTCCGTGCTCAATGCCTGTCAGCAGATGCATGATGTATTCGGCTATGATGTGACGTATCTGCCGGTGTATGAAGACGGCAGGGTGAAGACAGAAGATGTGAAAAAGGCAGTACGTGAGGATACGGCACTTGTATCCATCATGTATGTGAACAATGAGACAGGGGCGATCAATCCGATTCATGACATCGCTTCCTATATCAAAAAAGAAACACATGCATATTTCCATGTGGATATGACCCAGGCAGTCGGCAAGGTTCCGCTGGATCTTGAGAATATCGATGCGGCTTCTCTTTCTGCCCATAAGTTCAATGGCCTGAAGGGCAGCGGGATCCTTGTGAAAAAGAGTTATGTGGATCTATTGCCGCTGATCAACGGCGGTGAACAGGAACAGGGGCTGCGGGGCGGTACCGCCAACAGTCCGGCGGATATTGTTTTTGCCAAAACGCTTCGGCTGGCGCTGGAAAGAGGAAAGAAGTATCACAGCTATGTAGCTTCACTTAAAGACAGACTGCTTGCCGGCCTGAAGCAGATTGAAGGCATTGAGATCAACAGTCCGGCTGACGGCATTGTCTCAACCATCAACTTTTCCTATGAACCGATTCCCAGTGAAGTCATGCAGAATGCGCTCAATGAGAAGGGGTTCATGGTCAGTGCCCGCAGTACCTGTGATTCAAGATCAGGCAATCCAAGCTATGTTCTAAGAGCCATGGGCTTTGATGAAAAGCGGGCCAACAGCTGTATCCGCGTATCCTTATCCGAAAAGAATACTCCTGAGGAAATCGATGCATTCCTCACTGCTTTGAAAGATATCATTGCCAAGTATTCGCTGGCTGATATCCATATCTGAACGATGCCGTGAAACGCATCGTTTTTGTTTTATAATGATCGTATGACCCGGCGCAAAGTATTCGACATGATCCAGATTTCCAACCGTTCTGATTTCATCAGTACGGCTTTTGATGTGGTACTGGTGATTGCCATTGTACTGAATATACTTGCCATGTTTCTGGAGACATTTGCGTCTCTTTCTGCATATGAGCCTCTGTTTCATGGTATTGAGACGGTCACGCTTGTCTTTTTCTGCCTGGAGTATGCATTGCGGATCTGGACTGCGGATTATCTGTATCCGGATGAGACACGGGGAAAGGCCGTTGTCAGGTTCATTTTCTCTTTTGATGGAATGATTGAACTGCTGACGATTGTGCCGCTGTTCTTCCTGTCCGGCTTTGTTGTATTCAGGATGCTGAGAGTGGTCAGAATCTTCCATCTTTTCCGGATCAATGCAAGTGTTGACTCGTTCAATGTCATCGTGCAGGTGCTTAAGGAAAAGAAGAACCAGATTTTCTCTTCCGTATTCATTGTAGGGGTGCTGATGCTGGCAGCTTCCTTATGCATGTACAGCGCTGAACATGCGGCCCAGCCTGAGGCTTTCCGCAATGCTTTCGATGGACTCTGGTGGAGTGTTTCCGCCTTATTGACAGTAGGCTATGGCGATATTTATCCGATTACCATAACCGGAAAGATCATGGCCATCATCATATCGTTTCTCGGGGTAGGGGCGGTAGCGATTCCTACCGGTATTATTTCCGCCGGCTTTGTGGAACAGTATACCAAGGCACAGGAATCCGGAAACGATAGTGTGACGGCTGATCTGTATATCGATATCGACAGTGCATGGCTTGGCATGAGTGTTCAGGAAGTCAAAGAAAAGACAGGTCAGACGATTCTGTATGTACAGCGGGAGGATGAAACGTTTGTGCCGGATGCGTCCTATAATGTACAGGTCAGTGACAGGGTGACGGTATTTGTGCATCAGGATCACACCGGACAGTGAAGGTGGATTTTCCTTCTCTGTATCACGTATAATGATTAGGCAGTCAGACGAAAGGAACCACAGAAATGGTGAAATATGATACCGTACTGATCCGCTATGGCGAACTCAGTACAAAAGGAAAAAACAGAAAAGATTTTATCAGAAAGCTGGAAAAGAACATCCGCTTTGCCTTAAGAGACTATAAAGATCTGACCTACAGAAAAACACATGATCGGATCTACATCAAACTCAACGAAGAAGATCCCGAAGAGATCAAAGCTAAGCTGCAGAGGGTCTTCGGCATTTCTTCCTTCTCCTTTACGGAGAAAGTGCCGGCGGATATGGAAGAGATGAAAAAGGCATGCCTGCGTATTGCCCAGGAGACAGATAAGAAGACATTCAAGATTGTCACCAAGCGGCATGACAAGTCCTTCCCGCTTGTGTCTGATTCCATCAACCGTGAAATTGCCGGGGTGATTTTAAGAAATACGGATCTCAAGGTGGATGTGCATCAGCCTGAACTGATGATCCGGCTTGAAGTACATGAAGACGGCACCTACATCACTTCAGATAAGATTCCTGGGGCAGGCGGGTATCCGACCGGCATCAATGGCAAGGTGCTGCTCATGCTGTCAGGCGGCATTGACAGCCCGGTGGCTGCCTATGAACTGATGAAAAGGGGACTGGATGTTGAAGCGGTACACTTTGCTTCACCGCCTTATACTTCCCAGGCTGCCCGTGACAAGGTTGTTCAGCTGGCCCGGCTCATGAGTGTCTACCAGGGCCATATTACCATACACATGCTGAACTTTACGGAAACCCAGCTTGCCATCTATAAAGCAGCCGGCGATCCCTATGCCGTTACATTGATGCGGCGCATGATGTTCCGTTTAGCAGAAAGGGTGGCAGAGAAATATCACTGCCTGGCACTTGCCACAGGAGAAAGTGTAGGGCAGGTTGCTTCCCAGACACTTGAATCTATGGCTGTCATCAATGCAGTAGTAAAGATGCCTGTGATCCGGCCCCTAGTCTGCTATGACAAGGTGGAGATCATTGATCTTGCCCGTAAGATCGGCACATATGAAACATCCATTCTTCCCTATGAAGACTGCTGCACGATCTTTGATCCAAAGAATCCGGTCACTAAACCCACCATCGAAAAAGCAGAATACTATGAAAGCAAATTCGAGTGGGAACCGATGCTGGAAAAGTGTCTGAATGAGGAAGAGATCGTCATTGCCAAGCCCGAAGAAGAAAAAGAAGACTACTTATAAGGAGAAGAGAATATGGCCAGAAGTGCATTAGGAAAACAGCTGCTGTCCCTGGTACAGAACAGCAGCAATTTGAGTACAAAAGACTTTGTGGACAGTCTCAATCCCATTATCATGCAGGTTGAGACAAGCGACAGGTATAATACAAAATCCCGTCTGAAAATCTTCAACTGGATGTCCTGTCTGTCTAATTGTGATGTAAGACAGAGAAAGAAATACGCCCGCAAGGCGGCAAGATATCTGTAAATTTCTGCTGCTTGCGTTATAATAGCCTATGTGAACATCTCCTTTCATCGTTGTCTGGCAATAATAATGACAGGAGAACCAAAGAGTGACCGGTGAGGTAAATTTCCTGCCGGTCACTTTTTTTCGTGTCAAGAAATATTAGCAAAATCGTGAACTTATAGCTGGTGTACATAGCCGTGATCAGTAAGCAGGTGACATTAGGATATTCTTCTCATGCGGAGGAAACCTATTATGTCTGACAACAATCAAATTGAAACCTGCAATCCCGAATATCTGACAGCTGATATCATGAAATCTCTCTGCC
>JALCHG010000053.1:0-14692 GCA_022644565.1 Solobacterium sp. | reverse complement strand
GGCAGAGAGATTTCATGATATCAGCTGTCAGATATTCGGGATTGCAGGTTTCAATTTGATTGTTGTCAGACATAATAGGTTTCCTCCGCATGAGAAGAATATCCTAATGTCACCTGCTTACTGATCATGGCTATGCACACCAGCTATAAGTTCACTATTTTGCTAATATTTCTTCGTATAAAAGAAAAGCAGCTTCAGCTGCTTCAGTAAGTCTTTTCAAAGATTCTGATCCAGAACTGGGCGGTCAGCGTCAGCCGGTCTGTTTCAGACAGTTTCTTCATGCCTTCAATGCCGGTCTTATAGGCATAGGGCGTCATATTGAAGAGGGCTTCCAGGGTATCGTGGTCAGGAGTGAACTTTCTTGTGATGGTTTCTTCATGAACCAGAGGCAGAAAGTTATCAATTTCCTTTTTCTCGTTGCGGTAGGGCTTTTCATACAGCACCTGTTTCATCTCAAAGAGATGATCCGGTCCGGGCGAGACGAAGATGAAATGACCGCCCGGTTTCAATAGACGCATGACTTCCCTGTCAGCTAACGGGGCAAAGCACGTCAGGATGATATCCGCACATTCACTGCGCAGCGGTACATCAAAGATGGAGGCCAGCAGATATCTGGTGCCCGGATCTCTTTTTGCCGCATGGGCAAGGGCATCCTTGGAAAGATCAATGCCGTATTTTTCACTTCCCGGCAGACGTCTTGTGTAATAACCTTCTCCGCAGGCAAGATCAACGACACTGTCAGGATCTTCTTCTTTCATGATTTGCGTTAATCGTTCAGCCAGGAACGCATACGAACCGCTTTCCAGAAAAGTACTTCTGGCTCTGATCATTTCCTTATTGTCGCCATGCCCGCTCTTATTGGAACGGTAGAGGTTGAGATAGCCGCTGCGGGCCATGTCAAAGGAATGATGATTGCGGCAGACAGCCGCATGCGGGCTGATCCGAAGAGGCTCCCGGCAGACTGGACAGAGAATATTCATATTTTTAAATTAACGGAGAAGGCGGAAGAAATCAAGAGGGTATGTTCAGTTGACTGCCGGTCAGTCATATGCTATATCTAAGACAGGAGGCAGCTATGCGGCAGACCAAAGCAAGTGATGAAAGAAGACAGGAGTTCATGGATGCGGCGGAAAAACTGTTCAAGAAGAACGGCATCGTCGATACCACCGTCAATAACATCGTCAGGGAAGTAGATGTGGCCAAAGGCCTGTTCTACTATTACTTCAGATCCAAGGACGATGTCATTGATGCCATCAGTGAACGCTACAATGAAGCTTTCAGCCGTTCCATGTCTCAGCCGGAGAAAAGCACTGACTGGGATGAAAAGCTGAAACACTTTGTGAACAGCTGTGTCCGCTCATTTGAACAGATGAAAGAAAATCTCAAGGGAGAAAATGAGAATGTGGATCTTTCTGCTCTGACTTTCAAGGCGCTGAAACAGGCCAGGGAAGAAGCCAGCAGAAGTTTTGAGATACTGCTGGAAGAAGGAAAAAAGGCAGGAAAGATACACATTGACCATGCGGACTATTATGCGGATCTGATCACCGGCGGGATTGCCTATCTTGTGGCAAGAGGCAGAGAAGATGCGGATGTGATCAGTCAGATGATCAGGGATCTTCTGGAAGGCCCCGGAAAGGATGAAAAAGATGAGTGAAAATAACAATAATGATTTCAACAGTTTTGTCGACAGTATGTCAAAGACGCTGAACCGGCATATGAAGAATGTGAAGGACATGGTGGATCTCGGCTCGCAGAAGATGAAGCTGAAGAGTGAAATCGGCCAGAATGAAAGAGATATCACAAAGACATATGCAAGGCTTGGTGAAGCATATTACAATGCAAAGACGAGCGGCGGTGAGATGGGCAATGTGGATGATCTTCTGAAGCTGATTGATGCGAAAAAGAAGCTGATTCAGCTGCTTAACGAAAAGCTTGCACTGCTTGATCAGAAAGAAACAGAAGAATAATAAAGACGGCAGGCATCAGTGATCCTGATGTTCTGCCGCCTTTTCATTCAGCTGTTTCTGTCTTTCGGTATAAGAATAAACGCATCCGCAGTAATCCTGGTGGTACAGATCATATGCACGGACAATTTCATCCCGGCGGTTCTGTCCGCCGGCTTTTTTGAAGTCGGAATAGAAATAATGTACAGAAGGATGCTTTTCCGCCAGCTTCTCGCCGATGGCATTGAGCATTTGGGAATCTTTCTGACGGGAGATGGTCATGACGGTGGTAAACCAGTCAAAACCGTTCTTTTCCGCGTATACAAATCCTTCCTCCATCCGTACCTCATAACAATGGAAGCAGCGCTTCCAGCCTTCCGGATCATCCGCTCTGTCGGCCAGCACATCCCTGGTATAGGAAGCGTTGTCGTAAGGGGGAATGATGACATTGACATCATCATAGCTTAATAGATGCAGCAGCTTCAGCAGCTCATCTTTTCTTCTCGTGTATTCCTTTTCGGGATAGATGTTGGAGTTGTTGTAGAGAATGGTGATGGCAAAGGCATCATGCAGAAATTCAAGCGGCCAGCCGGCACAGGGACCGCAGCAGGCATGCAGAAGAAGCTTCGGCTTTGTGCCGCTTTTGCGGATGTCTTCCAGCTCCTTTAAGGAAAGCTGGTAGTAGTTTTTCTTCTTTGCACTGTGACGGGAAGAAAGATACGCTTTATATTCCTTGATTTCTTCAGTCTTCATGGGTCAGGAACATGCAGTCGCCGAAGGAGAAGAATCTGTATTTCTCTTCCACCGCATGCTTGTATGCCTTCATGACAAGATCATAGCCGGCCAGGGCACAGATCATCATGATCAGCGTGGACTTAGGCAGATGGAAGTTTGTCAGCATGCCGTCGATGGTATGGTACGTATAGCCCGGATAGATAAACAGCTTTGTCTCCAGCGTGCAGGGGGCAAACTTTCCATACTTGTTCCAGACGGATTCCAGCGTACGTACGGATGTGGTGCCGATGGCAATGATGCGTCTGCCTTCCGCCTTGGCACGGTTCAGTGTCTCAGCAGCTTCTTCACTCATATGGCAGACTTCCGCATGCATATCATGATCCTTGACATTTTCCGTATCCATCGGCCGGAATGTACCCAGACCTACATGCAGGGTGACATCAACGATGGTAACGCCTTTGGCTCTCAGCTTCGCAAAGACTTCCGGCGTGAAGTGCAGGCCGGCGGTAGGAGCAGCTGCACTTCCTTCCACCTTGGAATAGACGGTCTGATAACGCTCCGGATCATTCAGTTTTTCATGAATGTAAGGAGGCAGGGGAACTTCCCCCAGCTGATCCAGAATCTCATTGAAGATACCCTGATAAATCATATGGAACCGGCGGATGCCGCGGTCGCCGACTTCAATGCACTGTGCCTTGAGTCTGCCGTCATGGAAACTTACAACCGTACCGAGCTTGACAACATGGGCATTGCCAACCAGACACTCCCAGTTGTCATCTTCCAGCTGTCTTAATAACAGTACTTCCACATGCGCTCCGGTCTCTTCCTTTGTTCCATAGAGTCTTGCCGGAATCACCCGGGTATTGTTTCTGACCAGAACATCTCCCGCATGGAAATAATCCACAATATCATAGAAATGTCTGTCTTCCAGTCTTCCCGAATCCATATGCACAACCATCATGCGGGAGCTCTTGCGGTCCTTGAGCGGTGTCTGCGCGATGAGTTCCTTGGGAAGATCATAATCAAAATCGCTTGTTTTCAGATTGTTCAGATCCAATGCCATATTAAAACCCTCTTTCATCAAATTTCATTCTGGCCAGCGTTTCCCGCTTGAAGTCATCATAGCGGTCTTCTTTGATCGCTTTTCTGACTTCTTCCATCAGATGGAGCAGGAAGCGGATGTTATGAATGGACATCAGCCTGGTGCCGAAGCCTTCATTGGTCCGGCACAGGTGATTCAGATATGCCTTTGTATAATTGCGGCATGTATAGCAGTCGCATTCAGGATCCAGGGGCGTGAAATCCTCTTTGTACATTGCCTTTTTAATTGCGATGCGTCCCTGGCTTGTCATCAGGGTGCCGTGTCTTGCAATTCTTGTCGGCAGCACGCAGTCGCACATATCAATATTGAGTGAGACAGCTTCCAACAGATCATTGACCGCTCCGACTCCCATCAGATACCGCGGCTTGTCTAACGGCAGTTTCTCCTGGGACCATCTGACCATACGGTACATGGTTTCCTTGTCTTCGCCGACCGACGTACCGCCGACGGCATAGCCGGCAAAGTCCATTTCCACTAATTTCTCAGCACAGTAATGACGCAGATCCTCATTGTCGCCGCCCTGGACGATACCGAAGATGGCCTGTTCATCCGGTCTTTCATTGGCGGCTTTGCCCCGTTCTGCCCATCTTAATGTTCTGAGCATGGACTTCTCGGCATATTCACGGGTAGCAGGATAGGGGATGCACTCATCAAAGGACATCATGATATCTGCCCCGATCTTATTCTGGATGTGGATGGACTTTTCCGGAGACAGGAAGAGACGGTCGCCGTTCAGATTGTTCTTGAAGGTGACGCCTTCTTCGGTGATCCTGCGGGAGTCTGCCAGCGAAAAGACCTGGAAGCCGCCGGAATCCGTCAGCATCGGTCCTTTGTAGTTCATGAATTTCTGTACGCCTCCGGCTTTGGCCAGTACCTCTTCCCCGGGCCGCAGCCACAGGTGGTACGTATTGGCCAGTACCACTCCGGCTCCCATCTCGTACAGTTCTTCGGGAGATATGAATTTCACCGTTGCCTGGGTGCCGACAGGCATGAACATCGGTGTCTCCACATCGCCATGCGGTGTATGGAGAATACCGGTTCTGGCGCCGGACTGTCTGCAGACATGGGTGATCTCAAAAGTGACAGGATATGTCATAGTTACCTCATTTCAACCTGTATAGTATAGCAGAATGCACTGCTTCTTCGTGTTATAATCAACTAGACATGAAATCACAGTATATCAAAACACGCAATATCCCGGAAACGGTGCGCAAAAACGCCTTTACCGTCAGAGTCAAGCCATGGTGGCTGCTGATCATTCTATTTGTGGTCGGCGTTGTGCTTGTGGCAGCCAGGTCCTATACGATCGGGATTGCACTGCCGATCATGATCCTGACACTGTTCTGCCTGCTTGGCATGCCGGATCGGATTCTGGTTCAGTTCATGCCGGAATATGTTCTGCTGTACAACCGGCAGAACAGGGATGAATGTACGATGATCTATTATGATGAAGTGGTCAGCTGGCAGTATGAATACCACCGCTCTTCTGATCTGCTTGTCTTCACCCTGACAGACGGCACCACGGAATCCGTCGATATGTACGGCCGCTATGCCGTCAGCCGCTATATGAAACTGTATCTGCCGCATAAGGAAGTCAAAACCGCACGGAGGAAAAGCAGATGAAGGAAAAACCGATCATCGACAGCGAGGCAGTGGAAGCCTGCCGTGGAGAGATGCTGACAGAAAAAGAATATGATGACATGAGCATGATCTTTGCCATGTTCTCCGATTCCACCCGTCTTAAGATCATGAACGCACTGTTCACCCGGGAACTTTGCGTAACCGATCTTTCGCAGCTGTTGGAAATGAGCCAGAGTGCCATCTCCCACCAGCTTTCCGCCCTCAAGCGTACCAAGCTTGTTGTTTCCCGCAAAGAAGGCAAGAACGTATTCTATTCCATGGCGGATGAGCATATCAAGAATATCTACCGGATGGCGCTGGAACACATTCATGAGGATCATCACAGATGAGAGTTACGGCAATTGACTTTGAAACCGCCAACGGTTCACCCGCCAGCGTGTGTGCCGTTGGTGTTTCTGTTCTGGAGGATGGCTGTGTGGAGGAAAAGTTCTACAGCCTGATCCGGCCGGAAGAGAATGTGGATTACTTTGACTGGCGCAACATCCAGGTTCACGGCATTCATCCTGAAGATGTCCGCGAAGCTCCGACTTTTCCCGAGATCTATCATGAACTGACGGATCTTTTTGATAACAGTATCGTCTGCGCCCATAATGCCCGCTTTGATATGACATGTCTGAAAAAGACATGTCTCAATACGGGAAAGCCGATTCCTGTTCTGCGCTACTTTGATACTCTGGAACTGTCCCGCCATGCCTTTCCGGCCCTGGCCCATCACCGGCTGGATGATATGTGCGATTATCTGCAGGTAGAGCTGAACCATCATAATGCCTTATCCGATTCCTATGGCTGTGCCATGATTGCCGCCCAGGTCATGAATCTGACCGGTATCTTTGATATTGAGGAAATGCTGGAAGCCTGCCATACCCATATCCGTGAACTCTAAGGTGAGCGTATGGAAGAGAAGAAATATGAAGTACTGTATGAAAAGCTCAGAAAGCAGATCACGGAAGGAATATATCCCTATGGTTCAAAGCTAAAAAGCAAGCGTGTTTTAGCCGAAGAGAACAATATGTCCTTAGTGACCGTGGAACATGCCCTGTACCTTTTGAATGATGAAGGCTACATTCAGTCAAAAGAAAGACAGGCCAGTACGGTCATCTTCCGCCCGGATGATTTTCTGATGCCCCGGGCAGAAGAGGAAAGAGTGTCCTCTGAAACACTGCCGGCTTCGGAAACCCTGTTTCCTTTCTCAGCCCTTGCCAGAACGGCCCGGCATGTTTTATCTGTGCATGGAGAAGATCTGTTAGGCCGCAAGGAGACATGGGGATGCATTGAGCTGCGGGAAGCACTGTCACGGTATCTGGCCCGCTCACGCAGCATGCCGGCTGCGCCGGATACGATTGTAATCGGCTCAGGCAGTGAAGATCTGTATGGTCTGATTGTACAGATTCTTGGCCGCAGCCGGATCTATGCCATTGAAAATCCGGGCTATGAAAAGATACGGAAAATCTACCGCAGCCAGTCGGTCCGCATTGATCCGCTGACAATGGGAGCACATGGCATTCTGGACAGTGAACTGCGCCGCACCCCGGCCTCCGTTCTGCATGTCACCCCGTTTACCTCCTATCCCACCGGCATAACCGCTGATGCGTCCAAGCGCAGTACCTATATCGAATGGGCCAGAAACCATCATGCCATCATCATTGAAGATGATTATGCCAGTGAATTTGCGGATCATTTCGGCCATGAAAGTACACTGTATGCCATGGAACCAAGTGAACACGTACTGTATATCAACAGCTTTACCAGGACCATCGGCCATGGCCTCAGGCTCAGCTATATGATCCTGCCGGAAAACGGAAAAGAGGAAATGAAAGAGAAGATCGCCTATCGTTCCTGTCCGGTATCGGTATTTGATCAGCTGACAGTGGCTGAACTGCTGGAAAACGGTACTTTCGAGCGGAATCTCAACCGCATAAAAAGAAAACAGCGCAGGAATTTATGAAAGAAATTTCATAAATATTGCAATATGTTTACATTTATTTGTATGAAAGGTATAATAACACCGAAAGATGTATTGAGGTGCTTATGGCAGATTATGAAAACAATGCATTTTTCTGGCAGAAAATTGATACATTATTTCTCTCCGGAAATCTGCAGATGACAAAGAAAAAAGGGGAAGTTCATCCAACCTTCCGCAATCTGATCTATCCTGTTGATTACGGCAAGCTGACCGATACCAAATCAGCGGAAGACGGTGTATCCGTCTATGCGGGCAGCGGCGACCGTTCTGAAATCACAGCACTGGTGGTTGCGGCAGATATACTGATGAAGGAACTGGATGTCAAGATCCTGGTCGGCTGTACGGATGAAGAAACAGATTCCGTGCTGCGTTTTCTGAATCAGACAGATTATCAGAAGACGGTTCTGATCAGAAGAGGCAATACCATCCCGAACTGGGGTTTTACTGAATAGGAAACACATGAAAAGACGAAACCGGATGGTTTCGTCTTTTGCTTTGCGTATCAGTATGGTGCACCGACAAAGTTGACGGCAAAGTCGCTGTCATCATGAGATTTCATGATGCGGCATGCCTTGCCCAGGGCACTGCTGTAAAGATCCATGAATGATTCATTGCGTACTTCATCCGGCTGATAGACCGGCGACCATAATTTATGTGCTTCATTGAGATAACGCATGTCCTTATGTTCATCCAGCATCAGGGCGGTGATCATCTTGGGCTGTTTCAGAAGCGATTCCATATAATCCGCAAATCGGTATTTGGCCCGGGAAGGCTTGAGCAGCCGCGTCATGACAGAAACATCATGAATGCCGCTCATGAGCTTCGGCACACTCAGATCAATATCAAATATTCCCTTCAGCATCCCCTGGTAGAGGATGGCAAGCTTCTGGGTATCTTCTTTATTCAGTTTCAGATCCTCATACACATTGTAGTCCGATACACGCTTTCCTTTTCTATGCAGTGTGTATACGTCATAGACACTTTCAATGCGGAAGTGGATTTCACTTTCCGTGCGTCCGGTCTTCATGCTTTCACTGTGAGCCAGAGAGCAGATGAGGGGATGCGCACTGGAATCCAGGGCATAGTGGGTCAGATAGCCGAGAAAGTAGCTGCGCAGGGCCGGATCAGCCGCGGCATGCACATCAAAGTAGCGCATGACATCCGCTACTTTTTCATCATGCATGCGTCCGCCGATCGGCGCCATCGTGCCGGGCAGCACACTCATGCCCGAAAAGAACAGAAGATCCGGTCCCTGGGCGCCGATCAGATACATATGATCATCACTGATCCGCTTTCGTGTTTCCTCATCCAGCAGTTCACGGACGTCTTTGGCAAATTCTACGTGCGTTGTTGCGGCCTGCATGTGTTCTCCTTACTGAACGGAATCAAGAATCTGCTTCATCTCTGCTGCCAGGCCTCTGACTTTCTTCAGCGGCAGGGAACATACCGCAACGCGGATGCCGTGGTTGACTTCAACGGTGTAGATATGATGGACCATCAGAGCATTATGGAAAGCATCACGCACTTTGTTGTCCTCTACTTTGACCGTCACAAAGAAACCTTCCTTGTAAGGATAGTAAGGCAGACCTGCTTCATCCGCTTCTTTGAGGAAGAGCGCGCTTCTTTCTTTAATCAGAGCAACATACTTTGCCTTTTCCTTCAGGAAAAGATCTCTGCCGTCTGTTACCGCCCAGACAAAGTTCTTCATGGCCGCATTCGGAATGTTGGACCAGGTCGCTCTGGCTTTCTTCTCCATGATGATTTCAACTTCACGAACATCCTTGGGATCCTTGGCCAGTACAAGGGCAGCACCGCATCTGAGACCATAGGATGTCAGGGTCTTGGAGCAGGAGAAGCATACTTCGATCATGACATTTTCAGAAATGTCATTGAAATAGTTCATGTAGGATCTTGTCTCTTCCATGGATTCATAGGCATAGTCGAAGTAGGCAATATCATTGATCAGGATGACATGGTTTGTCTTTGATACTTCATTGAGATAGGCAATGAGTTCTTTCCATTCCGCATGGCTCAGCGTATAGCCGGTCGGGTTCTGGCAGGGATCATTGAGAACAATGACAATTCTGTCCTGTTTGTCCTTAACGGAATCAACGGCTTCCTTCAAAGAAGGCAGGTTGAAATGATCGCCGTCAAAGTTCTTGTAGAACACAGCCTTCATGTTGTTTTCATGAACCATGAGCTTGTAGGAGCCCCAGGCGATTTCCGGCAGGATGGCTGTTTCACCTTCATCAAGGAAGGTGGTGAAGCCGATGGAGACAGCACCGGAGCCGCCGGGTGTTGCGATGACGGAATGGGCAAGATTGAGCTTTGTGCCATAGGTGACCCAGTCATAGACTTCTTTGCGGAAGTCGGGGTTGCCGGTAAAGCTGACGGCATAAGCTGCCTTGGAACGGTGGTCAATCGCATCATAGTGATCAAAGACTGTATCATAGGCAACTAACTGAGCAGATTCATCATACAGAGAACCGATGGTCGCATCGATGACGGCATCGTCTCCGTTGATCTTCTTATCTTCCTTTGCTTTTTCGACAATTGCGAATACGGTATCGACAATCGGCGTCAGATCAGCACTTTTTCTTGTAAAAGACATTGTGTCCTCCTTGCAATCAGTATTTCTGATTCATGCCTGCATTATAGCACCATATGAAAAAGGAGAAATCTCGACATTTCTCCTTAATACAGCGGCAGCGGCTTTGCCTGCGGTTTCATATAGCCGTGGCGCGACAGATACGGGATCATCACATTGAACAGAACGACAAGGATGATGATCTGAAACGGAAACAGAATGCTGTTTTTGATCAGACTCTGTACCATATAGACAAGAAAAGCCTTTGACTTGCCCAATAACAGCCACCGCCAGTAGGAACCCAGCAGAACAGATACGGGATAGGTAGCCATGGCCTTGGCCAGGATGATCTTGACCACACTGACTTTCTGATCATAGAGAAACAGGGCATAGCACAGTACCCCAAGGGCAGCACTCAGGGTATAACCGGCAAAGAAACCGTAGCCGCTGGGAAAGACGAAGAATTCAATCAGATCTTCCACGGCCCCGAAAATCATACCGGCGGCCGGTCCGAACAGCATGCCTGAAAATGCCACTAGAATGAAGCTGAAGCTGACATTCAGACTTTCCGCCACCGGAATGGAAAACCGTGACACCACCACTCTCAGGGCCAGAAAAATACCCATTAATGCAAGCCATTTGGTAGATTTCAGCTTGGCAAATGATGACTTCCACATTTCTGCTTTCATAAGAAAACCTCCTTTCACCCAGCCGTGAAAGGAGGTCGATTTCACTTTTGGGAACCTGACACACCACCGCAAGATAAACTCTTTTCGTCCATATGCTTCCCGGCATATGGCACTTGACGCGGTGTGCGGCTGCCTTGACATTAACATAGCCGCACACCAGCGTCAACCTGTGCATTCTTCCGCTCAAAGAAGCAAACTGCTACAATAGCTGAGGTCATAAGAGGTTTTTATGGAAGAGAAAATCGCAGTAACACTGCAGCGTAAAAATGATATGCCGGCTTTGATCAATGCCGGGGCAGCAATCCTGATTGCTGCAATAGAGAAGTTCAGTTCAAGTGCCTCAGCCAAAGTGAAGCGGGAAGAGATACAGGATCTGAAAGAAAGTGCAGAAGCCCTTGGGGCTGAACTGCATCTTCTTGTCAACCGGCTGTTTCATGAAACAGAAGTAGAAGAACTGCGTCTGTTTCTGAAGGAAATGGATGCCATCGGCATCAGAGCGGTGTGGTTTGCGGATCCGGCGGTATTAGCCATCAAAGAGAAAGAACATCTTTCCTTTGCCTGTATCTATATGCCGGATACACTGCTGACAAGCCGGCAGGACATGGAAACATGGCATGCCATGGGGGCGGATTACGGGGTGATTTCCCCGCTTCTGAACAGAGCAGAGGAAAAAGAAATCACCTGCAGTCCCTTTGCGGCTGTACCGGTCCATGGACATATGCTGATGTCGCGCTCCTACCGTCATCTATTGTCCGGCTGGCAGCGTGCTGCCGGCATTGATGCCCAGCTTTCAGAAAATACACATCTGGCAATCCGGGAAAAGAAACGGGAAGATCTGATGCCGATCTATGAAGATGAAACCGGCACATTGATCTATACGGATTATGTACTCTGTTCCTTTCATGAGTTTTCTTCCTTCCGGCGGGATGGCGGCATTTATCTTATCAACAGTGTGTTCATGGACCGGCTGGCCTGTTTTGAAGCTGTTCACAGCTATCGAAGGATCATGGATGGAGAGAATGCACAGGATGTGGAGAAGGAATACAGAGAGAAGTTTACGGGCGAAAAGCTGAGTGAGGGGTATTATGGAGAAAATGTCCAGTAAGAAAATGAAGAAACCGGAACTGCTTGCCCCATGCGGTGATCTGTACCGGGCAAAGCTGGCCATATCCTATGGAGCCGATGCAGTGTATCTTGGCGGCAGGAAATATTCACTGCGGGCAAGAGCATCCAACTTCTCGGAAAAAGAGATTCAGGAAATCTGTTCTTTTGCCAGAGACCATGGCGCTTCGGTCCATGTGACGGTCAATATCATCCCGCATCCGTCTGACTTTGACGGCCTGAAGGAATACCTGGAACATCTTGCTGCCTACGGCGTTACGGCTATCATCACAGCTTCCCCTGCCATCATGAAGCTGGCGGCAGACTGTGCCCCGTCTCTTGCCGTGCACTGCAGTACGCAGATGTCAGTAACCAATGCCTCAGCCGCTGCTTTTCTGGCGGAAAAGCTTGGTATTCAGAGAGTTGTTCTGGCCCGGGAATGCACATTGAAGGAAATTGCCCGGTTTACCGCAGAATGTCCGATTGAAACGGAAGCGTTCATTCACGGCGGCATGTGTGTGAATTACAGCGGCAGATGCACGCTGTCCAACCGCATGACCGAACGGGATGCCAACCGGGGCGGCTGTGCCCAGAGCTGCCGCTGGCAGTATGATGTATACCGCAATGGAGAAAAGATCAATCCGGACGGCTTCCCGTTTACCATGGGTTCCAAGGATATGATGGCAGCTCATGAAATTTCGTCTCTGATGCGGGCCGGGGTGGATTCGCTCAAAATTGAAGGACGCATGAAGAGTGAATATTATGTGGCTTCGGTTGTGTCCGGCTACCGGCATCTGATTGATGCGATTTATGCAAAGCAGGATGATCTTTCGGAAGAGGAAATCAGACCGTACATTGCTGAAATCATGAAAGGGGAGAACCGGGAAGTATTCCCGGGCAACTACTATGGTGATGCGGCGGAAAAAGGCATCATCTACCATGAAAACAGTAATGCCCATGTCAATCATGATTTCCTGGGTGTTGTGGACAGTTATGATCCTGAAACAGGAGTAGTGATCATGGTGACCCGCAATCCCTTTGATATCCATGAAATGGTGGAAGTGCTGCGCCAGGGCGACAGTACAAAGCGCTTCAGGATGGATGAAATTGAAGATGAAGAGGGTAACAGACTGGAACAGTCACGAGTGCCGATGAAGCGGCTGAAGATCCGGGTGCCGTTTGCAGTGAAAAAGAACGATATCGTAAGGAAGGTGTCCAATGATACAGATTGAAGGCGGTTTAAGCGTCAAGGCAGCTCTTCTGGCAGGACGCAGAAAAACAGATGTGATTTATCTTGATGAAGCTAGACATGATAAAGATGCCAGGTTCATACAGTATCAGGCTGAAGACAGGCATGTACCGCTGGAACGGGTGCCGCGCGAAAAAATCGATGCCATGGCCTGTGGGCGTACCCATGGCGGGGTTATCGCTGAAGTAGAAGAAAGAAGCTGGCAGACGCTGGATGATGCCCTGGAGAAAAAACCGCTGCTGTTTTTAGTTGAAGGGGTGGAAGATCCCTATAACCTCGGCTATATCATGCGCTCTCTTTACAGTGCGGGATGTACGGGGCTATTGGTCAGAAACAGAGACTGGTCGCGCGCCGAAGGTACGATCTTAAGAGCCAGTGCCGGTGCCTTTGAATATCTCAATGTCATTCCTTCAGATGATCTGCTGTCTCTATGCCATGAAGTGAAAAAAGCCGGCGTGAAATGCTATGCGGCCATGCGCAAAGATGCCATTGCCTACTGGGACGTGAATTATACAGAGCCTTGTCTGATTGCGATCGGCGGGGAGATGCGGGGTTTATCTTCTAAGGTCATGGCGGAAATGGATCAGAATATTTACATTCCCTATGCCAATGATTTCCGCGCTGCTTTGAATGCGGCAGGGGCCTGTGCGGCGATTGCGTTTGAAAGTTTCAGACAGAGAAAGAATTTTCATAAATAATTGTAACAAATTTCATAAAAAGCTGGTAATATAGTTAAGGTCTATTAGGAGGACACATGAAAGAAGCGTATTATTTCCACGAGAATACCGTCATTCTGAACTATTCCAAGTTCTATGTCAGAAAGCCTTCGGCACTGATTGAAAGTGACGGCTTCAATGCTTTCCTGCATTATTACCTGCAGTATCTGGATGAGAAACATCATGATCTGCATGAGTTCCTGTTCAGAAACCATGACAGTGAAGAATCTGTACGCAGTGATATCAAGTCCGTACTGAAGCTCTTACTGGTGCTGGATCTGGATCAGATTGACCATGACTATGTCAGAGTCCCGCATATTCTGCTGGATATTATTGAAGAGGGCTATCACTACTGGCGTTCTCTTCAGCGTTTCTCAGTTTTATATACACACAATGAAACGGGTTTCCAGATGAACTCTTTCATTGCTGCAGACGGACAGTTCAATGCCGTATGTCTTTCCTTCTACCGTCAGGTACAGCAGAAGGTACAGGGCGCCAGCAACCGTGTCTACAGACAGCTGCAGGCCGGCACCAATGCCGCTCTTCTGCTGCAGTATTACAAGTGGAACGTACCGAACGGCTATGAGGCATTCAGTGATATTCCGTTTGTCCATGAGGTCATGCTGAGAACACCGCTGATCATTCATCCCAAGTCCAACAAGCGTACCAACGTATTCAAGGATGATGATCATAACCCGGTGCTTGACTTCGTCAAGGGTTCTGAGGAGTGGCTGTGCTTCCCGGCCAAGGTCGGTTCACTGCTGATCTTCTGCTACTTCCACAGAAACTTCATTTCTTCCGCTGCGGCTACTGCCAACCTGTTTGAACTGGCTGCGATGGAAGATGTGGAAGGCAAGAAGCCGGATGCGATCATGATCTTCGGCAACCCGGACGGCCGTGATGATACAACGTTCTATCATGATGAAGATAATGATATCTGGATCGGCAAGGACAGTGCTACGGATA
>JALCHG010000052.1:0-15713 GCA_022644565.1 Solobacterium sp. | reverse complement strand
CATATACGTCATCCGCTTTCTCACAAAGCAGATTGAACATCTGCGTGTATATCATAGCGATCAGGAAGTTGAACGTCGCATCAGTATCCGACATGATGAGAAAAAGTGCTGTCTTCCGGTCTCCCAGCGTATCCAGTTCCAGCTCATCATACATGGTGATGTCCCGGACCTCCTGAATATCAAAGGGCGCCAGACGTGCGCCGCAGCTCACAAGTATACTTTTTAAGGTCTTACCGGCTGCCATCTTGAACTTCACGTACTGGCGCACGGCAAAGTGGTTCGGATTCTTCTCCTTCAGTTTCTCGAAAAGAATATCCACTGGATTCTGATAGTCTTCATCATCTTCCCGGACATCCATTGAATTGAGCATTTCCAGGAGTGTTGCAAAGTTCTGCTCTTCCTCCGGTGCTTCATAGTGGATGTAGCCGATCAGCGCTGTATAAAGCAGCGTCTCCGCTTTGGTCCAAAATTCATCTCCTGCTTTTCCTTCTCCCTTTGTGTTGGCAATCAATGCCGTCACAAGTTTCAGAATGTCCTTCTCAGAATGAATGTAGGCAAAGGGATTGTACTTCATGGACTTCTTGAAGTTGATCGTATTGAAGACCTTAATGACATACGGTTCCCGGATCACCTTCCCGTTCTTGTCCTTCAGAGGATTTCCCTTCTCATCAAGCTTCGGTGCGCCGTGCAATAGGGCATTCCCGCACTCGACCAGAACACTGCCTTTCGGATCTGTGACTACATAAGAACTATGCATCTGGAGCAGATTCGGTTTCAGCCAGAATCTTGTCTTGCCGGAACCTGATCCGCCAACGATCAGCACATTCTTATTCCGGGCATTGCCGGGATTCTTTGGGCGGTTGCTCATCATCAGCCATTCTGTCTTTGTCAGGATCACATTGTTCTGAAAGACCGGATCCTCAAACGGTTCAATGTCCTTGTGAGTTCCCCACCTTGCAGATCCGTATTCTGTATTATGCCGGAACTTCTTTGCATTCTTTCCTTTCAGATAGACAGCTAGCCGGAACATACATCCACAGCATATTCCGATCATGAGATCCAGTGGATAGAAGCTTGGAAGCGGATTGCTGAATGCTGTTCTGAGCGTCGTCATCAGCGATAAAACTTTCTCCGATGCATTGCTGCCTTCTGCTAGCCGCCAGGCCTCTCCAAAGTTTGTGCAGACAAGTCCGAAGATGACATATGGCAGATTCAGGATTAGCATTTTCTTTCGAGCATTTGCAGTTATATTGATCACCTCCTCTTTCTCTACAGGGAATGTTCCTGTTCCTTGTTCCGCACTTTGTTCGGAATTGCTGCGACGATCGCTTTCAGCTTGGTCAGCTGTTTCAGCAGAGAAGGACGTTCCTTATGTCTGAGCTGTTTCTGCGTGTAGTCTTCCACAATAGCTGTCAGCGCATCTGCATCCTTTGCTTTGAAGAAGATTGTGTATTTCGGTGGCGTCTGACTTTTATCCTTGGTAACAGCAAAATCGACACCATATTTCCTTGCAACATGCTCGAAGTCCCGGATCCGGCTGTCATCCAGCGGAATGCTGCTGACACCCTGATCTTTACCAATCAGTTCTTTCACCGTCATCCGGCCATGCGGTCCTTCCGCTTCCTTTGCCAGTTTCTGATTTTTTACTTTTGCCCGGTGATTCAGGTATGCCTTGATTCCCGATAGAATCGTGTGCACAGAAAGCCGGGTTGTTGTGACAGCAAGGTTAACGCTTCGGTTTTCGATCTCTTCCTGCATAACGTCTCCTTCCTGCAACACGGTATGCATAACTCAAAAGCTCTGCATAACACTTCAGCCTGTCATTTTCCTTCCTGCATGAAAGCAGTTCGTGATATTTCTCCAGTCTCTCTTTCATGCGTCAAAGTTCTCCTCTCCTGTCAGTGCAAACATATATGCCGCTTCTCCCTGATCACGAACGATACGGACTATCGTCATTGCTTCCAGTCTTGCCTGAAGGATTTCATCGTCCGTCAGCGGTAAAATCATTCCTTCCGAATCCACCTTAAAAATCTGTATGGGACCATCGATATAGTCCTGATTATCGATGGAGAAGAGATCGTATTCTGAATAGCTGAACAGAAGATCGGTATCACCAAGACCTGTGATAACCTCATCTTCATCATCTTCCTCGTCGTAATTCTTAAAGTCCTGAAGTGGATATTCGAAAACATTGCCGTCCGGATATATCACAAGACAGCCGGTTTTTTCTTCTCTGTCCGCGATTTCCTTCCCGATTCTGTTGCTGATAGACAGACTTAATTCCGCATAAGCCTGAATCAATGCTCCCAGATCATCTGTAACTTTTTCTATCCCCAGCAAACATTTCTGTGCAGCATCATATCTTTCAATCATTTCATCGTCCTCCATTGCGAAACTGTAGTTATCTTTGAACATATTTCTGTCTCCTCAAAGTGCTGGCTCATCCTTTTTACGTGCTGCCTTCTCGACAGGTGATTTTGCCGCAGCTTTATTTGAGGAAAGCTCTCCAAGAACAGATTGTCTGCTTTCCTTCTCATGTGCTTTCCGTTCCTGATAATGCTCTCCGATCTCCAGCTTTCTCTCCGCAGCATCGTAGTGATAGACGTTATCGGAAAGCCGATCCTCCATGGCAACTTCCGTCCGGTTAACCTCATGCACGACCTCTTTGAGATCTTTCAGTGTGAACAGAGGATCTTCCTTCATTAAGAGCACTTCGTGGCGAGAGGACGGCAGGACATATAGATTCCCGCCGATTTCCTGTGCCGCTTTCTGCATAAAATCCGGATACAACATCACTGCCGCGCCGTTGTTCATATCCTGCATGGATGCAACAAAGATCTTTGCTGAAAAACTGTCTTCCGGACTATCCTGTCCAAAAAGGTATGACGGAAGCGGTGCTGCTTTACCCGGGAAATTCTTCTCTGAAGCTTCAATAGCGTCTTTCATAAACTTTTCCTGATTGATCCCCATGGCATCCAAACCGACAGAAGTTACCAGGA
The DNA here is from genome assembly GCA_022644565.1 of Solobacterium sp. GTDB lineage: Bacteria > Bacillota_I > Bacilli_A > Erysipelotrichales > Erysipelotrichaceae > Bulleidia. The sequence goes on along the minus strand of JALCHG010000052.1, from coordinate 12,714 downwards.
ACGATTTGACAGATCCATCCTCCTGCGGTGCCATAAGATGTGCGACCATCGACAAGTCCTCAAACTCCTTGTGTGCTGCCACCTGAAGAAATTCCTTGTTGTAATCCGTTGGGATAACCGATATCCGGACTTTCTTCAAAAAATCGCCGTACTGCTCATTGCTGATGTGTTTTTCATTCATGTTAATTTCTCCTCTCCTTGCATCAAAAAAGGACGTTCAGCTTTTCATCTCTGACGTCCTCATCGTTCCTGATCTCTATTCCGTTTTCTGGTCCATTGTTCCAGCAGCTTCAGGATTGTGTCCTGCATCTGCTTTGGTGTATACGACTTTGGGAAATACTTTCGCAGGTCGCTTGTATCAAATACCACCCGGTCCATTGGGCTCTTCTTGTCCTCATCCATAACACTCTGCATCAGATCTGCTGTACAGTGGCCTTCCTGGCTTGCCTTCTTTAATCGCTGTGCCTGTGAGAGCGACGGGGATGTCTGCGCGGATTCCATAGCCATCAGGAATTCTTTCTGTTCCTCCGGCTTCAGGTACGACAGTTCCACAGCCGGGTTAAAAGCGAGCTTTTTATCATCCACCATATCGAGTAGCTCCGGAATCAGATTGTTGAGACGCATATAACGCTGGACCTGTCTGGCACTTTCACCAGTATCTAAGGCTACCTTTTCATCAGTTCTCAACTTCGTGCCAACTTGGCGCGAAGTTAAATCAGATCTCTGTCCCTGATGTTTCAAAGCTTCCATCTTCATCTGATACGCTTTTGCCCGTTCACTGGGCAGAATATTTTCACGCTGCAGGTTGGAATCGACCATGAGAATCGTCGCTGTGTCATCATCCATCTCCCGGACGATGACCGGCATCGTCTCTTTCCCTGCCAGCATCGAAGCATATCTTCTGCGATGACCAGAGATCATCTCGTACTCACCATTTTCCAATGGCCTGACGATCGCCGGAACCAGAACACCATACTGCTTAATGCTTTCAGCAGTCTTCTTCATTTCCTCATCATTGACCACCTTGAACGGATGAGCCTTAAACGGGTGTATCTTATCGAGCGGCACCATCACTACATGCTCGCCGGTATCCTGTCTGTCCTCTTCCGTTTTGAAGATGTCATCGTAGCTGTTCAAGCTGATGTTTGCGCCTTTTTTCGGCATTTTTCAGCACCTCCTTTGTCATATCCTCATACGCTGCCGCCACCTTTCCTTTCGGGTCATAGGCAAATATACTTTTTCCTTCTGCACTGATTTCTGCTGCTCGGGTCGATCTTGGAATTACTGAATCAAAGATTTTAATCCGGGATCCATACGTTTCCCGAATCAGATTTGAAATATCCCTGGCGTAATTGGTCCTGCCATCCACCATCGTGAGAAGGATTCCTTCAATCCGAAGCTTTGGATTGATCTGCCGCTTCACCTTGTTTACGGTCTGCAGAAGCTGCTCAAGACCTTTCGCCGACAGATAGTTTGCCTGCACTGGAATCAGCGTCGTATCGGCCGCCGTAAGTGCATTCACTGTCAGCATTCCAAGACTTGGCATACAGTCAAGAAGCACATAATCATACGCTCCCTTGATCGGCTCCAGAAACTGCTTCAGCATCCTCTCCCGGTTCATCGTATTGACGAGTGCAACCTCAAGTCCGGCAAGGGCAATATTGGATGGGATCAGGTCCACGCCTTCTTTCTGAGGCAGAATTCCTTTTGTTAGATCAACTGTCTGCTCATTGATGGAAGCTGTCAGAAGCTCTGTCAGCGTCACCGACAGTTCATCCGGTCTTGGATACCCAAGGCAGATCGTCAGCGATGCCTGCGGGTCACAATCAACAAGCAGCACTTTCTTTCCTGCCTTCGTCAGTCCAATGCCTAAATTCTCCACAGTGGTCGTCTTGGCTGTTCCTCCCTTCTGGTTGACAACAGCCATTACCGTTGGTTTCTCTTTCATCCTCTTCTCCTTTCGCTATTCCTTCGGATGACTCATGTCGTAATGAACTTTCGCGTCGTAGTAATGGTCAATCGTCAGAGGTGCGTTATACAACGTTGTCAGCAGATATGCCCGGATATTACGGATGTCAGATATCTGGTCATGGAAACAGTCGAGAATATACTGGACGTGACTATAGCCAAGTTTCATGATCCTGGATTTCACAACTTCCGAAGGCATATCCTCGCCGTTTACACGGATTGTAGGTGCTGTGCTGCACATGATGTCTACGCAGGTCTCCAGAATCTCATTCACTCTTCCCTGATCGAACTTGTAATACTGATCGTCCTTAAAACATTCGATTTCAAGCTGATCACGGAAATACTGCTCATACTGCCTTCTATTTTCCATTGGATCTGACTTCACAGGATCAGGAGATATCCCATCATATCCATCCATCCGGTCTGTTTCCGGGTGAGGTTCTTTTCCGGGATATACACACTGTGATGGATAGATAGGATTATTCTTATTCATTTCAGTTTTATTAATATCAGTCTTATTAGTGTGTGATTCGCACATTTCAAGAGATGCGGTTTTCACATCTCCAGAAGTGTGATTTTCACATTTCTTGAAATGTGATTCTGAAGATTTCTGTGGATAACCTGTTGAAAACTTCAGTACATAGATAAGTGACGGTTTCCCAAGTCCCTGGCGCTTTCTTTTAATCAGCCCCGCTTTCTGTTCCAGTTCCTGCAGGAGCTTCCCTGCTTTCTGATTGCCGCATTGCAGATCCGACATGATGTCTTCGACCGTATAAACGATGTATGCCCTGTTCAGATCGTCGAACCAACCGTTCTTCATCGACAGGGACAGGCGATCCAGCATCAGGCCATACAGCAGCTTTGACTCACAGGAGATGTCCCTGAACTGTTCACCAGTGATCAGTGCCTTCGGTATCCGATAGAACAGATACTGCTCGGCATCTTCCCAACCATAGAAATAATCAAACGGCATCGTCTTCCTCCTTTCGCTTTGCGAAAATAAAAAAGAGCGCCAGTCCATTCTTTCCGTTCAAAGAATGAGCTGACGCTCTATGTAAAATTGATGCCGTTTAATTTACGTCAAAATGTGACAGACTGGGACAAAAGATTTTTCCCGGCTGTTTCACCAGCAAAATTCTCCTGTCCGACACCCCTTCATGAGATCAATTTCTGCCGAAAATCTGTCAAGGATCCCGGTCCGATTTTGCCTCCAAAACAGGCGAAAATTATCCACTTTTGTAACTTTTTTGGGTCAAAAATGGCCTGTTATCCACTTTGTAACTGACTTTTTTGTTACAAAATGAGACAAACTGGGGCAAAAAATCCGAGGTATTTTTGGGTATGAAAAAGCCGCGCAAACGGCTTGTTTACGCGGTTTTTCAGGTGTTTGCAACAATCGATTAACGCTTGCTGAACTGCGGTGCACGACGAGCTGCCTTGAGACCGTACTTCTTTCTTTCCTTCATACGAGAATCACGTGTGAGGAAACCAGCTTTCTTCAGTACCGGTCTGTAATCAGCGCTTGCTTCAAGCAGAGCACGGGAGATGCCATGACGCATAGCACCAGCCTGGCCTGCATAACCGCCGCCATAAACATTGATCTTGATGTCGAACTGACCCTTTGTCTCTGTCAGTACCAGCGGAGCGTTTACTTCCATACGCAGAGTTGCCTGCGGGAGGTATTCCTCCAGAGTACGGCCATTGACAGTGATCACGCCTGTTCCAGGAGTCATGAAGACACGTGCAACAGACTGCTTACGGCGTCCAGTGCCTGTATAAGTTACCTTTTTCTTCGTTGCCATTGTCTCTTCCTCCTTACTTGATCTTCAGCTCAACAGGCTGCTGAGCTGCATGCGGATGTTCCGGTCCCTCGTAGACGAACAGGTGCTTACGCTGTACGTCGCCGAGCTTGTTGTGCGGGAGCATACCCATGATTGCCTTTTCAACCCACTCTACAGTGTACTTTTCACGCATTTCCTTTGTGCTTCTGACACGCAGGCCGTTCGGATACTGGGAATGAGAGAAGTAGAACTTCTTGAAATCCTGATCACCAGTGATACGAACCTTATCTGCATTAATGACGATTACATAATCGCCGCAGTCCACGTTAGGTGTATAAATCGGCTTGTTCTTGCCTCTTAATACTGTAGCTACCTGGGAAGCAAGACGACCCAGGACACAGTCAGTGGCGTCTACGACATACCACTGATGTTTGACTTCGGCTGGCTTAGCCATCGTTGTCTGACGCATAATTCATCCTCCATTGTAGTTTCCGGGGCTACACTGGCATGAGATGCCGTTCATTATTGTAGTTGTGCGTGCCATGTTTCGTCAATCGTTTTTTGCATGTATTTCATGCTGTTTTTCAGTCTTCCAGCGTATCGGTGAGTTTCGGCAGGATCTGCAGCTTGCGGGACAGGATTTCCTTATGCAGAACCTTGTGATGATTCTCATCCGGGAAGGCGCCGGATGCCTTGTAACTCTTCTCACCTGCCATGTATATAAGCGATCCATTCTCCACAATACAGGTAAACGCCACGACCAATAGATCCAGATTCTTCTTATTCACAAGCAGGTTCATAGCCTGGTATATTTCTTCTTCCCTGTTTCTGATCTCATCCGTATCCGACACAAGAACCTGGGAAATCATCGTATGTACGCCGTCAATATTGTAATACTTGATATCCTGAACAATCTGATCGTACATCGTCATATTGCCCTTTGCGGCAGCGGCCGCAAACATCTCCTTACCGAACTGTTCCTTATCCACCCGGGCAATGGCAGCCAGAATATTGGCCGCATCCACATCCTTGCGGGTTGTGGTTGGAGACTGGAACATCAGTGTATCCGACAGCACCGCCCCAAGCAGCAGAGCAGCGATATCCTTGGGCAGCGGGATCTGATTCTCCCGGAACATATTGGTTACAATCGTTGCCGTAGAACCGACGATTTCATTGCGGAAGGATACCGGCTGACGGGTCGCAAAGTCATTGATCCGATGATGGTCGATGACTTCCAGAATCTGAGCCTTCTCCACTGCTTTCACGGATTGCGAGAATTCATTATGATCCACCATGATGATCTTCTTGTTCTTGTTGTTCATGACATGGAAGCGGGTCAGATAGCCTTTGAGATGCCCTTTGCTGTCAACAACCGGATAGTCTCTGTACCTTGTCTTGAGCATCTTCTCTCCTGCTTCTTCCAATAGATCATTCTCACGGAATACCACCGGCTTATGCATGACCAGTCTGACCGGCGGAGCCAGGAAAAGGAATCTTGTTGTATTCATGGCACCATGTCCGCTCTTGATAATCGGACAGTGATGCAGCGCTGCCGCTTCCAGTACATCCTGACGGATCGTATCTGTCCATACCGTAATCAGCAGTCCTGCTCCTCTTTCAATCAGATCCTTCTGACTCTCCGCATCATTGCCGACCACAACAATTCTGTCCTTGATCTCGTAGTTGACTGTCTTTGTCTCGGACAGCGTCACAATGGAAACCTTGCCGTTGATATGGGCTTCAATATCATCGTAGATAATCGTCCCGTCAATCACTTCCGCAAGATGCGCTGTATCTGTCTTCTTCAAAAGTTCAATCTCAGCCGCCGTATCGCCCAGACCGATATCCGCCAGATCGCTTCTGGTCACAAACCCGGCAATGGTACGATCATCCTTCAATACCGCCAGGGAATTGCGCTTGAGACGGCTGAGCTTCTGTACCGCTTCCTGAACGGATGTTTCCGGGGTAATGAATTCAGGCGGATCCAGTTCTATTTCACAAAGACGCTTGCGGGCATCCTCCAATAGAACCGGTTCTTCAATATCAAGCTTTTTCAGAAGATATGCCGTTTCATTATTCAACGGACCCAGACGGCATGCGACCGCCCTGACCCCCTGTGCTCTTTTATAAAACGCATAGGCAATCGCACTTGCCACACTGTCCGTATCAGGATGCACATGTCCTGTCACATAGACAGGTTCCTGATCTGTTTCTTCACCAAACCGTTTTTCCATATCAATGGTCCTCACTCATAAAAACATACTGTTCCATCCGCCTGAATGCCTTCTGAATGACATGATGCGGTGAAGCCAGATTCAGGCGGATAAACCCCGGTGCCTGAAACTGTGCTCCATCCTGCCAGCCGATGCCATAGGACCAGCCCTTTTCCACTAATGCCCGGCTGTCCATATGATGTGCTTCAAGCCACCTGCGGCAGTCCAGAAACAGCATATACGTGCCTTCCGGCTCAAACACATCCACACCCTGGAAATGTTCCTTCGCATAGGCAGAGGCATATGTCACATTATCTGACAGAACTTCCAGCAGCTGCTGCAGCCAGTTTTCTCCCTCTTCACTGTATGCTCCGATCAATGCATGCATGGAAAGGACATTCATGGCATTGTATATGGTTTTGGCGCCGATTGCTTCCACTCTTTCTCTTACAGCCTTATTGTAGATGATGTGATAGCTGCCGACCAGTCCCGCCAGGTTGAACGTCTTGCTTGGAGCATAGAAGGCAATGGTATGGTCATGGCTCCATGCATTGACACTCTGCAAAGGCGTATACGTATGGCCGTTCATCATCAGATCCGACCAGATCTCATCACTGATCACCCATACATCATTGGCTTCAAAGACCGCCATGGCTTTTTCAAGCTCTTCTCTTGTCCATACTCTTCCACAGGGGTTATGAGGATTGCACATGACACATACATGAATATGATTCTCTTTGATCTTACGATCCATGTCTTCATAATCCATGCGCCATACGCCGCTCTCATCCTTTACTAAAGGAGAATGCACAATATGATAGCCATTGCTTTCAATACTGTGGGTAAAGCCAAGATAAGTCGGACTGTGCAGCAGTACCGCATCACCCGCTGCCGCAAATACCTTCAATGCGGATATCACCCCGCCCAGCACACCGTTTTCATAGCCGATGACTTCCTTTGTGATATCATTGACACCCTTATGTCTGGTGTGCCATGTCTCAATCGCCCTGTAATATGCGTCGGATGGTTCAAAGTAGCCGAAGCACGGATGCCTGGCCCGTTTGATGATTTCATCCTGAATGGAGGCAGCGACAGGAAAGTTCATATCCGCTACCCACATGGGAATAAAGTCAAAGCCTTCATGGATGCCCTGTTTCTGCATGAACTCTATGTGATCCACCGCCAGGGCATCCATCCCATGACGATCTATTTCTGTTTCAAAATCATATTTCATAATCCCTGCTCCTTTACAAACGCATAAATATCATCTTCATGTACCGCATCTTTTTCATCAATCGTGCCGACCGGCATGGCATACAGCATGAACTCTTCCTTTCCATCAAGATTAAACAGTGCATCACAATACGTTCCATCCAGTGCTCCGACCCCGCATCCGCCTAAATGCATGCTCGTACAGGCAAGATACAGATTCTCACCGATATGGCCGACATCCGCCATGATCATTCGGGCCGCACCCACCCCATAGCGCCATTCTGCCCTGTAACACACATAGCTGAAAAGAAAAATCACATTGGCTTTCTCTGCCCATATCTGCTCATCCAGCGCATGATCAATCACTTCTTTGAGATCATCCATTTCCTTCAGGCATTCCAGAGCATGGTACCAGGGCAGATAATGATACAGTCCATCCTTCAGCCCTTCTGTATTCTGAATGATCAGATAGCACTCAAACTCATGTCTGGCCCCGCCGCACGGTACCGTACGAAGCGTCGCATATGACTTTCCCCTGATGCCTTCAATACCCTGGGCACACCATAAAAGACAGCTCAGTTCCAGCAGCTTCATCTTTCTGCCGCAATAGACCCGATGTGATCTTCTGGTATTGATCACCTTCAGAAAGTCATTCTCCATGTCCAGATGATCAAAATCCTTCGGCAGTACAATCCGCTCTTCTCTCATCGGCGCCTTGACTAAAGGCGGCTGTTTCTTTCCCAGCTGCTGATCCGTTTCATAATCTTCATCCACTTCAAATCCATCAGTCTTCAAAAATGTTCTGCCCTCTTGAATCTGCGCTTCAATCTTCTTTTCATCCATACTATTTCACAAAAACCTTTTAACCTTTTAATCGGTAGAAGCCACGTCCCTTTATGGGGCGGTTTTGCATTTCAAAATCAGCCTTGGTTTTTATTATTGAATATCACCAATATTTATATTATATATGGTGAAGATATGACAACTGCTGTAAAGACGATAAAACTGCATATCCACGTTCCACAGTCTGAAGTTCCACTGCTGGAAGAACTGACAAGCAAGTATTCTGAAGCCTGTACAAAGCTATCAGAATATGTGTTTGAGCATGGCTTCCCGCTTAACTTTATGGTTCTTCAGGACGCAATGTATCAAACCGTCCGTGAGTCATTTGGCTTGAAGTCTCAGATGACCATTTCAGCATGCAAGACTGTTACTGCCCGTTACAAAACGGTGCAGGAGCAGCTTGCACAGAAACCGTATAAATGGCTGGATGAGCACAACAAGCCTCATTATGAAGCACGGACGCTGGAATGGCTGTGGAAACCTATTCAGTTTAGAAGACCGCAGGCCGATCTGGTGCGTAATCGTGACTACAGCTTTGTCACAGACAAGAAAACCGGCGAGGTTAAGCTTTCCTTGAACACACTGTCTAAACGTGTCAAAGTCGGCTTTGATGTACCTGATTGTTTTGAACAATATTTTGATGGCTCATGGCAGTTTGGCACAGGGAAACTGGTTTCTCTGCTTGGAGAATGGTACTTCCATATTCCTGCATCAAAGGAAATTGATGAATCATTTAACAGAGAAAAGCCATCTCATGTAGTTGGTATTGATCGTGGCCTTCGCTTTATCCTCACCTCATATGACGAAAAGGGCAGGTCTATTTTCGTCTCTGGTAAAAACGTAATGCGCAGACGTCAGAAGTTTAATGATGTCAGAGCTGAATTGCAGGCAAAAGGCACAAAATCCGCAAAGCGCCGCTTAAAGAAATTGGCTGGACGAGAGAACCGTTGGATGAATGATACAAACCATCGTTTATCAAAGACACTCGTCGATACCTATGGAAGCGGAACATTGTTTGTGATTGAAGACCTTAAAGGTGTCAGCTTCAGTGAAGACAATCTGAAAAACCGAAACAATGGCGGCCGCAACGAATTACGAAGCTGGACGTTCTACCAGTTTGAGCAATTTCTGTCATACAAGGCAGAAGCGTCAGGCTCTTTTGTATTAAAAGTTCCAGCAGATTACACGTCTCAGAGATGCCCGAAGTGTGGCAGAATTCTGAAGGAGAACAGGCATCATGACACTCATACATATATTTGTGATGGGTGTGGCTATCAGTCAAATGATGATCGCATTGGCGCTATGAATCTTCAGCTTCTTGGCACGCAGTATGTCTCTGGCGACGAACACCCACGGATTCGTAAATCTGAATAACTAACTCAGCGTGAGCATATCTCACGGCTAGTGACGGGCATTGTCAACTGCCCGATGATGTATCCATAGTCCTCTGTACCGAGGAATGTGAGCTAACACACAGTCTGGGAGCATATCAAAAGATGTGACGTCAGGACCAGATGGATGAGATACAAAACCTGCTGTCCGTAAAGGGAATCAAGGCCCTGCAAGCCTCGACCCTTTATGGGGCGGGGTTAGTTGACATCCACCACACTGTTGATGTGATACAGTTTATCCCCTCTTCTGACTCTTCTCAAAAGCGCTTCCGAAGATACTCTGTACCGGCCGGGATTGCGTCCAAGTGCCTGATAGGCTCTGCGGCTGCCCCTGACACCCGGCATCTCACTCCAGGAAACACCTTCTATTCTTTTTCTGACCTCAGGCAGTACTTCTTCATCCATATACTTCCAGAATGCTTCATCCGGTTCTTTTACTTCCGCTTCAAAACGCATACAGCCAAGTCTGACCTGCGGATATATATCTTTTACCTTTGTATCAATGCTTACTTCCATTCTTCTTCATCCTCTCAATCCCGTTATACTGCGGTCTTAGAACAATCTCTTCCACAATACGGTTCTCATCTTCCAGAATCCATTTCAGACATTCCGCCACTTCCTGTGCATTCAATGCACAGCCTCCCTTCGGTCGAAAATCCGCATGGCGGTACAGTTCAGTATCCGTCAGATCCGGCAGAACAGCCACAGCCTTCATCCCGAATTTCCGGTTTTCTTTCATGATGTTTTTTGTAAAAGCAAGCAGGCCTGCCTTCAGTGCCCCATACACGGCCGCATGCGGTGAACCATCCACTGCCGTAACAGAACACACATTGACAATGATGCCCCGATTCCTTCTGAGTATTCTCAGATACTTCCCGCATAACACCATCGGTACTTCAAGATCCACCCGAACCATCTCATGAATCTGTTGCGGCCGGATCTCTTCATGCATGCCATAATAGGCGCTGCCGGCACAGTTCACAAGCACCTTCAGCTGCCCGGCCTGAAAAGACGCAAGAAACGCATTGACCTGTTTCTCATCCCTTAAATCCAGTACAGCCGGATGTACGCCATGGGTATCTGCTTCAAATGTGCGGCCGATGCCATAGACTTCATAGCCTTCCTGTACAAGCACTTCCGCCATGGCTTTTCCGATACCTTTTGAAGCACCTGTCACTAAAGCGACCGCCATAAGAACACCTTTTCCTTATTTATGTACTGACTGATCATTGCAAGCATCGTCTCTTCCGTTTCCTTTTCTTTCTCATCCTCCAGATGATAGAACCCATCTGTACACACATACGGATACTGCAGGATGACAGAGGAAGGATCCTCTTTTCTCATTTTCTTCATATACGAAGCCGACAGTCTGAATGTACCAAGACTCACATCCCTTACCTGACTGAAATCAATCTCTTCATTCAGTCTCTGCAACAATGCCTCATTCTCCTTCTGCCAGCCCGGATAAACCAGCACCGGATCAAAACAGAGCCTTACCGGCATCCCCCGCTTCATGCCTTCCTGCAATAAGGCAATCCGCTTCTCCAACGAAGGTGCCCCAGGCTCATAGTCACGGCACGCCCTCTCAGGTGAAACCGTCACGGCAAGTATCGTCCGCTCACATACGGACAGACAGGCTGGCAGAACACCGCCCTTACTGCGTATTTCAATGCTGAGATTCTCATGCCTGCAGGTAAAATCACACCAGGCAGAAACATAATGGCAGATACTTTCCATGCCCAGTAAATCCGTATCATAGCTCACACAGAGATACACCGGATGTTCTTCCAGCATCTTCTCCACTTCATGGAATGTATCTTCCAGATTCACAAAAATCACCACCGCCGCACTCTGGTACAGCCCCTTCAGCCAGCAGTAGGAACAGTCATACAGACAGTTCATGATCGAAGACGTGTAATAGAAGTAATTCTGATCAAAAGACTGGCACACAGGCGACCCCTGATATACCAATTGTCCTCTGTGCTCAGCCAGAATCAATGCCCGTGACTTCTGCTGCAGAAGATAAGACTGCCGGGAACGGTTGAAGATGTCCTCATACGCATTGATTTCAATCACTTCTGCACTGGGAAAGTGCTTCAGTATCTCTTCCGTACGGAAATGATGCCGTATTCCCTTTTCCACATAGATACAGGTAAAATCAGGCATCAAGCATCTCTGCAATAACATGAAGCACCTTCTTTCCTTCTTCTCTTGTTTTACATTCCTGTTTCATCAGATCCCTGATTGAATCGGATAAATCCACCCCGGCAGCAGCGGCATACACAAAAAGCTGCCGCAGCTGCCGTTCCATCGTCACACTGGCATGCATGTACCGTGCTGTTTCTGCTAGCAGCACTTCATCAACCTGCACATTTCTCTGCTGTTGTTTTACACTTTCCAGCATATCCATAATACTGACAATCTTCTGTGTATACCCGGCTGCCATCTCTTTCATATCCTCTGCCCTGACACTTTCTCCATTATCACTGACAAAGCGCAGAAACAGCATCTGATGCGGACCTAAATGCCTTGACCCTGCATAACAGGCCCCGGCCGATTCCATATCCACAAGCACCGGCATATCAGAATTCCGATATGCCTGCAGCTCTTCCTTTCCTTTCACCGCAGATACTGTGACAAAATGCGCCCAGGGCACATCTGTCTTCCACATCATATCCGGATAATATCTTCTGTTCAGTACTTCATCCTCAATGACACAGGCCTGATACAATCCATGCATACGCGAGTCCGTACCGGCCCCGCTGCCAAACATCAGCATGAAATCATCTCTTCCCGGCACAAGCACTGCCAGAATGGCACTGATCACCGCAATCGCACTGTCCTTTCCGCTGCCGGTAAGGGTCAGAACCGTTTGTCCATCCGCACTGACAAAGCTGTCAATGCCATGTACATAATTTCTCTTCTTCAGCTGAAGGTGATGAATCAGATCCGCCGCTTCACTGTACAGCGGCACAAACAGATATAACATAACAACAGTATACTCTGACAAGGACAGAAGCAGGATGTAAAAAGGCTTCCAGGGATCACCTGAAAGCCGGAAGGAAAAGCATCAGCGCCTGAGGTTGAGTACAGCCGGAATGGACTTGCAGTCGGCACCGGAATCCATGACATAGCGGCATCCGGCCTTGATCTCTTCTTTGGTTAAAGCATCTGTTTCCAGAATATTCACCATATTTTTTTGGCTCAGTCCTTATTCATGTGTATAGGCAGACAGACTAGCTGAATCTGGACTTCTTTCGACTGGCATCAAATAACCTGAGGAAGAAGTACTCATCATCAGGATAG
>JALCHG010000051.1:0-16047 GCA_022644565.1 Solobacterium sp. | reverse complement strand
AACTACAGCAGAATGCATCGCGCCTCATGGGTGACTCTGAGATACGGAAGTATTCCTGACATGCTGGAAACACAGGAAAAAAGAAAGACGGCATCAGCCGTCTGGAAGCTCGGTTACTTGTAGCCGAATAGTTCACGCAGACCTGCGTGGAAACTTAATCTTCATTGCGTACATTATAGATAGAGGAAGTGAAACGTATGGTAAGAAACAAGATGGCACGCATGCCCTGGCTGTTTATGGCAATTGCCCTGTTTGCGGCGCTCGGCGTCACGCTGGCTGCAGCTGTTGACAGACTGATCCGATTCCTCCGCCATTAAAAGACGGAGGTTTTTCTTTTCCTTCAGGAAAAAGAAAAAGATCTCCTTCCTTTTTCAGGAAAGAAATCTCTTGAAGCGCATCAATTACTTCAGGGTCTTTTCGACAAGGGCTTTGACCTCGTCCATGGTATCCATTTCAAGAGCCTGGTCAGCCAGCTTCTTCATCTCCTCATAGTTGAGGCCGTTGATGATCTTACGTGCTTTCAGAATGGATGTAGCGCTCATGGAGAACTCATCCAGACCCAGACCTAACAGTACCGGAGCTGCCAGTTCATCGCCGGCCATCTCACCGCACATACCGCACCATCTGCCATGCTTGTGTGCACCGTCAATAGTCATCTTGACTTCACGCAGGATGGACGGGTTCAGCGGCTGATACAGATAGGAAACAGACTGGCTCATACGGTCAGCAGCCATGGAGTACTGAATCAGATCGTTAGTACCGATGGAGAAGAAGTCAGCATACTTGGACAGCTGATCCGCAAGGACAGCCGCTGCCGGAATTTCGATCATGCAGCCGACTTCTACATCTTCGCCGACCTTGACGCCTTCCGCAATGAGCTTAGCTCTTTCTTCATCATAGATGCCCTTTGCTTCCTTGAATTCAGCAACTGTAGCAATCATCGGGAACATGATGCACAGATGACCATAAACAGAAGCTCTGAGCAGTGCTCTTAACTGAGTTCTGAAGATATCCTTTCTCTGCAGGCAGAAACGGATTGCACGAACACCGAGGAACGGGTTCATTTCTTCAGGGAATGTATAATACTTCAGCTTCTTATCACCGCCGATATCCAGTGTACGGATTACGACCGGTCTGCCGTTCATGCCTTCCAGCACCTGCTTGTAAGCTGCAAACTGTGTATCTTCATCCGGGAAGTCATCCTCACTCTTCATATAGAGGAACTCTGTTCTGAACAGACCGACACCTTCGCCGCCATTGTTGAGAACACCTTCAACATCAGCCGGAGAACCGATATTGCCGACAAGCAGAACCTTGTGTCCATCTGTAGAAACAGACGGCTGATCCTTCAGAGCCTTCAGTGCTTCCTTTTCCTTGCGGAAAGCCTCAGCCTTGGCCTTGTATTCTTCTACCTGTGCATCGCTCGGGTTGGTAATCACTTCACCATTGATGGCATCGAGAATGACAAGATCGCCTGTCTTAACTGTATCCATGATGCCCTTGACACCGACAACAGCCGGAATCTCAAGAGAGCGGGCCATGATGGCACTGTGGCTTGTGCGGCCGCCTACTTCGGTTGCGAAGCCCTTGGCATATTCCTTGTTCAGAGAACCTGTATCAGAAGGTGTCAGATCCTTGGCAACAACAATAACTTCCTTGTCCAGTGTAGCCAGATTAGGAATTTCAAGACCGGTCAGATTGCACATCAGACGGAAGGAGACATCTCTGATATCAGCTGCTCTTCCTCTCATGTACTCATCTTCCATTGCTTCAAACATGCCGACCATCTGGTCAGATACAGTCTTGGCAGCGAAAGCAGCATTTTCCTTATTATTGCGGATTTCTTCCTCAATCATGTTGCGGAATTCCGGATCATTGGCCATGGTCAGATGGGCATCGAAAATGGCAAGTTCTTCCGCCTTCAGGCTCTTGGAAGCAACTTCCTTGATCTTTTCAATGTCAGCAACAGTCTTCTTGAAGGCTGCGTCAAGAGCTGCCAGTTCTTTGTCCGGATCGGCATCCTCTTTCTGAATGTTCAGTACAGGCTGTTCAAGCTTGTAGACTTTTGCGATTGCAATACCCTGAGAAGCAGCAATACCTTTAAGCATGAAATCTATATCCTCCTATCGCTTAAATATCAGCAAGTCACGTGTCATACGTTCATCATGCTGGAAAACGCTTTCTTCCTTCATGTTGACTGAGATGGCATGAAGGTATGACAGAATGATCTGATTCAGTTTTTCAAATGAGATAAATCGTAATCAACACGTACTTTCTACCACGTATTTTACCATCGTTTATAATCACGTACAATTTATTAATGCGGTTTTCACAGCCTTTTTATACCGGTCTGCACGGATCTTTTCAGGATACAATGCCGCTGAAAGCAAAATGATGCCGTTCCTGTCAGCAGGATGAAGAATTCCCCCGCTCTTACAGACAGGAACGGCAGATCTGCCTGGGGCGTCTTTCCGGCAGATGCTGATCTACAGCTTCAGATTCAGGCAATTGATGAATTCTTTTGCCGCTTTCTGGCGGACCACATAATAATGTGATCTTGAGAAGTACATGAGGAACCAGTTCGGTTCCGATTTCATCAGATAGTCATGCATAATAACGTGTCTTGCGTTTTCCGTGCATTCCATCAGGACTCTGTCTACAACGGAAATGAATGAAAGATTATCTGCGTATGCCTGTGCATGAATGTACAGGTCCCCGGAGATACGGGCTGTGTCTGTTCTGAGAACATTCAGCCGATAGATTCTGCCAACGTATTCTGCGGCAGCCAAATAATTGTTCTGACTTTCATCAGGAGGCATATTCATTTCTCCTTTTCTTCCTGACGCCCCTTGTTATGGTTTTATTATTACCCAATTTGTCATTACTGTGGGAAATAAATTTATCAGATTAGCAGTTATTTTAGGCTAATATTGAATAATATGCAGAATAACAAGATGCATTATCCCATCTGTACACGATACACATTTTGTCACAGGCATAAAACAGATAAAAGGAACCGGTTAACCGGTTCCTTTTCAAGTGCCTACTGAACTTCAATCAGTCCGTAATTGCCATCCTTGCGGCGATAGGCAACAGATACCTTGCCGCTTTCATCATCTGTGTAGATGTAGAAATCATGTCCGGACAGTTCCATCTGCATGATCGCTTCATCGAGATCCATAACATCAGCAGTGATGGTCTTTGTCTTGACCGGGATATCCTCAGCTTCCTCTTCTTTGACATCTTCTTCAACGAAAGCTTCTGCCAGGTTATCCTTATGTCTTCTTGACAGTCTTGTCTTCTGTCTTCTGATCTGATCTTCCAGCTTATCAATGGCAAGATCAACTGCTGCGTAGAAATCCTTATTGACCACTTCAGTTCTGAGAATGCCAACCTTGGTCGGGATGGTGATTTCAACCTTCTGGCTGTTGGGGTAAACACGGGCAACAACCCTGGCCGTTGTATTCGGATCAATCAGAAGATACTTCTCCAGCGTAGAGAGCTTCTTCTCAATCTGGTTTCTCATGGCCTCCGTAATGGTTACATTTTTTCCTACTATTTCAAACCGCATATATGACACCTCCTGTCTACAGTACATGTGCGGTAAATTGCATTATTGTATTTCAGTTCACTCTCTCTTTCTTTACCTGTATTATACCCGTTTTTCATGTCCGCATTCAATTGACATAAATGCAAATATGATGAAAAGAAAAAACAGGAACGCTTCATTCCTGTTCAGCCAGTTTCAAGAGCCACCGATAGACCACGGTCATGGCATAGGAGTCCATGCCGCAGTATTTTTTCAGATCATCAATGATTTCCTGTTCATTGTCCGGATGTTCATCATGATCCAGATGCCGCCAGGCGAATACCGCATCCATGCCCTGATGAATGGCAAGATCGTTGTAGGAGGCATCATTCATGACGGACATAATCTTCTTCAAAGACCACTGGCCGGCCATGCCGATGTGATAGACCGTACCGCAGACAAACGGCAGCTGCAGATCTTCCATCCTTTCATTGATGGAAAGAAGCGCATTACGATACTCCGGAAACTGATCCGCAAACTCCGCAATTCTGAGCTTTTCCGCTCCTTCTGCATTATAGGCAATGACACTGCCTGTTTCCGGTATTTCCTGAATCAATGAAGCCGCCATGACCCGGCGGTCATCATGCTTGGACAGGAATACCTTATGGGTAACCGTACCATCTTTCTGCATGATATGCAGGGAATATTCAAAGGGAAGCACATCATACGGCCGCATGCCTTCATACGGCGGTATGGCAAAGCGCTCCCATTCAAAATCAAGGAAGGAAATCGGATAGCTGATCCGGCTCAGCCATGCTTTCAAGCCCATCCGGTCCACATAGATGCCGTCATCCCGATCCGCCATAATCTGGGCATACTGCATGCGGCTGGCTTCAATCCGTTCCGGATCCGCCTCTTTCAGTCTTGTCTTTCCTTCCGCATACAGTTCGTATTTATGCTGGGAAGAAACAAGATTCAGGATGGAATTGTCCGGCAGGGCCAGCTCATCCGGGAAGCAGGTGTCATAATAGCGGCATTTCATCCTTCCTGCACATCTGGCAGTGCGTTCCGGTCTGCCAAGATCCTTTTCACTGACAAGCTGCATCGCATCCAGAATCGCTCCCGGCTCTTTCATTTTCTTACGGATTTCCATCATGGCCGGCATGGTGGGATTGTTATTGGTATTGTAGAACGCATCTGAAACCACAAACAGCTGTTCGGGATCCAGTTCTTTTCCCCGGCGGTAGGCAGCGTTGAGGTGGATGATGCGTACATCCTTTACGGCAATGCCGTTATGTTCAAGCACCCATACCGTATCACAATAGAACTGCATGTCATCCGCATGAGGATAAAGGCCGATGAAGAGGAAATACAGCATCCATCCGTCTTCCATCTTATGCAGAAACGGCACCTTGACTCTGAGATCATGGTATTCAAACCTGGCTTTCACCAGCCATTCTTCTTCCTTCAAAGCAGCTAATGCCTTCTCAGGCGCATCTCCGCGCTGCCCCAGAAAACACTTGTCAATGCCGAGCTTCTTTGCTGCGATGGCCGTGACCTGCTCATCCAGTCTGACAAAAGGACGGTATTCTCTTGGTTCAGCGTGCTGCTCATAGACAAAAAGACGGGGACATCTTGTATATTTTTTTACATCTGATATATGAAAAACTGTCATAGCATGTGTATTCTAGCATAAAACATAGAAAAAGACTCTTCAGGCTGTTTTCCTGAAGAATCTTTAAGAGCTCTCAGTCTTCTGTGCTGTTGGACTTTACCAGCATGGCGGCACCGATCACACCCGGCTCCTCCAGCTTCGCTTCCACAAACGGCGTATCCCAGACTTCCTTATGGGAATACTTCTTATAATTTTCAATCACACCGTCCAGGAACTTGTCAGCACTCTTCATCATGCCGCCGCCCAGTACAAACATATCCGGGTCACAGACACAGGCAACTGTAGCGAAGTACTGGCCGAGGTCTTCTTCAACCTGGGCAGCGATCTTCTCTGCTTCTTTATTGCCTTCTGCAGCAAGGTTGAAGACATCACCGGCATTATGGATCTTATCTTCTCCGAATACGACTCTTCCCTTACGGGTTACAGCAGTACCGGATGCTTCATTTTCAATCGCACCGACATTGAGGTAATTGATCTTTTCTCTGCTGCGGTCAATGACAATATTGGCTACTTCCGCTCCGAAACCGTGCTTGCCGGATACCGTCTTGCCATGAACAATCAGAGCACCGCCGATGCCGGTTGACATGGTTGTATAGAACACAACATCCAGGCCCCTGCCGGCGCCGACCAGCGCTTCGGCAAGACCTGCCACATTGGCATCATTATCCAGATATGCCGGCATGTGGAATTCATCTTTCAAAGCTTTGGCAAACGGATAGCCCTTGAAGCCCGGCAGGTTGGTGGACAGCACCATGGTGCCGTTTTTTGTGTCGACCGGCCCCGGCACCCCGACGCCGATGCCTTCACACTCTTCCCATCCTTCAATCTGACGCACCATGCCTTTCAGATTGGACAGTACTTTTTCCGGCCCTTCCGTACCATAGGAAGGCCCCTTGATCTGGGAAAGAACATTTCCCTCATCATCTACCCTGGCTACTCTGACATTGGTACCGCCAAGATCGATCCCGATATAGGTTTTCATCACTTATTCCTCCTGCTGATCTATACCTATCAGATTTTCACCGCTGATTTTTGTTATCTTCACCCGGGTAAACTGACCCGGAATATAGTTCTTCTCCGTATGGAAACGCACTTCCCCATCCACATGGTCCGGGGCCATTTCCCCTGTACGGCCGATATACATGTCAGTCAGAGGATCCACGCTTTCCACTAACACTTCCATCGTTCTGCCGACTCTCTTTTCAAGAAGCGACAGCGCAATTTTCTCCTGCATGGCCAGCAGGTTCTTCTGTCTTCTCTCCTTCTCTTCAGCTGGCACATCATCCACCATATCAAAGGCCGGCGTATCTTCTTCTCGGGAATAGGTAAATGCCCCGAGATGATCCCACTGCACCTGTTCGATCATGGATAATGTCTCTTCATAGTCTGCTTCCGTTTCACCCGGGAAACCGGTAATGAGGGTTGTGCGCAGAACGGCATCCGGCAGTTCACGCCGGATGAGAGAAGTCAGATCGAGTATTTTCTGTCTGCTTGTTGCCCGGCGCATGGCATGCAGGACATGGTCGCTGCCGCTCTGGGTCGGAATGTCAAAGTAAGGCAGGATATGCTTTGACTGCCGGATCGTTTCAATCAGTCCCGGCTGAACTTCATCCGGATAGAGATACAGCATGCGGATCCAGTGGATTCCTTCCAGCGCATCAAGCTTCTGAAGCAATTGCTTCAGATGGAACTGGTGATCCTTGTCAAAGCCGTATTTGGAACAGTCCTGGGCAACCAGCGTAATCTCCTTCACCCCATGGGCAATCAGATCCTTCGCTTCGCGCAGGATATCTTCTTCCCTGCGGGAGTGCAGCGGCCCTCTGATATTGGGAATGGCACAGAACGCACAGCGGTTGGAACAGCCGTCACTGATCTGCAGATAAGCCATCCATGGCTTGCCCGAAAGCATCCGGGGCACCCGGCCATAGTTGTCCGCTATCTTCAATCCCAGCTCTTCAGACAGAATTGTGCCAAGTGAAGGATATTCCTCCAGGGAAACAAACCGGTCTACTTCCGGCATTTCCTCTTCCAATTGCTTTTTATAGCGCTTGACCAGGCACCCCATGACAATCAGCTTCTTCAAGTTCTTTTCCTTCAGATCCGCCGTATCAAGGATTGTCTCAATGGCTTCTGTCTTGGCACTTTCAATAAAACCGCATGTATTGATGATGATCGCATCTGCTTCATCATAGGAAGTGGTCATCTCCACTCCCGCATATTTCAGCATGCCGAGAACATTTTCCGTATCGACAAGATTCTTGGCACACCCCAGTGATATGATTCCTACTTTCATTTAACTCTCCAGATCTTCATTTATTCTACCACCTGTCCAATTCGTGATAAACCGGAAATCACAATCTGTCTCAGCCGGATACCAGTTATCCTGAAAAAAACATCTGTCTTCCCTGTACAGGAAAACAGATGTCAGCAGTTTCATTCAGCCAGGGTTCCAAATGGATCCCAGGGCTTCAGCTCAATGCTCTTTTCATCAAGAGCCTTCAAAGCCTTCTCACTGATAAACTTCTTTTCTACCGCAGCCGTATAGACATAGGCATCAAACCAGGAATCCGAGGCAATGAAATAGCCCTTATTGGCAATCTTGTCACCCCAGCTGTTTTCAATCTTCCATCTGGTCGGCTTTCCATCCACCAGGTTCACCCCGGTCAGCACCATGGCATGGTTCATGGCGGACTGACGGAAATCAAGCATCTCAGCCTTTGTCATATCCAGATCCATATCGAATGTGAAGCCGTAGTCATTGGCGCCATCATCCCATAAGCCGGTTGTCTGATCGCCATCCGGTCTGCAGTCGCAGCCGAACCATACCGGGCTGCCGTCTTTCAGCTGGGCAATGATCGCTTCCTTCAGCTCTTCCATCGGCACATTCAGCATACATACCGGATTGCCGTCCACCACATTGCCGAGGTATTTCACCGTATAGGTATGGTAGTAAGGCTTATCTGCGGTCGGTCCGTTGATCAGATCCACATAGTCATCCAGATCTTCTCCAAGATAATCATGGTAGAAGGACAGCGGGGTCACATCATGCTCGCAATGGTAATTGTCCTTGTCATCATAGTAGACAAAATCGAATTTCACCGGCGGCATGCCGAAGCAGCTGGCAATCAGGCCGTAAATCTCCTTCAGAGTCTTCTGTCTGTACTGCTCTGTTTCTTCCTCATTCATATGTCTGATGTCAGCCGCAAACTTTCTGAGTCTGCGGTTGAGGATCAGATTCATGCGGTTTGTATGAGAAGACTGGTATGTTTCGGGCATGGCTGTCTTGGGGCAGATGCCGTACTTCTTGACAAGGGATACCAGCATGTTCCACTGGCCGCCGTCTCCTACTGCCATTTCCAGCAGGAAGCGGTTTGTTTCACTGTCGGCCGGTTCATTCTTTTCATTTATGACGCAGTTCATGAACCAGTTGGCTTTTTCCAGCTTGTCATAGAAGGCAATATAGTTCTGGGACAGTTCAAATTCCTTGATATGATATTTTTTACCAATCTTTTCTCTCAATACATTCATGCTGGAAAAGATCCAGCAGCGGCCGGACTGCAGCTGATTGGTAACCGGCATGGTTTTCAGATTGATGGAAAAGAAGTCAGGATTGTTCTCTTCTGCTTCAAGTGAGCGGGATATCGAACCGATATCATTGCGGGTCAGAGCATGTCTGACCACTCTTGCTTTTTCATCTGAAAGATAATTCTCACGTAAGGATGTCAGTGTCTGTGCATCAATATTTTTCATAAAAACCTTCTTTCCAGCTTCTCAGTCTACCGCTTTTGTTTCATTCCTACAAACCCGTCTGTCCAGCAGCCAATAGATCAGTACAGCAAGTCCCATGCCGCCTAATGTATCGGACAGAAAATGCATGCCCGCAAAAATTCTTGACACTGCCACAAACAGAATCACAATCCAGGTAAGCACTAAGATCGTCTTCTTTCTGTCTTTGAGCTTAGTACAGGCACATGGCAGCCAGCAGAGGCTCAGGCTTGTACCGGCACTGACCGTATGGGCACTGGGAAAGCTCTTATATGCATCGCTTACAAGCGCCGGTCCATTGATCACATACCAGGCTTTGAATTCACGCTGCGGATCATCCATATAGATGAAGCGGGGACGGGCCCAGATCAGCTTGAGAACATTGACAATGACCATGGAAAGAATCACATCCGCAATAATGGCCAGACATACTGTATGTATATTTTCATCTGAGCCGTCCATTGCCTTTCCTGCCGTCATAAATACAAAGAGATAGATCACTGCCGTCACAGCTGTGCCAATGATCATACTGACCGTACTGCCATGGCGAAACAGCAGCCAGCCTGTCAGAAAAGCAAGAAGCACAAAGAGCAGCAGCCAGAACCACTGTCCCTTCTTCTTTTCTCTTCTTTCACACTGATAAAGACCGGCACATCCCACCCCGGCGGTACATGTCGGTATGGCCGTACCGACTGCATCACCGGCATGTACATACCAGGCAGGTGCGTGTGAAGTGGCATACATGGAGATGGAAAGATCTTTCCATGTCGCGATTAGAAATAAGCCGACATACAGGCAGAGAAAGAAAATCATCCACCCTTTTTTGATAACCGTTCTGTTCATACAGATGATTTTAACCGATATCATAGAAAGTCTGAACTTTTATTTTACATATTCTTTACAGTTTCAGACAATCATCACAGAAAAAGAACAGGTTCATCACCTGTCCTCTACACTGCCGCTGAAGCTGACATTTCTGAACTTCCAGGCATACGCTGTCCCATCGATCTTTCCCTTTTCATCAATGGTGAATACAGCGCCTGCCGGCAGGCCCCTGACCGTCGTTTCTAGAGAATATGTATCATTCTCGATCTTTCCGCTCAGATGCCTGTCATGCCCTTTGGCACTGACATCGACTTCAACAGAGTCTATGCCTGTTTTTGTCAATGTGCCTTCCGCTGATACGGTACCGATTGGAAAAGGCAGTTTTGCCTTCAGTGTGCAGTGATATGGATGATCTGTCAGTAAAACCATATGTTCTCCCTTCTGTCTTCTATTGTAAGCCGGAAAGCAGAAAAAATGAGACTGTTTTCACAGTCTCATTGAATGGTGCGGATAACAGAATTCGAATCTGCACGAGTCTCCCCACTGACACCTGAAATCAGCGCGTCTACCAGTTCCGCCATATCCGCGTTACTCATTTATTATATACCGAAGACTGATTTTGGCAAGAACTTTTTTCAGATCTTTTATATTTTTTCTATTTCAGCTTTCCGGCTTACATAGCGGGACAGATAGTCATCGGCTTCTGCCGTCACTTTCTGATTCAGACCGGTCCTGGATTCACAATGAATCAGATGCTTTCCAAGTTCCGGCATATCCAGATCATCAAAGACGACATAGTTGCCATAGTCTGGATGACCCAGAAGATAATTGACGACGTGCTGGACACGGTATGTGCCCCAGTCTGTTTCCGTCATACCGCATACATCTATGCGGGGATCCAGGCCTGCCTTATGCAGGTATTCAATGCAGTACGGCAGTCCGGAATAGCGCCAGGAAGAAGAGATGACAAGATGAATGTCATAGCGCAGGCAGAGTGAAGTCAGATTGGCAACACAGTCCAGATCATAGAATTCATTGGTTCTGGCCTTCTCCTTCACTACTTCATCATCGGAAATATCAAAGTTGTAGAGGTTGATCACACCGTCAAAGTCCAGAAAGCCATAGATCTTGTCTATGCCCCTGCGCCGGTTGAGCCATCCCCTGAAGTCCGCTTTTGTTTTTCCTTTTATGGTTCTGTCTTCAGCCATGGATAATCATCTCCGCAAGTCTCTGTTTCAATGCTGTAAAGTCGTAGTCATCTGCCTGGTGGTCATGGTGGGTACAGCGCTCGGCCGCTTCCAGTGCAAAGACAAGGCTGTTCTTACGGTCTACATGCCCAAGCAGGGCACTGCAGTAGCCGGCCGCAAATTCATCAATACTGATGTCATCCGCCTCTTCCAGCACTTCACTTTCTGCCGTACGGTACGTCTGTCCACCATGCAAAGCCGCAGCCCCGGCCTTTCCAAGCAAAGCAGCGACATCATTGCCGCTCAGGCTGTGCAGCTTCTTCATGCCGGCAATGGGATCCTTTTCCCCGCTTAAGGCAAGGATATCTCTGCCTGCCGCAATAATAACCGGGGAAAGCGAATAGAGGCTTTCCAGTGTCTGCTGATCAATCTCATCCATGCGGATACCCGGCACAAAGTAAATGGGACATTCCAGCCAGCTCATCCACTCCAGCAGCACATCCGTATTTTCATCACAGAGATAATCCCCGCATACCACGGCTCCGGCCAGTTCCTCATTACTGATATCTTCCACGCTTTCTTCATGGAATGTATATTCACTGCCCGGTACCAGAAGAAAAGACTGTTTCTTCTCTGTATCAATCATGCGCAAGAGAGAACCGGCCGGCTCTTCATCGCGCAGCGTCACTTCAAGGTCTCTGGAAAGTTCTTCTGCCTTTTCTCCATATACACCGCTGCCGATACATGCGGCAAGGATATACGGCAGATTCATTCCTTTCATGAATCCGGCAATATGGGCGCCGCTGCCGCCCAGTCTTTCTTCCATCCGGATCGGTTTGATTTCTTCATTTCCCTTCGGGAGTTTTTCCACATAAGTGACATTTTCACATGTGACGGCTCCCAGGATCAGCAGTTTCTTCATGATTCCTGTCCTTCAATCATATCAGCTGCCATATTGGCAAACTGTCTTGTATACAGACTGTAGTAATAGCCTTTCTGCTTCATCAGTTCACGATGGGTGCCCTGTTCCACAATTTTACCGTCTTTGACCGCCAGAATCACGTCCGCATCTGTAATCGTTGATAGACGATGGGCGATCATGAAACTGGTTCTGCCTCTGATGACAGTCTGAATGGCATTCTGAATGGCTTTTTCCGTCACTGTATCAATGGAGGAAGTCGCTTCATCCAGAACAAGAATACGCGGATCTGCTAACAGTGCCCGGGCAAAGGACAGCAGCTGTTTTTCACCGGTTGAAAGCAGATCGCCTGCTTCTCCGACTTCACTGTCAAGCCCTTTTCCCATCCGCATTACAACCTGATCGGCTTGAACCAGCTTCAAGGCATGCCAGATTTCATCATCCGTGGCACTTTCATTGCCGTATTTCAGGTTTTCCCGGACTGTGCCGGAGAAAAGATGCGGTGTCTGCAGAACATAGCCGATATTGGCATGAAGCCATGACTGGCTTCTTTCCCTGGCATCCCGGCCATCGATCAATACCTGTCCTTCAGTAGGTTCATAGAAACGGCACACTAGATTAACCAGAGTTGATTTGCCCGCTCCGGTTTCACCGACAATGGCAACACTGGTGCCCTGAGGCACTTTGAGATTGAAATGCTGAAGCACCCATTCCTCACCATCCGGATAGCGGAAGGAAACATCTTTGAACTCCACATCACCATGCAGAGGCTCCCAGTTCTCACGTTTCTGATGGAACGTATCGCCATACTTTGCGATGACTTCCGGGGTATCCGCCACTTCCGACTTTGTTTCCATGAGCCCGGTAAACCGTTCAATGTTGACCTGGATGCCGATCAGAGCCGTGATGGTTTCAATGATGGCCTGGATCGGATCGATCAGATCCAGGGCATAGGTCATGAAAGCACTGAATGTACCCAGCAGCATGGCATTTTCCATGGTCAGATGTCCGCCCTTCCATAAGACAATGGCAAGGGCCGTGGAACTCATCATGGTCAGCAGCGAAATGAACCAGGCATTGACCCGTTCTGTATGGATGGAAGTCCCTTTCATCTGTGATGTATCTGCTTCAAAGTCCTTCTGCATGACATCTTCAATGACCAGCGTCTTGATGGAACCGGCACCGGTAATACCTTCATTGAAATCACCGGTGATCTTTGAATTGATTTCACGGATACGCCGGTTCATGACCACAAGCTTTTTCTGAAACCAGCTGATGACCAGAATGGATACCGGCAGGATCAGCAGAACTAACAAGGCAAGCTTTACATTGATCGAAAGCATCATCACAATGACAAAGATGATATACGATCCGTTCCACACAATATCCATCAATCGCCAGGATGCCATTTCCCCGATCTTGCCTGTATCGGACATGACCCGGGCATGAATATAGCCGACGTTGTTCTGACTGAAGTAGGAAAAAGACAGGGTCTGCAGGTGAGAGAAGGACGCATTGCGCAGATCCCGGTCGATATGCATTTCAATTCTGCCGCAGCCGCTTAAAGAAACATAATTGGCAATGGTCTGCAGAATCAGTAAGACCATATAGGCAAGTATAAACAGTTTCATCGTATCCAGCGTATTCTGTCCGATGAAGTGGTTGATGGCATAGCTTGTAAACAAAGGCCATACGGAATCGCATAATGAGGCAAAGATACCGCAGCCAACGGCCGTAATCAGCCACTTCTTATACTTCTTCATATACGGCCAGAGCCTGGGAAAACCGAACCAGGGAAGTGACTTTGTCTTTTCTGCTGTACTCATTCTGCTTCCTTTCCAAACTGCAGATCATAGATCTTACGGTAAATGCCGTTTTTTGCAAGCAGTTCTTCATGTGTGCCCTGTTCCGCGATCTTTCCCTGATCCAGGACAATAATCTGATCCGCATTCATCAGGGTAGTCAGACGATGGGCAATCAGGATGACCGTACTGCCATGGGTGTTTTCTTTCAGAGAGCGGCGGATCTCGGCATCTGTTTGTGCATCCACGGCAGAAAGAGAATCATCAAAGATCATGATCGGCGGCCTGCGTATCAGCATCTGAGCAATGGCAGCCCGCTGTTTCTGTCCGCCTGACAGCGTCACGCCTCTTTCTCCGACATATGTGTCATAGCCCTTTTCAAACCGCTGAATGGTTCCATCCAGTGAAGCAATCCGGCTGGCCTGACGGATATCCTCCCGGGTCGCCTTGGGCCGGGCAATGCGGATATTTTCTTCCAGCGTCCGGGAGAACAGGTATGGTTCCTGCAGAACCATGCCGATCTGCCGGCGCAGGCTTTCTCTTCTGATTTTACGGATATCTGTACCGTTAATTGTGATGGAACCGCCATTCTCCTGCAATTCCTGCAGGCGGTCCAGCAGATACATCAATGTGCTCTTGCCCGAACCGGTAGCGCCGATAATGCCGACGGTACTGCCTTCAGGAATGGTAAAGGATACATCACACAGTGTGCCTTCACTGTTATTGGGATAGGCAAAGCGTACATGAGAGAAGACAATATCCCCTTTCAGTTCTGTATCCACCGCATCCGGATCATCCTGTTCTTCTTCTGCATTCATGATATAGGCAAGACGGTCAATGGAAATACCGGCCTTGGACATCTGTGAAATAACCCGGCCCATCATTCTGACCGGCCATAATAACAGCAGATTGTAGTTGAGATAGGCAATGTAGCTGCCGGCACTAAGGGTGCCGTGTACAGCGTAATATGCTCCCATTGCCGTCATCGTCAGCGTCTCAATTCCGGCAATCAGATCCACTGAGGTCCAGAAGCGGGCCATCAGGCGCATCATCGTAACCCACATGCCGGTATACTTCTTATTCTGCTTTTCAAAGCGGGCTTTTTCATAATTTTCCTGGTTGAATGCCCTGACCACTCTGACTCCGGTCAGATTCTCCTGGGCAATGCCGGAAAGTTTTCCTTCTTCTTCATCCATCTTCTGGAAAGCCTGGCCGATGGAATGATGAAAGAAGAAGCTGTAGAGAACAATAACGGGAAGAAAAATACAGGCAATGGCAGTCATACGCACATTCAGCTGAAACATATAAACTAAGGCCAGCACCAGCATGATGACAATGCGGATCAGAATAGTCAGCTGTTCTGAAACAAACATCTTGATCGTATCCACATCGGAAGTACAGCGCTGAATGATATCGCCGGTATGGTTGGCTGAAAACCAGCTGTAAGGCAGATGTTCAATATGATGAAACAGTTTGTTGCGCATGCGCTCCACAAGGGTCTCTGCCCCGCTGGCATTGCATACCCGGTAAATCCAGCTGAATGCCGCCTTCACTACCGCTGTAACAATGACAGCTAAAGCAATCACCCACAGATGGGCACGGATATAGGGAACACCGCCGATCCGATCAATCAGATGATTGGCCCAGGCAGGCAGCGAAGAAGCCGCATTTCCAATTACCGAGTCCACCGTGTAGCGGATGATCTTCGGATTGACAAGCGCCATTACCTGCATGCCTGCCGCACCAATGACGGCAGCAATAAAAAAACGCCAGCTGCCTTTGAGAAAATACATCACAAGACTCGTGCGTGTAGGAAAACGTTTGTTTTCAGAATCAGACATACATCCTCCGCTTTCTATCCATTGCTGAAACAGATAAAAGCATTCTATCGCGTTTTCCTGTTTCTGTTAACCGTATGTAAAGGAAAACAGGGTACAGAAATACAGAGAGACAAAAAAATGAGTTCCTGTAACAGAACTCATTTTATGGTGGTCCCAGGCAGAATTGAACTGCCGACACCGGCATTTTCAGTGCCGTGCTCTACCGACTGAGCTACAGGACCAATGGTTGCGAGGGAAGGATTTGAACCAACGACCTCCGGGTTATGGGCCCGACGAGCTACCAGGCTGCTCTACCTCGCGATAATATAGGGATGTTGCCCGCTTGTCATTTACCAGGTGAAGGCGGAGGAACAGGGATTCGAACCCTGGCGCCGGTTGCCCGACCTACCGGTTTTCAAGACCGGTCCCTTCAACCACTTGGGTATTCCTCCAAAGTGAAGTGGACCCTGAAGGACTCGAACCTTCGACCAGTCGGTTATGGGCCGACGGCTCTGACCAACTGAG
>JALCHG010000050.1:0-16154 GCA_022644565.1 Solobacterium sp. | reverse complement strand
CAGCAGTAACAGGCTCTTATTCTGCATTTTTATGGCAAATATCGAAAAACCCCAATTGGAATCAGTCCAATTGGGCTTTATCAACCGGAAAGCCGACTTCAGAGGCTCACTTTATCAGCAGCCTCGATATTGCTTTGATTTACTGTGAAAAGCCAGCTGTCAGTGCCGGCCTGTTTACTCTAAATAAAGTCAAGGCCGCGCCGGTAAAGCTGGATATGGAAACCGTGAAGAATGAAACGGTCAGAGCCGTCTTTGCCAATTCCGGCATTGCCAATGCCTGTGCCCCGGGGTGTGATGAAGCAGCCAAGGGCATGCAGAAGATGGCAGCGGATGCCCTTGGCATCAAGCCGGAAGAAGTGCTTGTTTCTTCCACCGGTGTGATCGGGGTGCCGCTGGATCTGGAGCCGATGCACAAAGGCCTGCCACAGCTGGTCAAAGAACTCACGGATGCGCCGTCCGGTTCTGATGATGCGGCCCATGCCATCATGACTACCGATACCCGCAAGAAGGAATATGCCATTCAGTTTGAACTGGAAGGAAAGACAGTGACAATCGGTGCCATTGCCAAAGGTTCCGGCATGATCCACCCGCATATGGGTACCATGCTGTGCTATATCACAACCGACTGTGCCATCCGTAAAGCCATGCTGAAGAAAGCCCTGAAAGAGGTATGTGATGTGAGCTTCAACCGGATTTCCGTTGATGGGGATACCAGTACCAATGATTCACTGATCATGCTCGCAGACGGTCTGGCTGATAATCCTGTCATTGAGACAGAGAATGAAGACTTTGAAACCTTTGTCAAAGCACTGCAACACTTATGTATCGTGATGGCAAAGCGTATGGCAAGGGATGGAGAAGGTGCCAAACATCTGATTACCTGTACGGTATCCCATGCGGATAATGAAGCTGAAGCGGAACTTCTCAGCAAGTCTGTCATCTCTTCCACTTTGACCAAGGCAGCGATCTTCGGCTGTGATGCCAACTGGGGCAGAGTGCTCTGTGCCATGGGCTATTCCGGTGCTGATTTTGATCCTTCCACAGTGGATATCAGCTTTGCCTCCAAGGCAGGTGAGATTCTGGTCTGTGAAAAGGGCAATGGACTCAGCTTTGATGAGGATCTTGCCGCAAAGATTCTTCATGAAGAAGAAGTACAGATTCTGATTGACATGCATGAAGGAAACAGCAGCGTCACCTGCTGGGGATGTGATATTACCTATGACTACATCAGAATCAATGGAGACTACCGAACATGATGAATCTGTCAAACAGTGAAAGAGCCGAAATACTTGTTCAGGCACTGCCCAATATCCAGCATTATTCAGGTCATACGGTTGTCATCAAGTATGGCGGCAATGCCATGAAGTCAAAACAGCTGGAAAAGCAGGTCACACAGGATGTTGTTCTGCTGGCCGCGGTTGGGGTACATGTAGTACTTGTACATGGCGGGGGACCTGCCATTTCACAGATGATGAAGCTGACCGGCAAGGAATCCACATTCATTGACGGTCTAAGAGTAACGGATAAGGAAACGGTGGATCTTGTTCAGATGGTACTGGCCGGCAAGATCAACAAGTCCCTTGTCAACCTTCTGCAGGCCTGCGGCGGCAGAGCCATCGGTCTTGCCGGAATGGATGACGGCATGATTGAAGCGGAAATAAAAGATCCCAAGTATGGCTATGTCGGAAAGATCACGGCGATTCATCCGGCTATCCTGAATGATCTGATTGCGGCCGGCTATATTCCGGTCATCGCAACCGTAGGATGTGATCGACAGGGCAATGCCTACAACATCAATGCGGATACGGCCGCGGGTGAAATCGCTTCTGTTCTGCATGCGGAAAGACTGATCATGATGAGTGATATTTCCGGCATCATGCGGGATATTCATGATCCGTCCACTTTGATCCCGCATCTGACAATTGGCGAAACACGCCAGCTGTATGAGGAAGGCATTGTTGCCGGCGGGATGATTCCCAAAGTAGAGTGCTGCGTCAATGCGGTTGAAAACGGGGTCAAGGCATCGGTTATTCTGGATGGAACAAGGCCGCACGCCTTACTGATGGAGCTTTTGACCGATGAAGGCGCCGGTACAATGATTGAAAAGGAGTGAATCATGATGGAGACAGAAAAACTGGATCAGAAGTATATTGCCCATACCTATGGCAGATATCCGGCCGTACTGGTGAAGGGACATGGGGTAAAGGTAATGGATGATGCGGGCAGAACCTATACGGATCTGACTTCCGGCATCGGCGTCAATATCTTCGGCTATTGTGATGACATATGGAAAAAAGCCGTTGAAGCCCAGCTTGACTGCCTCCAGCATACTTCCAACCTGTACTATACGGAACCATGTGCGCATCTGGCCAAATTGCTTTGTGAAAAGACAGGCATGAAGAAAGTATTCTTCGGCAATTCCGGGGCTGAGGCCAATGAAGGCGCCATCAAGGCCGCCCGTAAGTATGCGGCTGAGAAACACGGTGCGGATACATATACCATCATTACCCTGAAGGATTCCTTCCATGGCCGTACCATCACAACTCTTGCCGCAACCGGA
The DNA here is from genome assembly GCA_022644565.1 of Solobacterium sp. Classification (GTDB taxonomy): domain Bacteria; phylum Bacillota_I; class Bacilli_A; order Erysipelotrichales; family Erysipelotrichaceae; genus Bulleidia. The sequence continues at coordinate 13,594 of JALCHG010000050.1, read as the reverse complement.
CAGGACATGTTTCATCATGATTTTCTGCCGCTGACCCCGGGCTTTGTCCATGCGGAAAGAAATAATCTGGCTGATATGGAAAAGCTTGTCAGGGAAAACAAGACAGCAGCGATCATGATTGAATGCATTCAGGGTGAAGGCGGTGTGCATGTTCTGGATCAAGCGTACGTACAGGGCATTCAGAAGATCTGTGATGAGAATGACATCCTGCTGATTGTGGATGAGGTACAGACCGGCAACGGCCGTACCGGCAGCTATTTCTCCTACATGAACTACGGCATCCATCCCGATCTTGTCACCACGGCCAAGGGACTTGGCGGGGGTCTTCCGATCGGGGCGGTACTATTCAATGAAAAGACCCAGGATGTTTTCAAGCCTGGCGACCACGGTTCTACGTTCGGCGGCAATCCGATTGCGGCAGCCGGCGGTGTATCGATTGTTGAAAGAATTGATGATACACTGTTACAGGACGTCAGAGCCAAGGGTGAAAAAGTACAGGCGTTCTTCAAAGCGGATTCGGATGTGAAGGCAGTTGAAGGCATGGGGCTGATGATTGGGATTGAACCGAAATATGCCAAAGCAGAAGATGTCCTGATGAACTGCATGAAACACGGGGTGCTGGTACTGACCGCACATGACAATCGGATCAGACTGCTGCCGGCCCTGAATATTCCGGAAGATACGCTGATGGCAGCCTGTAAAGTGATTCAAGAAGCTCTGGCTGAAGAAAGGGAAACGAAATGAACCTGAAAGGAAGAGATTTTCTGAAACTGCTGGATTATGAACCGGAAGAAATCACATATCTTCTGGATCTGGCAGCAGATCTCAAGGCAAAGAAGAAGGCCGGCATTCCCCATGAGCTTGAAAAGGGGAAGAACATTGCCATGATCTTTGAAAAGACTTCAACAAGAACGAGATGTTCGTTTGAAGTCTCGGCACATGATCTGGGCATGGGGGCTGTCTATCTTGGTCCGACCGGCACGCAGATCGGCGTCAAAGAATCCATTGCGGATACAGCCAGAGTTCTGTCACGGATGTTTGATGCCATCGAATACAGAGGCTATGGCCAATCCATCGTGGAAGAGCTGGCAAAGTATGCCGATGTACCTGTGATCAACGGTCTGACCAATGAGTTTCATCCTACCCAGATGCTGGCGGATCTATTGACCATACGTGAACACTGCGGGCATCTGCAGGGCATTCACCTGGTATATCTTGGCGACTGCCGCTACAACACGGCCAACAGCCTGATGTGCGCCTGCGCCAAGATGGGCATGCATTTTACGGCCAGCGGCCCGGATGGCTATATGCCTTCGCCTGAGCTGATTCAGGTATGCCAGGATATTGCGGAAAAAACCGGAGCTGTCATTGACTTTGTCGAAGATCCGTATGAAGCAGTTCAGGGAGCCGATATCATCTATACGGATATCTGGGTTTCCATGGGCGAACCGGAGAAAGTATGGGCGGAAAGACTGCCGCTGATGAAACCTTATCAGGTCAATCGTGAACTGATGGAAAAAGCCGGCCGGCAGGCGCTGTTCATGCATTGTCTGCCAAGCTACCATGATACCCATACGGATGTTGGAAAGATGGTCTGTGAGAAGTATGGCATGGATGCGCTGGAAGTCAGCGATGAAGTATTTGAAAGCGATGCGTCCATTGTATTTGATGAAGCAGAGAACCGCATGCATACCATCAAAGCGGTCATGGCGGCACTGTTATGAAGAAGTATCTGGTACTGGCGGATGGTTCCGTCTATGAAGGAGAAGGCTTCGGCAGTGAAAAGGAAACGATTGGCGAACTTGTCTTTACTACCGGCATGTGCGGCTATATTGAAACACTGACCGATCCAAGCTATGCCGGACAGATCGTCATTCAGACTTTCCCGCTCATCGGCAATTACGGCATCATTCCTGAGGATTTTGAAGGGGAGAGCCTGCTCAAAGGGTATGTCGTAAGAGAGTATTGTGAAACTCCGAGCAACTTCCGCTGTAAAGAAACCCTCAATGCCTATCTGAAGGAAAAGGATATTCCCGGTATTGCCGGGGTAGATACAAGAGCCTTGACCCGGCGCATCAGAAATCACGGCGTCATCAATGCCGGTCTGTTCAATACCGTGCCGGAAGACCTTTCCATTCTGAAAAACTATGCAGTTAAAGGTGTTGTCAATGCGGCAACGTGCCGTCACATTGAAACATTTCCTGCCGAAGGTGAGGAAAAACATCATGTGACGCTGATTGACTGCGGTCTGAAAAAGAATATTGTCCGTGAGCTGTGCCGGCATGGCTGCACGGTGAAAGTTGTTCCTTCCACAAGTTCAGCTGAAGAGATTCTGAAAGAGCCGGTGGACGGCATCATGATTTCCAATGGTCCGGGTGATCCGGGTGAAAATACGGCTTTGATTCAGACGCTGCGTCAGATCGTCGGAAAGAAGCCGGTTTTCGGCATCTGTCTGGGCCATCAGCTCATGGCTCTTGCCATGGGCGGTACAACCTACAAGATGAAGTTCGGCCACAGAGGCGTCAACCAGCCGGTCAGGGATCTTGAAACAGGCAGAACCTATATCACTTCCCAGAACCATGGCTATGCGGTTGATGCGGATTCGCTCAGAGGCATCGGCACGGAAGCCTTTGTCAATGCCAATGACGGCACATGCGAAGGCATGCGCTATCCCGGCTATGACTGTCTGACGGTGCAGTTCCATCCGGAAGCCTGTTCCGGCCCGAAGGACTGCGGCTTTCTGTTTGATACATTCATGAAGATGATGGAGGAAAAGCATGCCTAAGGATCAATCTATTCGTAAAGTTCTGGTCATCGGCAGCGGTCCGATTGTCATCGGTCAGGCAGCTGAATTCGACTATGCGGGCACCCAGGCCTGTACCGTCCTCAAACAGGAAGGCATTGAAGTCGTTCTTGCCAATTCCAATCCGGCAACGATCATGACGGATAACCATATGGCAGATGAAATCTACCTGGAACCCCTGAATGAAACAACCATCAAACGTATCATTGAAAAAGAACATCCCGATTCCATGCTGGCATCGCTTGGCGGCCAGACTGCCTTGACGCTGGCTTTAGAGCTGAGCAAAGATAACTGGCTGCAGAAACACGGCGTACGTTTATTAGGCTCTGATATTGAAGCCATTGATAAAGCCGAAGACAGACAGCGCTTCCGCGATACCATGGAAGCCATCGGCCAGCCGGTTGTACCAAGCGCTACTGCCAATACTCTGGAAGAAGCATTGGATATTGCTGAAAAGATCGGCTATCCGGTCATTGTCAGACCTGCCTTTACGCTTGGCGGATCAGGCGGCGGCATTGCGGCAGATGAAGAGGAACTCAGAATCATTGCCCGTACCGGTCTTGATCTTTCACCGATCACCCAGGTATTGATTGAACGTTCCATTGCCGGCTGGAAGGAAATCGAATTTGAAACAATGCGCGATGCCATCGGCAACGTCATCGCCATCTGTTCCATGGAAAACATCGATCCGGTCGGTGTACATACCGGCGACAGTATTGTTGTTTCCCCGTGCCTGACTCTGGCTGATAAGGAATTTCAGATGCTTCGTAAGGCATCGCTGGATATTATCAGCGCGCTGAATATTGTCGGCGGCTGCAACGTGCAGCTTGCTTTGAACCCGGAATCCTTTGAATATGCGGTTATTGAAGTCAATCCCCGTGTTTCAAGATCCAGTGCTCTGGCTTCCAAAGCCACCGGCTATCCGATTGCCAAGATCACAACCAAGATTGCCCTGGGCTATAACCTGGATGAAATCACCAATGAAGTAACCGGAGAGACAGTATCGTGCTTTGAACCGTCACTTGACTATGTTGTTGTCAAAATGCCGAAGTGGCCGTTTGACAAGTTTGCCGGCTCTTCCCGTAAGCTCGGCACCCAGATGAAGGCAACCGGTGAAGTCATGGCTATTTCCAACTGCTTTGAAGCAGCGCTTCTGAAAGCAGTCAGAGGGGCCGAGATCAAGCTGGATACCCTGAATGCAAAGCCGCTTGACAATCGTCCCGTAGAAGAAAGACTGCTGGATCAGGATGATCACAGGCTCTTTACGGTATTTGAAGCGCTCAAGAAGGGCGTATCCATCGAAAAGATTCATGAACTGACCAAGATTGATGAATGGTTCCTGGCCAAGTTCAAAGGTCTGACCGAGTATGAAAAGAGAATTGCGGAAGGTTTAAGTGATGAAGACTATTACCTTGGCAAGAAGCTTGGCTATACGGATGAAGCATTGACAAGACTGTCCGGCCGCAGGGATCTGCCGTCTTTCCACTATGTTTATAAGATGGTTGATACATGTGCCGGTGAGTTTGAAGCAGCGACCCCGTACTTTTACAGCACGGCAGACAAAGAGTGTGAAGCAAGAGGGCTGAAACGGTCCGGCAAGCCGGTGGTCATGGTACTGGGCTCCGGACCGATCCGCATCGGCCAGGGCATTGAGTTCGATTACTCCAGTGTGCACTGTGTCTGGACATTAAGAGCACTTGGCTATGATGTCGTCATTGTCAACAACAACCCGGAAACCGTTTCAACGGACTATGATACAGCTGACCGCCTGTACTTTGAACCGTTATGCAGAGAAGATGTCATGAACATCATCCAGGTGGAAAAGCCGATGGGCGTTGTTGTGGCATTCGGCGGTCAGACCGCTATCTCTCTGGCTGGTTATCTTGACAGCCAGGGGGTCAGAATTCTCGGTACCAGTGCTGATGCCATCGACCTGGCGGAAGACAGAGCCAGATTTGAAGCACTCCTGCAGGCAAGAGGCGTCAAGCGCCCCAAGGGTATGAGTGTACTGACCATGGAGGAAGCGAAGAAGGCCGCAAAGGAAATCGGCTATCCGGTACTTTTAAGACCTTCCTATGTCATCGGCGGCCAGAACATGACCATTGCCCACAGTGAAGAGGATACCGTCGACTACATGTCAAGGATTCTGGCCCAGGGCATTGACAACCCGGTTCTGATTGATGCGTATCTGCCCGGGATTGAGCTGGAAGTGGATGTCATCTCGGATGGGGAAGATGTTCTGATCCCGGGCATCATGGAACATATCGAAAGAGCCGGCGTACATTCCGGCGACTCCATCGCGGTCTATCCGCCATACAATCTCAATGATGAACAGCTGGAAAGAGTGATTTCCGTTTCCATCCAGCTGGCCAAGGATATGGGCACAAAAGGGCTTGTCAACATTCAGTATCTTTTCTTCCAGGGCGAACTGTATGTCATTGAAGTCAATCCAAGAGCTTCCCGTACCGTTCCTTATATCTCCAAGGTAACAGGTGTACCGATGGTTGATCTGGCCTCCAAGACAATGCTCGGCTATAAGCTGAAAGATCTTGGCTACGGTACAGGCCTCTACCGCCAGCCGCCTTATACCTGTGTCAAAGTACCTGTATTCTCCTTTGAAAAGCTCATGGATGCCAACAGCATCCTCGGCCCGGAGATGAAGTCTACCGGTGAAGCCTTAGGCATTGGCAGAACCCTGCCGGAAGCACTGTTCAAAGGACTTGCCGGAGCCGGGTTCAAGATGCTTGATACATTGTCCCGCGCCCATGGCGGCATCCTGATCAGTGTAGAAGAACATGACAATGCCGAAATTGTGGATGTGGCCGCCAAGTTCTCATCGCTTGGCATGAAGATCTACGCCACGGAAACAACCGCCGAAGCCATCCGCCGCATGGGGATTACCGTGACGACTGTATCCACGGAAAACAACAGTAAAGAGATCTTTGATCTGATGGATCAGGGTGAACTGAACTATATTATCTACACCGGCGCTGTACGTGACGGTACGATCGGCGACTATACCGCCATCCATACCAAGGCCATGCAGCTGAGTATTCCATGCCTGACATCAGCCGATACCGCTGCTGCTCTTGCAGATATGGTGGCCGGCCGCTACAACAGTGAGAATACCGAACTCATCGACATCAACCACATGCGTCATAACCACGAAACCGTCCACTTCACCAAGATGCAGGACTGCGGAGATGACTATATTGTGATTGAGGACTTCATGAACAAGATCACTTCTCCTGAGTCCTTATGCGTCACACTCTGTGACCGTCATACCGGCATTGGGGCCGACGGCATTGTGCTCATCCGTATCTCCCTGCGTGCCGATGCCCGGATGATCTCTTATAACAGAGACGGCACAAGAGCAGAAATCGGCGGCAACAACCTGCGCTTCATGGCTAAGTATCTGTATGATCAGGGCATTGTCAGAAAGACAAACATGTCCATTGAAACCGATGTCGGCGTCAGAACAATGCATCTGTTCCTGCGCAATGGCAAAGTACATTCTGTAACAGTTGATATGGGCAGACCGGACTTTGCCTGTGAGAACATTCCGGTAAAGACAGAAGAAAAAGAGATGATCCAGAAGCCGCTCACCATTCACGAACACATCTACACCGTTACCTGCGTTAAGGTAGGATCTCCAAACTGTGTCATTTTTGATGATCATATTGAAGAGATCAACCTGCAGGAAGTCGGGCCGTACTTTGAAAATGCCGACCTCTTCCCGGAGCGCACCAATACGGAATTCGTCAGAGTTGTGGATGAAAGTACGCTCAAAGTCAGAGTGTACGAAAGAGGCAACGGGGTTACTAACGGATGCGGCATTGATGCCTGTGCAGCGGCTGCAGCGGCCGTACGCATCGGCTACTGCCGTGATGAAATGCCGATCAAAGTGGAACTGCCGGGCGGCAGTGTCACAGTTACCATTCACAATGGCAGAGTGATGCTGAATGGCGGCTGTGAAACCGTCTTTGAAGGTACATTTGCCTACTGATATAACCGATCAGCACATGGAAAGATTCCATGTGCTTTTTGTATGCCTGCATGGATGAATTACATATGCTTAACAGCTTTATTACCAGTTATCAGAATATTACTCTCTATTACTACAATCTGAAGCAGAGGGAAAAGAGAGGTTCCCTGCATAGGATAAGGAGAGAAAATGATGAACATGAAATTTATGAGATCACTTGCAGCAGTACTCATGGCCACAGCACTTGCCGTTACAGCTGCACCGCAGACAGGTATCAGTACAGTCACTGCTTATGCACAAGAAGAAACAGATAGGAATATCCTGACTGAGGTGCAGGTCATTCATGGCACTGAAAAAGTCAGCACATTGGATAACAATAACCGAAGACTTGATGTACATGTTCTGACCAGTACCGGGGCAGGATATGTGCCGGCCGGCAATTATACAACCCAGTGGCTTGTGGATGGAAAAGTGGTAAAAGAAGGCACGGATACTTATTGGACAAAGAAAGAAGATGCCGGTAAGACAATCACGGCAAGAGTTGTTTTCAATGATGATTATCAGATTTGCAGTACGGATGGAAACAGAGTCACAGCGGCTGGTTCCAATACTGTGGCTGTGACGGAGAAAGTGTCTGCAGTCAAGTCATATCAGATCATGGATGGCGGCTGGGGCCTGGAAAGATATGAAAGAGTTGCGCCGGGTAACGCACTGACGGTTGAACTCAAGGATCAGGATAGTGAGGATATTGATCCGGCCTCATATACAGTCAGCTGGGCTGAACAGAAGAAGAATTACGGGGCATGGACGGATATCAGTGCTTCCAATGCCTATACGGTTACAGAAAATAATGCCGGCAGTATTCTCAGAGCCACTGCTGTTTACAATAATAAGAAGTATGTGATGCTGGTGGAAGTATACCCGTATCTGGAAGGCGTTCATATCGTACATGGTGTGAATAATGTCGCTGGTAAAGCAGCTGCCGTCGGTTCAAGACTGCAGGCTGATCCCTATAAGACAAATGGCGATGTGGTTCCGCTGGCAGATTTCAGTATCGTGTGGACAGATCAGGACAATAATGTGATCAGTAACAGAAGAACATACACACCCACAGCTGCAGATGCCGGAAAGACACTGACCGCAACGGTTACTTTTGATGATGAATACGCCATTTACAGTAAGGATAATGAGCCGGTGTCTACAGCGTCTGCGGCTGTCAGAGTTGTTGATCAGCTTTCCATTGCCTCGATTGAACTGTCTGCTGATGCGTTTACATATAATGGAGAAGTACAGAAGCCGGAAGTAAAGCATGTGCTGGATGAAAACGGCGCTGTGGTAGATCAGAAGAACTATACGGTTTCCTATGACAATACGGATTCAAGAGACAATGGTACTTATACGGTAACCGTTACCGGTCGGAATACATATAAGGGAACGGTAAGTGCTTCCTACACCATCAGAAAGCAGAGCCAGGCAGAACCGTCAGATGAAGTGAAAACATCCGTTCTGTACAGACTCTACAATCCTAACAGCGGCGAACACTTCTTCACAGCGCAGGAAAAGGAAAAGAACGGTCTTGTCAGGATCGGATGGAAAGATGAAGGTACGGGATGGACACTGCCTGAGAAGTCTTCGACACCTGTTTACAGACTGTATAATCCTAACGCCGGAGAACATCATTACACAGCTGACGAACATGAGCGTGATGTTCTGATTCAGGCCGGATGGCAATATGAAGGCATTGCCTGGTATTCAGATGATAATAGAGGAACTGCGGTATACCGCCTCTACAATCCCAATGCCTTTGCCAACAATCATATCTTTACCGTTAATGAGGAAGAAAGAGACCGTCTGATCGGCCTTGGCTGGCATGATGAAGGCATTGGCTGGTATGGCTGCAGATAAGCAGAACTGAATTCATAAAGACAGCTATACGGCAGTACAGAAGAAGCCTGTGCTGCCGTATTTCTTTATGTAAACTCCGGCGTGAACAAGTCACTTTTAGTGTAGAATAGGAGCGGTTGATAAAAGGAGTTAGCTATGGGTATTGTTGTCTTTGGCGCTACATTAGTTGATATCAAAGGCTATCCGTTCGGCCAGTATGTACCGGATGGCAGAAATGCCGGCAAGGTGGAGCAGGTACATGGCGGGGTCAGCCGGAATGCGGCAGAGGATATTGCCAATGTGGAATTAAGACCGACATATGTGACAGTTCTGGATCAGAGCGGTCTCAGCACGGAGATCATTGAGAAGCTGAACCGTCATAAGGTAAATACAAAGTATATTCAGAGAACCGATAACGGACTGGGCAAGTGGCTTGCTATCTTCAACAATGAAGGCGATGTGGTAGGTTCCATCTCCCAGCGGCCTGATCTCAGTGCCATCCATAAAGTGCTGGATGAATATGGCGATGAAATCTTCAGAGAAGCGGACAGCGTGGTTGTGGAGATTGATATGGAAGCGGATCTGCTCAAGCGGATTTTCAGTCTGGCTGAGAAATACAGCAAGAAGGTATATGCCATTGTTTCCAATATGTCCATTGCCATGGAACGGCGTGATCTGATGCAGAGAACCGGCTGTATCGTATGCAATCAGGAAGAGGCAGGGCTGCTGTTTTCAGAAGATTACAGCGGTCTGACCCCGGCTGAACTGGCGGAAGTCATTGATGAAAAAGTAGAGAATGCCAGGTATCCTTCCATGGTTGTGACAATGGGGGCCCAGGGTGCAGTTTATGCATGCTGTGATGATTATGGGGTCGTACCGGCCCAGAATACACCGGTTGTTGATACGACCGGATGCGGTGATGCCTTCTTTGCGGGTGTTACCATCGGATTGACTTATGGCAAGACGCTGAAAGAGGCATGTCTGATCGGTACAAGGCTGGCAGCCAGTGTCATCGCCACCAAAGAGAATGTATGCCCGCGCTTCAGACCGGAAGAATTTGATATTGAATTTCATGAAAAGGGATAAAAGACAATGAGCCGTAAATATATATTTCTTGATATTGATGGAACGCTTTACAGCCAGCAGCTGGCGGCAACACCGGCTTCAGCAGAACTGGCATTGAAAAAAGCTCGTGAAAACGGACATAAGATCTTTCTGTGCACAGGCAGAAGCCTTGCGGAAAGTTCCCGCTACCTCAACTATGATGTGGATGGTTTTATCTTAGGTGCCGGCACCATGGTATATGCCGGGGGAAAGCGGATCTATGACAATCCGATTCCTACCCGTGATGTGACCCGCATCAAAAAGAAAATTCTGCAGGCAGGTCTTGGCTATTCATTGGAAGGCGGGGTCGGGGTGTATTGTGATCCGATCGGCTATGATAGGATTCAGTGGTATTTTTCCGGCGGCAGTGAAGATCCGGAAGTCAGAAAGAAGAGTGCGCTGGACAACTGTGCCTATCCGGAAAAGTTCGGATCAGAAGATTCGGATAATATCTACAAGATCTGTGCTCTTGGCAGCAAGTGGGATGAGAAATACAAAGATCTTGAAAACAGACTGGAAAAGCCGTATGTACTGACAATGTCAGTAGATCTGGATGGTTTCAGCTGCGGTGAAATCACGGATGACAATATCACCAAGGCAACCGGAATAGACCGGGTGCTGGAATACTACAATGCCGAGACATTTGATGCCATCGGGATCGGCGACAGTGCTAATGACATACCGATGCTGAAGAAGTGCGGCATCGGCATTGCCATGGGAGACGGCCAGCAGGATGCCAAGGATGCGGCTGATTATGTGACGACCGGTATTCTGGAAGACGGCATCTACAATGCTTTCAAACACTTCGGCCTCATTGATGATTAAGCGATAAAAGCCTATAATAGCCAGGGGTAAAAAAGGAGATAACATGTCTGAAGAAGAGAAGATATATCGAATTCTTGTCATCAATCCCGGCAGTACATCTACCAAGGTTGCACTGTTTGAAAACAACAAATGTGTTCTGTCCAGAAGTGTATTCCATGATTCCAGCGAACTGCTGAAATATCCGGATATCAATGCCCAGCTGCCTTACCGCATGCATGTGACCAGAAATTTCCTGCATGATTCAAAAGTCGATCTGACCAAGATCGATGCGGTGGTCGGCAGAGGCGGTCCCTGCTATGCCTGTGAAAGCGGGTGCTACATCATTGATGAAAAGCTTGTGGAGGATACAAAGGCGGTCAAGGGACATTTCTACCATTCCTCCATGCTTGGCGTTCAGATGGCATATGAATTCCATCAGAGATACGGCATGCCGGCCTACATGGTGGATGCGCCGGTTGTGGATGAGCTTTGTGATGAAGCCCGTATTACCGGTGTGAAGGGGCTGTACAGAAGAGCAACGGCACATGTTCTCAATGCCAAGGAAACCGGCCGTGTATATGCCGAAAGCATCGGCAAGAAGTATGAGGATCTCAACCTCATCATTGCCCATATTGACGGCGGTATTTCCATCACCTGCCATAAACATGGCAGAATGATCGACGGCAATGATGCCGGCGGCGGTGAAGGACCGTTCACCCCGACCCGTATGGGCTCCATGGCGGTGACGGATGTTCTGGATTATCTTTTTGACAAGGATAAGTCAGAGGTCAGAAAGCTCTGCTCTCAGGCAGGCGGTCTGTCCTCCTGGTTCGGTACATCCGATGCGCCGGATATCTATTACAACCGGGTCAGAAAAGGTGATAAGATGGCAGAGCGTGTCTGGAATGCCATGCTGTATCAGTGTGATAAATGGATCTGCATGATGGCTGCACCGCTGGAAGGTCATGTGGATGCGATTTTGTTGACCGGCGGACTGCTGCGTATTCCGGGTGTTGTGGAGAACGTGAAGCAGCATTGTGAATGGATTGCGCCGATTACGGCATATCCGGGTGAATTTGAACATGAATCCATGGTTCATTCTGCTCTGAAAGTATTAAGAGGAGAAATGAAGCCGAAAGTCTATACAGGCAAACCTGTATGGGATGGCTTCAAAAACTGAAGAACAGCTGCGGCTGTTCTTTTTGTTAAGAAAAAAGCAGTGATGCACACTGCTCACTTGAAACGGACAAAAAGGGAACCGGTCAGATCCACACTGTGGGGATCCCGATCACAGATATAGGATAATCTGCTGTTAGGATGGCGGCTCTGATAGATTGTAACAACATAGTGATCCGCAAAACGCAGCTGCTCACTCCAGCGTATGGCTGCTTCCTCAGAAGCAAATGTCTGTTTCTCAAATATTTCACCGTTCTTGGACAGCTCGGCGGTCCAGTGCTCACTGCGTTTTTTCATAGCTATGGAAAAGTATACCAAGCTTTGGACAATTCGCCTATCCTGGAAACCCGAAAGATTTTTCATATGGAGAATTATGGTTACTTCTGATAATATAGAACGTGGTGATACTCATGATTAATGAAAAACTGAATGAATTACTGTCTGATGCTTCCAGGAAAGATCTTTACGATACAGCATCAGCTGTTCTTGCCCATCTGATTGAAATTCCGGATATGAGTGAAGCTGAACTGGCTTCTCTGATCGGTCACAGTGAAGAGGAAGTAAACCATCTGATTGAAGCACTTTCTCTGAAGGATTACAGTGATCTGCAGGCTGCCTGCAGCGCCTATCATAAAGCTGTGTCAGAAAAGCATCTTCTGTTTGATCCGAATGCCTCTCTGGCAGAAAACATTGAGGAACTGACTGAAAGAAAAATGCAGACGATCAGAAACACAACCCTGCATCTCGGTCAGGATAGAATGAGAGAGCTGGCGGATGCCGCTCTGAATTCCCGTCATATCTATATCTATGCCCAGGGTGAAACCAGACCATTGGCTCATTATCTGCGTACGGCCATGCGTACCATGGAGCTGGATGCTGAACTGACGGATCAGAATCTATTGAAAGATTATCAGGCAGAAACAGGAGATCTGTTTATTTTCCTGAGTATCATGGGCCAGTCCTTTAAAATCAATCCCAACATCATGGCCAAGGTGGACCGCATCCGTTCCAAGAAATGGCTGATTACCTGCAATTATGATATTGATTTCAGAGGCCACCGCTGGGTCATTCCGGTTGAAGATACAAAGTACAGTGAATTTGCCATGCAGCATGCACTGGACCTGCTGATTGCCTTAATGAAAGGAATGTATGAGAAGGGGTTATGATCCCTTCTTTTTCATTTATGAGCGAAGAAAGATGGAAACCGGTCTGTGATCTGAGTGGAAAAGAAAGACAGCAGGCTGAGGATTTTGCAGGACAGATTGATCTTTCTGATCTGGATCAGATTCTGCACTATGGTTCAGCGTGCGAGGATATGATGAAGGAGTTTGCCGACCGGCATCTGCTGGATCTGCCTTCCAGTGCAAAGGGAAGAGTGTATGAAGCGCTGGAAAAGCTGATCGGGAAAGTATCAGAGTTCAATGCACAGTTTGAAAGAGAACCAAAGGACTTTCAGACAGTCTTTAGAGATGCCTGTGACCGGATGGTATGCACGCTGAACCACAGTGTATCTGTATTGGAGATGTATAAAAAGGAAATCACGCGCCATATGCATTTATTACAGCAGGCAGAAGCACTGTGTCTGAAAACCATCCGTACCTATGATCTCTATATCCTTGCCGGAAAGATCTGTCTGCAGAAAGAAACAGAACCGGGCGGCAGCGGCTTCATACAGGAAAATGAGCGGGAAAACCGCCGGCTGGAACAGGACTGCATGGAAAGAAGGCTGGCATCTTTAGCTGTTTCACAGAAGATTCCGGAACAGACCATCGGTTCCATTCATGTCATAGAAAAGGAAGAGAATATCCTGTATGCCAGTGTGGATGCCATCACATCCA
>JALCHG010000049.1:0-16678 GCA_022644565.1 Solobacterium sp. | reverse complement strand
TTCATGCCCTGGATCACACGTCCCGGCAGAGAGCCGAGATATGTTCTTCTGTGGCCTCTGATTTCCGCTTCATCTCTGACCCCGCCAAGACTCATCTTCACAAATCTGCGGTTGAGAGCTCTGGCAATGGATTTAGCCAGGGATGTCTTACCGACGCCAGGCGGACCGACAAGGCAGATAATCGGTGAATTCAATGTACCGGTCATCTGCTTGACAGCCAGATACTCCATGATTCTGTCTTTCACCTTTTCCAGGCCATAGTGATCTTCATCGAGAATTGCTCTGACCTTCTTCAGATCCTCACAATCCTTTGTCTCCTGCCACCACGGTACATTGAGCAGCCAGTCCAGATACCCTCTGGATACAGAAGCTTCACCGCTTCCCGGCGGCAGCATCTCATATTTCTTGAGCTCTTCCAATGCCTTCTGCTTGACGTGATCCGGATACGGATTGTTGGCAATCTGTTCCCTCAGCTGATCCGAATCATCACTCATGCTGGAAACATCACCGAGTTCCTCTTTGATAGCCTTCAGTTTCTCACGCAGGTAGTACTCTTTCTGGCCGTCATCAATTCTCTCTTTGACCTTGTCATTGATCTGAGCTTCAATGCGGTTGTACTGCTGCTGTTTCTCCAGCTCTTCAATGATGATATACAGACGTTCATTGACTTCAAGCGTCTCCAGCAGCTTCTGCTTAGTCTCCTGCTCGGTAATGAAATACTGGGCAAACTGATCAGAAAGCGTCGTCGCGGACACACCGCTGGACAGCTGGGAAATCACATCCTGCGGGAAAGCCGTGGAGATATTGGAAATACGCTGGAATTCATTGATGATCTTTTTGACCAGACTCTTCTCTTCCACCGCATTGCCGATGACATCATCCTTAGGATCCACATCCGCCATGATGATCTTGTTTGTATCATCATCGTTCCAATTTACAAGAGAAGCCCGCTTCATACCGGTGAATGTAACCCTGAGGAAGCCGTCTTTTCTTCTGACGATCTTGATCTTGGAAATCGTACCCATCGTATAGATATTGTCCTTGGCAGGTTCTTCTGCCATGATGTCCTTCTGACAGACGATCCATACCATGGAATCATAGGAACTCACCGCGGTATTGACCGCGTTGACACTCTTGTCCCGTCCGACTTCAATCATGACATCCTGACCGGGGAAAACCACAATACCGCGTGTGCAGACCACCGGCAATGTTACATACTGATTGTCTCTGCTCATATCCTGCACCTCCTTTTTCAGTGCTGTTTAGTAAAAATAAGACGCATGAAGGCGTCTTATTTTGTGTAGCGAATTAATGTGTAAGGAAAGGCTTACTCGCCTTTAGCAGCATTTTCCTTGACGAAGTCATAAGCCTTCTGGTTCAGAACATCTGTCTTCAGAAGGTTCTCGTCAATCATACTCTTGACCTTCTCAACCTCAAGATTGTACTGATCAGCGATCTTCTTGTACTCATTCTCAAGATCTTCAGCTGTAGCCTCAAGGTTCTCGTTCTTCGCAATCTGCTCTAAGCCAAGTCTTACCTTGACAGTCTTTTCAGCTTCTTCCTGATAATCCTTCTTGAGATCATCAGCTGTCTTGTTCATCATCTTGAGGTAGTTGGCAAGCGTAATGCCATACTGAGACAGCTGCTGCTGAAGCTGCTGAATGTCCTGCTGAATTTCATTTTCAACCATGACATCCGGAATGTCTGCTTCAACCTTTTCAGCCAGCTGATCCATCAGCTCGCTGTCAGCCTTGTTCTCAGCCTCATTCTTTCTGGTGTCTTCCAGACGCTTGCGGACAAACGCCTTCAGCTCATCCACAGTGTTGACATCCTTGACATTAACATCCTGGGCGAAGTCATCATTCACCTCAGGCAGAACCTTGCGCTTGACTTCATTGACCTTGACATGGAATACAACCGGCGCACCCTTGAGTTCATCCACATGATAGTCCTCCGGGAATGTGAGGTTGAGATCCTTTTCATCTCCGGCCTTGACACCGATCAGCTGATCCTCAAAACCGGGAATAAAGGAATGAGAACCCAGTACCAGGTTGTACTTCTCAGCGGAGCCGCCGTTGAAAGCAACGCCGTCCTTTGTGCCTGTATAATCGATATTGACAGTATCGCCATCCTTGGCTTCACCGTCTACTGTTTCTTCATCCGCATAGGTCTCACGCATCTTATCGATTTCCTTATCGACATCCTCGTCCTTGACCTCTTCGGCAGTTGCGTCATACTTCAGTCCCTTGTAGCCGTCAATCTTGACTTCAGGGGTTACTGCAAATGTATATACCAGAACAGCCTTGTCGTCATCGACGGACTTGATGTCCAGACGCGGCTGACTGATCGGCTCCAGCTTGTTCTCTTCCAGGGCTTTTCTCATCCATTCATTGGCATGATCATCCACCGCCTGGTAATACTTTTCAGCCGGAGATACTTCTCTTTCAACTAATGCCTTAGGTGCCTTGCCCTTGCGGAAGCCCTTGACTGTTACCTTGGCAGCAATCTTATTGAATGCCTTCTCACAGTCCTTCTTCCATTCTTCACCTTCAATGGTGACTTCAAGATCACCTGTTGATTTCTCTTTCAGTGTCCAGTTTGACATATCTTTAACTCCTTCTTTTTTCCACTAGCCGTCTCATTATAACAGAGTTAATGAACCGACGCTATTTTTTTCGCTTCTTCAACAATATTTTGATGCTTTCAAAGCATACTGCACTGCATTAGCACTGTCAAGCATAGTGTGCTAATTTTTATTTTCTTTTTTCACAAGATCAGGAAGCGATGGATCGCCCATAGCATCTGCCGCCTGTTTCAGGCACATGAAAGCAAGATCCTTCGCTTCATTCTTCTCATAGCTCAGCGGCAGAAACAGATATACTTCATGAATCAGCAGCATTCTGGCCATTTCATAATACTGGGGATAATGTACCAGCCACTTCTTCAGCCAGCCATCCCCATACCGGAAGCCATCCGACCTGACCGCTGGCACGACATCTCCGCTGTAGAAAGTATATTCAACCCCATTGCGCCGGTATTCAAACTCTTCATCAATACCCTGCTCTGCTAATGCATCAATGATCAGCGATGCCGCTTCCGGCTGTGGATCCTTGCTCAGCCAGTCTCTGATCTCATCAATACACTCTCTGAGATTTCTTGTACACAGCATCCCGGCGGCAGCAAGCTGTGACTTCGGCTTTCCCTTCAATTGATGCAGCAATGTATCCAGCGACGGTTCTGACGTCTCTTTCCGCTCACTTCTTTCCCGCTTCACTTCCCTTGCCATTTCCTTCAGCTTCGCTTCCACATCCAGTGGAATGTAAGGCATCTCCAGTTCCCGTTTCAAGAGAAACTCTGCCTTTTCATAATCCTTCTGATCCATGGCATCCTGTATTTCCCTGAGTATTTCCTGATAGTAGTTTTCCATCTGCACTCCTGTTTCCAAGTCTATTCCAGTATACAGAAAACGCAATTCAGCTGCTCCATTCAGAGTATGAAAAAAACCGCTTTGCACTGCGGTTTTCGTACAAAAAAAGTGTCCTCGAAGAGATTCGAACTCTTGACCACACGCTTAGAAGGCGTGAGCTCTATCCAGCTGAGCTACGAGGACAGCACAACTATATTAACAAAGCCCCCTTTCAGATGCAAGTCCTTTTTTCATCTTTTTTCCGTACCCATGCCTGAATGTTCGAAAAGCATCAGGAAGCTTCGCACGAAAGCTTCCTGCATTGTCCTTTATCCATCCGGCAGAAGCTGCACAAGATCATGAATCGTACGGGATGGCGAAAGCAGTGAAAGAAGCTTCTGCCGGAATATTTCATCCTTCTCTTTTCCTTTATACGCTGTGGGCCTTTCTTTCTCAGTGAAGATATTTCCTTCTGCCTGCTCTGCTTCTTTTCGCATGGCGGCAATAATCTCATTCAGACAGACTTCACCATAGCGGTCAATATACTTCCGCCGGCAGGTATCGATAAAATCTTTTTCTCGGATCCCGGAAGGCATCAAAGAACTGGAATCGTTCAGTATTTCTTTCTTCTGATATACACAATCATCCATCCGCATGACTTCAAGTACTTTCTTCACAAACTGAACGGATACCAGATCCTGCGGCTTTTCTCCATAAAGCTTCTTACATCCGGTAAAGATGACCGGCAGATGTTCGTATGTACGGAAATCACATTCTCTCAAAGGCACTTCAAAGCCATGGCTGCCGATCACATAGTAAAGATAATAATTGTACTTCGGATGCCTGCTGTCTTCGATATCCGCATAAGGAACAGAAGAAGGAAAATCATCCCCATCATCCTTCCCTTTCCGGCTGCAGCGGATCAGCAGTCCCTGACAGGCTGCCTGTCCGCATAATACGGCAAAGTCAGGATCGCTTCCCCTGATTCTTCTACAGCAGCATCCCCCGTATGTTTTATGAATGCATAGAGGCGTTTGGGATAACAGAAGCCAGCGGGTCCGTACGGCCATTTCCATTTCACAGGCTGCGGCTTTGGCCGCATAGTCATGTACAGTGCGGCGCCAGCGGCTGTATTCCATACGCTTTTCATGCCAGTTTGCCTGACGCATCACAGTGCTCAGCAGAGCTGCTTCCAGCATCTCTTCTGTTATGATGTGCTTCTCCAGTGCCTTTTCCCATTCCGGTTGTATTCTCATAAATCATCCTTCCCTTTCTGCTTTATATATAGGCAGAAAGAGAGCTGTCTCCACAAAAAAAAGTTCTGATGCGGTATCAGAACAGTTCATGACGGCGCGGCATACGCCTGAGTTCAGCTTTGATTTCTTTTCCTTTCAGCGTCAGCAGCATATAGGAAGGATCCGATCCGTCCCGGTTATGCGTGATGGAGCCAGGGTTGAGCAGACGAACGCCCTTCACCGTATCATCATAGGGAATATGGGTATGGCCGAAACATACTACATCACAGCCATGGGCTTTTCCCACATCCGCCAGCATGTCCATCCTGCCCCAGCGGAAATCACGATGGCCATGGGTCAATAGGAAATGATGTTCCCCGATCTCCAGCACCAGATGTCCCGGATAGCTGCCGTAATAGTCATTGTTGCCGGCCACAGCCGCAAAGCCTTCCAGCATGTATTCCGGCATCTCACTGTCGCCGCAGTGAAACATGTAATCATAATCATGATATTCAGAACGGATCAGATCCAGCGGCTTTTCATAGCCGTGGTTGTCCGATACCAGTACAATACGTATTTCTTTCATAGCGATAGCAGTATAACAAATTTGTTCGCAATCGTGTAAAATATGTGCAGGAGTATTGTTATGGAAAACTTTGTACTGACCCCTTACAGTCACTGGATTTTATGGGCCGGCATTGGCCTTCTGCTTGTTTTTCTGATCATAACGGGAATCAGGACTGTACCCCTTGTTAAGGCACTGTCAAAAATGCAGAAAGAGGACATAGCCCATATCAAGGAAGGTGTCACTGCCGTAAAGATCAAAACAGATGTCATCAAAGAGAAACACGAAGAGACAAAGAAGAAGCTGCAGCCGGCTGCTGTACTTCTGCCGCTGTTGATTGCCACCCTGAAGAACTATCACGCAGATGAAGAAAAGAAGGGTGTGAAAGGCATGCGCAGAGCGGCAGATGAAGTGATTCTCAAAAGGTCTGAAAAAGAAAAGATTCGGGACTATCTGAAGAACCTCGGTTAATAAGAACCTCGGTTAACCTTCAGATTCCGAATCTTTTTTTTCATCATGCAGGGCCGCATACACATTGTGCGCCACTTCTTTAGGAACATATGCCGCAATTTCCTCTTCATCAGCTGCTTTAAGAGCGGTAAAGCTGCCAAACTTTCTGAGCAGCAGTCTTTTGCGCTTCGGCCCTACCCCATCCACTTCATCCAGAATGGAGCGGGTCTGTGCTTTGGAACGCAGCTTGCGGTGATAGGAAATGGCCACCCGGTGCACTTCATCCTGCATGCGGGTCAAAAGGAAAAACAGGGAAGAATCCTTGGCAATATCAAATGTACTGCCATCAGTATCCATCAATGCACTGGTCGTATGCTTGTCATCCTTGACCAGTCCCAGCACCCGGATCGTATCCTGTAAGCCAAGCGAAGTAAGAATCTCTTCCGCCGCATCAATCTGGGTGCGGCCGCCATCCACAAGAATCCCATCCGGCATCCTTCCTTCATCTTTAAGCAGACGGAAATAACGCCGGTACACTACTTCTTTCATCGAATCCACATCAGAATTGGCGGTATGAAGACGATAGAGACGGTAATCCTTGCGGTCCGGTTCTCCGTTTTCATAGACAACGCATGCCGCAACCGTGAATGTACCGGAGATATGGGAGTTATCAAACAGCTCCACCCGGTTCATCTCTCTGCCGGCAAGGCGACTCAGTTCCTTTACGGCTTCTTCGGTTTCACTGGCCTGTTTCTCTACCGTATTGAACTTGAGCTCAAGCTGCTTCTTCGCATTATCCACACACATCTCAATCAGCTTCTTACGATAGCCTTTCATCGGCCTGAATACATTGGTGCCGATGATTTCACCAAGCTGGGATGCTGTCTCTTCCGCAATGGTATTGGGAATCACAACAAGGGAAGAAACGGGATGATCCTGATAGTACTGGATCAGAAAGGACTGAAATTCTTCTTCCGCTTCCCCGTAAATCGGCCGCAGGCGGAATTCCTTGTTCAGCACCGTTCCCCTTCTGACCAAGAAGCCGGCAATGGAAAGGTAGCCTTTATCCTCATACCAGGCAAAGACATCAAAGGAACCCTGGCTGTCCTTTTCAATAAGCTGCTGATCCTTAACGACGTGACTCACACTTTCAATCATGTCTTTATAAGACTGGGCTCTTTCAAAATCCAGATTCGCACTGGCATCCATCATCTTCTGCCTGAGTTCTTTGATGATATCTCCGGTATCCCCGTTCATGAACCGGGCAACCTTGTCTTTCATTTCTTCATAGACAGAAGGATCAATGTCATATTCACAGGGACCGAGGCACTGCCCCATATGGTAATAGAGACATACTTTATCCCGCATCTGGGTGCACCTTCGGAAAGGATAGAGAGACTGCAGCAGCTTCTGGGTATTGCGGGCTGCCGTGGCATCCGGAAAAGGTCCGTAGTAATGGGCCTTTTTATCCTTTTTCATGTCTCTTGCGATCAGCAGGCGCGGATATTTTTCATGGGTGAGCTTGATATAGGGATAGGAAGAATCATCCATGAACTGGATATTATAGCGGGGACGGTATTTCTTGATGAGATTGATTTCAAGGATCAGCGCTTCTTTCTCGGTTTTGGTCGCAATGAAATCAAAGTCTTCAATATGAGATACCATCTTGGTTGTCTTGAAGTTATGCGAGCCGACAAAGTAGGAATTGACCCGGTTATGCAGGTCCTTGGCCTTGCCGACATAGATGATCTCCCCATGCACATCCTTCATCTGATAGGATCCGGGCGCATGCGGAACATTGCTTAATTTCGCCTTGATATATTCAGCATCCATATTATTTCATTTCCACAACCGTCGCCCCGGTACCGCCTTCTCCCGGCGTACCCAGCCGGAACGACTTCACCGCCTTATCCCGGGCAAGGCGTTCATGAACCGCCTTGCGCAGGGCGCCGGAACCATCGCCATGAATGACGCGGCATCCTTTCAGCCCGGCCACCTTCACTTCATCCAGATACGCATCCAGCTCCTCCATGGCTTCATCCACATGCATGCCGATGAGATTGACTTCATGGGGCACACTGGCAAAAGCCGAATGATGTGATACCGCCACGGAAGGCTGCTCTTTCATCTTCGGAATAACACGCAGAGACGGACGGATCTGATTCTTCTTTACTCTGACCTCTCTGCCATTGAGCATGACCGTGATATCCTTCTTTTCAATGCGTATGATCTCACACACCTGGTCGGTTGAACGCAGTTCCACTGCATCCCCTACCTTGTAGTCCGTATGCACGGCAGGCTGCTTTTCCTGTTTCTCTTCAACAACTTCATTCAGGGCATGTTTCTTTTCAATGACCTGATGGTATTTCATGGTCGTCTGGCTGCGGCGCATCTCTTTCAGAATCTGATCTGCTTTCTGCTGCGCTTCTTCGACATAGGCATCCGCCTGTTTCTGTGCTTCTGCCAGAATGGCATCTTTCTTTGTCGCAAGCGTATGGTTCTGTTTCTTCAGTTCCGCCTGTTCTTTTTTATTTTCCGCAATGAGCTTTTCAAGCTCTTCATTCTTCTGCACGGTTTCATTGAGCTGTTTTTCCAGCTTGTCAATGAGCTCATCTTCTTCCGTTCTGGCCTGTGCCTTCAGAAAGCGGGCATAGCGGACAATACGGTCCGGCAGGCCATAACGGGATGCCACCTCAAATGCATTGGACTGGCCGGTCAGTCCTTCCACATACTGATAGGTAGGTGTCAGCTTTTCATGGTCGAACATCACACTGGCCAGCAGGATGTCATCATGGCGCTTGCCATAGGCCTTGAGACGGTTGTAATGGGTGGTGGTAACGGTCATGCATTTTTTCTGTCTGAGATCATTGAGGATGGCGATAGCCAGGGCTTCACCTTCACTCGGATCTGTACCGGAGCCGATCTCATCCAGAAGAACAAGCGAGTTTCCGGTCGCATTGCGGGTGATCTCAGCCTGTTTGATCATATGGGCACTGAAGCTGGAAAGCGAAGAAACAACGCTCTGATCGTCTCCGATATCCACATATACATGATCAAAGTACGGCAGTACCGCACTGTCGCATGTCACCGGCATACCGCAGTATGTCATCAGAACAAACAGACCGATGATCTTCATGGATACGGTTTTACCGCCGGTATTGGGGCCGGTGATCAATAAGGTGGTATGCGGAGCCGAAAGATGGTAGTCATTGGCTACGACTTTTTCCCGGTCGATCAGAGGGTGCCTTGCCCTTTCAATGCGGATTTCCTTGTTTTCACTTAATGTCGCTGCCACAGCATCGTGTTTCAGCCCCCACTGGGCTTTGGCAAACACTTCATCCAGAAGCGCCAATGTTTCAATATCGGCAATCAATTCATCTGCCTTCTGCTGCACGGCCTTAGAACATTTCAACAGCACCTTATGCACTTCATCCGCTTCCCTTGCCTTCAGGTTTTCCTTCCGGTTGTTTAACGGCACAAAGGCGGCCGGTTCAATATAGCTGGCACTGCCGGAAGCGCTGTCCCCGTACACCATGCCGCCATAGAGATTCTTATCCGAAGCTTTGACAAGAACGGTCATACGCCCGTTTCGCTCCGTCAGGATCGCATCCACAATGGAATCGCTGTGGGCTGCCTTGAAACGGCGCGCTGCTTCTGCCAGTTCCCCATCCATGCGTCTTAACTGAGAGCGTACTTCCTTGAGAGAGGGGGAAGCGTTGTCCTTGACTTCTCCATAGCTGTTCAAACAGCTGTTCAGAAGCTTCAGCAGGCTGTCATGTACCGTCAGAGATGAGAACAGTTCATGCAGAGCATTGTGTTCTGTTTCTCCTAAGCCTTTTTCATAGCCGGCCGCACTTTTTACTCCATTCAATAGAGCAATCACATCCATCAGCTCCGCTTCCGTAAGGACTCTTCCCTTGCGAGCACCTTCCAGCTCATTTCTGATATCCTTGATGCCGCCCATCGGCACTGTATCATACAGGCGGACACATTCCAGCGCTTCTTTGATCCGGCCCTGGTTCTGACGGATCACAAGCGGATCATAGGTCGGCTTCTCATCATGTATATACTGTCTGCTCAATGAGAAAGCACAGTACTTTTCCATCTGTTCCTGTATGACATTGAGTTCCAAACTGCTTTCACTGGACATTCGTATCTCCCTCCGTACTTTCTGATGAAAGGCTGCTGTCTGACAGCGCCTGTTTCAGCTGTTCCTTCTGCTGCTCACTGAGGCTGTCGTACTGCGCTTTCAGACTGTCGATATCACTTACCCCATACTGTGACAGCACAGCATTCACTTCTTCCTTCTGCGTTTCATTCATATTCTGATAGGTTTTTTCAATCGTATCCGCAATGGTATCCGTACTGACTTCATCCGTTCCTCCGTTCAACAGATCAAGATATGTCTGATAGGAATCACCCAGCACCTTTTCTCCCGCCTTCTGTACTTCTGTATCGATATAGGCAAAACCTGTATGGGCAATGATATCTTCTCCACTGGAAATCAATGGCAGATGCAGAAAGACACACACAATGGCCAGAACAAGCCCTCCCGTCAATAAGCCGAAGATACCTCCGCATAATCCGCTCAGAGCATGAATGCCCGGCAGTTTCCTGATCGAAGAAATAATCCCCTCAGCAAGTAACAGAACAATCTTCAGCACGGCAAACAGCAGTACGGCCAGAATGATGCGGTTGAGATAAGGATAGATCGTATCTCCAATCAATGTACCGGCAAACGGCACGCTGCTCTTTGGATACAGGGAAACCGTATCCGCCAGCTGTCCGGAAAAATAATAAGCCCCATACACACAAAGGAACGTTCCTAGTGTACTGAGCAGAGACAGAAGGACGCCCTTATGCCATCCCCTGTAGAATTTAAAGGCAAGATATACTGCCATGGCTGTATTAATCCATGTATAAATCGTCATATGTCACTCCTGATGATTCTGATTATACTCCCGGCCGCTCAATCCGCTACAATAGTGGCATGAGCACACAGAGTATTACATTGAAACTTGATTCTGTACAGGAACAGAAACTGTACAATACCTGGAAGGAAACAGAACACCATCCTTCCCCTGCCTACACAAAATGGCAGCTGCGGCCAAAGAACTGCGTCATTACCTGCTATTCCTCCGGCAAAACCCTCTTTCAGGGCAGAGATGCCCTGGTCTACGCTTCTCCTTTCATGAAGGACAGCGAAGTAAGAAAACAGGACACACGGTCCTCTGTCCATCTCATCTTTCCCCAGGCCGGCAGCGATGAAGTCGGTACCGGTGATTACTTCGGTCCGGTCTGTGTCTGTGCCGCCTATGTAGAGGAAAAGAATCTGCCGGCTCTGAAGAAACTGGGGGTCACCGACTCCAAGGCAGTATCGGATGAAGACATCCGCCAGACAGCACCTTCCTTAATGGAACTATTGCCGTACTGCCTTGTCACCCTGCCTCCCGAGCGCTATAACAAAGCCCATGAAACCTACAACATCAATGCCATCAAGGCCATCATGCACAATGCGGCCTATCTCGGCCTGGCCCGCAAAGTAGAGCTGCCCGCCTTCATGATGGTGGACCAGTTCACCCCGGAACGCTCCTATTACCGCTATCTTGCCGGCCAGCCGCAGATCATACGGGGTCTTCACTTTGAAACAAAGTCGGAAAGCAGATATCCGGCCGTCGGGGCTGCTTCCATGATTGCCCGCTATGCCTTTGTGCAGTATATGGATGACATGGAGAGCAGATACAGCATGCCCTTTCATAAAGGAGCAGGTGCTGAAACAGACCGGTGTGCTTTAAGGTTTGTTGAGAAATACGGCTTTGCTGAACTGGAGAAAACAGCCAAGCTGCACTTTGCCAACACGCAGAAGCTATTGAAAAAGAAAGTCTGAGCTCAGGCTTTCTTTTCTTTATATTCAGGATTGGGTTCCTTGGTAACGGATAAAGTGATCTTGGTATCAAGCTGCTTGAGTTCAACTCCGGCTGCCTTGAGCATCCGCTTGGAAGCTTTGGTTGTTTCACTGTCGGCATACTTGTCTGATTCATAGACAATGCGGCGGATCCCGGACTGAATGATGGCCTTGGCACATTCATTGCAGGGAAACAGCGAGACATACAGCGTACAGCCGGCTACCGGCCATTTGGAATTGAGAATGGCATTCAGCTCCGCATGAACCACAAATGCATACTTGGTATCCAGCAGCTTTCCTTCCCTGGCCCAGGGAAACACCTTATCATCGCATCCCTTGGGCATACCGTTATAGCCGACCGACACAACCCGGTGGTTCTCATCCACAATGGCTGCCCCGACCTGGGTATTGGGATCTTTGGAACGCAGCGCGGAAAGATGTGCCAGTCCCATGAAATATTCATCCCAGCTCAATACATCTTTTCTTTCATCCATATGCTTTATCCTTTCTGTTTTCTGAGCAATGCCAGCAGTTCCTCAAAGTACGCCGGCAGCGGTGCCTCAAAGCTCATTTCCTTCCCGGAAGAAGGATGGATCAGCGTCAGCTTATAGGCATGAAGAACCTGTCCCTGTGTATCCATGATCTTACACTTATGTCCATACTTCTCATCCCCAAGCACCGGGTGCCCGCAGTACTTCATATGAACACGGATCTGATGGGTGCGCCCGGTTTCAAGCCGGCACTCCGCATAGGTTGTATCACGAAACCGTTCAATTACCCGGTAATGTGTTCTTGCCTCACGGGAATGAATATCCGTCACTGCCATGCGCTGGCGGTCTCGCGGATCACGCCCGATCGGAGCATCAATGACAGCCGCATCATGTTCCAGAATGCCTTCCACAACGGTCTTGTATTCCCTATGGCATGTCTTATCGGCAAGCTGGGCGGCAATGGCACGATGCGCCATATCATTCTTGCACGCAACCAGACACCCGGTTGTATCTTTATCAATCCGATGGACAATACCCGGACGGATCTTTCCGTTAATGCCGGACAGATCATGGCAATGATACAGCAGTGCGTTGACCAGGGTGCCGTGCTCATTGCCCGGGGCAGGATGAACGACCATGCCCTTGGGTTTATTGATGACGATAATATCACTGTCCTCATACAGAATATCCAGCGGGATATTCTCCGGCAGTACTTCAATCTCTGTATTTTCCGGCACTTCAGCTGTGATTTCCATGCCGTTTTCCACTTTGAACGAGCTCTTGACGCTCTTGCCATTGACCTTTACCTTACCCTCTTCACAGAGTTCCTGTACACGGGTACGGGAAAGATCGGAAACGGAAGAGAGATACCTGTCAATGCGGACCGGACTTTCAGTTTCTACTGTATATTTTTCTTCATGCATGTGATTTACTGTCTCCTGTCAGCGCTGCCAGGATCAGGATGATCACCCCGATCGTCAGTGCCATATCCGCCACATTGAACACCGGGAAGTCATAGCCGAAAATATAGAAATCCATAAAATCCCGCACATAGCCAAGAACAAGCCGGTCAATGAAATTACCGGCAGCTCCGGCAATCATCAAAACCAGCGCCGCCTTTGTCCAGCGGTCCGGTTTCTTAGTAAGCAGATACCACAGCATCAGCCCGACTGCAAAGGCGGATACCAGTGTCAGAATACCGGTTCTTCCGGCAAACATACTCCAGGCAGCACCGGTATTTTCAAGATAATTCAGGTAGAAGAAACCGGGAATCACCTCGATATGGACTCCGCCGCCAGCGGCCGCCATTACCTTGGTCAGCTGATCCAGAACAACTAATATGATCATAGAGATCCACATCATTTCTTCTGTACCTCCTGAAAGAGCGCATCGCCTTCCATTTCATACGGTTCTTTCTTCTCTGCCAGCTTTTCATAAACCGCATCAAAATCAGCCGAAGTATATGTCTCTTCCAGTCTCACAGCCAGAGCATGTTTCAGGATCATTGAATCGTTATGGGTAAAAGATCCGTCTCTGACAAAGGCAATTGAACCATCTTCATTCACCAGTACAAACTCCCATTCATAATCCTTTTCATCCAGCAGCGATGTGATGAGATCCTTTCCTGCATCCTTGATGCAGAAAGGTATATCCGAACATTCAAGACAATCCTCAATCGTCAGAAGAAACAGATCCACAATGCCTTCCTGTACAAAGGCAATCTCCGTATCCCGGTGGTGGGCAGCTTTGATCTCTTCCTTCTGCCAGACTCTGTCCTTGATGAAGAACAGGAAAGTATGTTCTCTGTAATCCAGCCAGATGCCGTCAGCAGCATCTGCCTCCAGTTTCATTTCTTTGGTATATATTTTCATAACGAAACCATTCTATCATACCTGTCAAAGAAAAAGATTCCGCAATATGCGGAACCATCCTCACTGTTTATAGGACTTCAGCGCCTGGGCGATCTGATCCGGACAGCTGGTCAGCTTGAAGCCGCAGCGGATCCCTTCCAGTCGATTGATGACATCCTCGGTCTTCATGCCCTTGATCAATGCGCCGATACCCTTGAGATTGCCGTTGCAGCCGCCGATGACCTGCAGACTTTCCACTCTGTCATCGTCACTGATTTCAAAAATCATACGGGTGGAACATGTGCCTTTCGGGCTGTATTCATAATGTGCCATAGTTGCCTCCAGTAACTCTATAGTATCACCTGAAGGGAAGAATGCATGCTGATATGCCCATGTACTTCAGCAGGAGTTTGTGGTATTGTTCGTGCTATGGAAATAACAGAACTGACTGAACCCACGCAGCTTGCTTTAGCTGACATGCATATCACATCCTTTTCCGAGGTACAGGCAACCATAGCGGATGCCCTGGCGGGAAAGGATCTTCTCATCCAGTCTCCTACCGGTTCCGGCAAGACTCTAGCCTATCTGATTCCGATCGTGGAGCGTCTGATGCCTCAGGGCAGAGGAAAGCATTTTCCAGATGCCTTAGTTCTTGTGCCGACCCGTGAACTGGCTTTACAGACGGCGGATACGGCAAGAAAACTGCTGGCTCATACTGAAGGCTTCCGCACCGCCGTCCTGACGGGCGGAGAAGACATCCAGAAACAGATCCGCTCCTTTTCAAAAGGTGCTGACATCGTCATTGCCACCCCGGCCAGACTGCTGGACCATCTGCGCCGCCATACCTTCAAACCGAAGCATTGCAGCACCCTTGTTCTTGATGAAGCAGACGTCATGCTCTCCATGGGCTTTATTGAAGACGTCAGAAATGTCATTGCGGCTCTGCCGGAACATCAGACCCTGCTTTACAGTGCCACTTTATCAGAAGAAGTAAGAGAGCTCAGCACTTCCATTCAGAATGAACCGGTCTCTTATACATTCGGCGCTTCAAAACTGCTGGTGCAGAACACCCCTGTCACTGCCGTTATTGTTGAAGAGGAACATAAACTGGATGCCTTATGGAAGCTGCTGAAAGAGCCGGAACAGACCCTGCTTTTTGTCAACACCAGAAAAACATGCGCCTTTGTCAGCAGTGAACTCTCAAAGCATCATATTCCCTGCCTTGCCTTGTACAGCGGACTTGATCCCAGGATCAGAAAACAGCATATGGAACAGTTCCGCAATGGCAGATGTAAGATACTGGTGGCGACGGATGTCGCTTCCCGCGGTATTGATATTCCTTCCGTGAAACGGATTATTCTTTATGATTTCCCGGATGAAGCGGAAAGTCTGATCCATCGGATCGGCCGTACTTCCCGGGCCAATACAAAAGGTGAGGCATTTCTCTTTCTGACAGAGAAACAGAAGGATAAGGTTCAGGCGGCTGAGCAGCTTCTGCATGAGCCCGTTCAGGTCAGGAAATACAAAAACAGAAAGGAAAGGTCGAAGAAACCTTCCCTTTCAAGCCATAAGAAAAGGATTGTCCGCTGACAATCCTTTTTTCTGATAAGATCAGTAATTTGTCTTTTTGATTTCAAAGTAACTCTGCGGATGATGGCATACCGGGCATACCTTCGGTGCTTCTTTGGCAACAACGGTATAGCCGCAGTTGCGGCACTGCCATGTGACTTCATCCTTGCGGACGAAAACTTCACCGTTTTCAAGATTTTCCAGAAGCTTCAGATATCTCTCTTCATGGCCCTTTTCAATGGCAGCAACGCCTCTGAACTGTGCGGCCAGTTCCGGATAGCCTTCCTTGTCAGCTGTTTCTGCAAAGCCTTTGTACATGTCGGTCCACTCATAGTTTTCACCGGCAGCGGCGGCTTTGAGATTTTCCGGGGTGGAATGAATTGCCCCGCCCTCCAGGTATTTGAACCAGAGCTTGGCATGTTCCTTCTCATTCAGAGCAGTTTCCGCAAAGAATGCAGCGACCTGTTCATAGCCGTCTTTCTTGGCTTTAGAAGCGAAATAATCGTACTTGTTTCTGGCCTGGCTTTCACCTGCAAATGCAGTTTCCAGGTTCTTTTCCGTCTGACTTCCTTTTAAGTCTTTCATGATTGATCTGTACTCCTTTCCTATATGTTATTCTGCGCTGTCTTCATCTTCAATGTCAACCTGAATTACCGGGCACTTGAACCAGAAGGTAGAACCCTTTCCTTCATCGGAAATAACCCCGTATTTGAAGCCATGCAGTTCCAGTACCTGTTTGACAATGGACAGGCCGATGCCGGAGCCCTGTACAGCTCTGACATGTTCCTTATCGATCTTGTAATATCTGTCCCAGATATCATTAATCTTATCCTTGGCAATGCCTTCACCGAAGTCCTGGATTTCCACCTTGACTTCACTGCCGTCCTGACTCAGGGTCTCTCTGACGATGATGTGCTTGTTTTTGCCGGAATAATTGATGGCATTGGTCATGAAGTTATTGAAGACCTGCTCCATCCGCTTGAGATCCGCATTGATCAGCACTTCACCAAGCAGATAGTGTTCAATATTGAAACCTTCCTGATATGTATAGACATCATACTTCTTCAATTGCTGATCCAGAATGGCGGACAGATCGAAGATTGTCTTTTCCAATCTGATCTTGTTTTCCTGCAGCTTGGACAGATCCAAAAGATCATTGACCAGCACATTAAGGCGCTGGGCTTCATCGATGATGACCTGACAGTTC
>JALCHG010000048.1:0-17027 GCA_022644565.1 Solobacterium sp. | reverse complement strand
AAGATGAAACAGGAAGTGCATGCCGGCAGTCTGAAAGTGATTCATGGTGATTACAACATTGGAGTCATTGGTGATGGCTTTGACTTCCTGTTTGAAAAGAACAAAGGCGGTCTGACATCGTGCCGGACCGGAAACCGTGAATGGCTGGAGGCAGTGCCACGACTGAACTTCTGGCGGGCACCAACCCAGAATGACAATGGCTATGGCATGCAGCAGAGAATGAGCACGTGGAAACTGGCATCACAATACCAGACAGCCTTCCCAGTGGAAATGTCAGAGGCAGAAAAGCAGGTGTTTGCTGGATATCCCATTGTCAAAGAACAGGACAATTGTGTTTCGATCACATGGAAATACTGGCTGCCTGGTACAGGTGGACAGACAGCAGATCTGACCTATCAGATCTACGGGGATGGCACGGTGCACATGGAGGCTGTCATGGATCCAAAGGAAGGCTTGGCAGACATGCCAGAATTTGGCATTCTGATGAAATGGGATGCGGCCTTCTCACATCTGAAATGGTATGGCCGCGGTCCGGTGGAAACCTATTGTGACCGCAATCATGCAAAGATCGATGTGTATGCCAATGCGGTAAAGGACAATGTGCAACCCTATATCGTGCCACAGGAAACCGGGAATCATAACGGCACTCGATGGGCCGAAATTTCAGATGAGGAAGGAAACAGAGTCCGCTTGATGTCAATGCAGAAAGACGGCATGGATTTCTCTGCCATTCCGTATACACCTGCACAGTTGGAAGAGGCCAAGCATCCATATGAGCTGCCTGCCAGCAGTTATACCGTTGTGCGCTGCAACCTGAAACAGATGGGTGTTGGCGGTGATAACAGCTGGGGTGCACAGCCATTAGAGGAATATCATCTGAAACCAGATCACAGACTGGTCTTTGATATGGCATGGAAAGTGATACCAGCCAGCAGAAAATAGAAGAGGCATCAGGTTCCTGCAGTGGCGAATTTACAATCTAAGTGCAACAGTTGATGAAACTAAAAAATGACACATGAACTTCTGTTACAATGGTGTTTGCGAAGACAACCATAAGAACAGGAAAAATCCAATGTGTCATTACAATCATCTTACACTAGTTGAGCGAGAAAAGATAATGTATTTTCGTGCTCAGAACTATACCATTTCAGAAATTGCTGCATTGCTACAGCGTAATAAGTCAACTATCTCCAGAGAACTCAAAAGAAACTCTGTGAATGGGTTTTATCAACCAGTATCTGCACAATCCAAATATGATCAGCGGAGGGAGGTTTGCCGTCCTCATAAGCGTCTCGATGATCCAGAACTATGTCAGCTTGTAAAAGACAAGTTTCTGGAACAGCAGTGGTCTCCAGAGGAGATTGCTGGTCGTCTTGCTCTTGAACACCGTACCAACCTCGTTAGTTATACTACGATCTACCGCGAGATCTATGCCGGTCGATTTGATGCTCCTAATCTGTCGCATGGAAATCGAGGCGTAGTTCGTAAACTTCGGCATAGAGGCAAAACCAGGCGTGGCAAGAATCATGTAGAGAAACGCGGTAAGATACGGATTTCCAACGATATTAGCGAACGTCCTGCAGGTGCTCAAAACAGATCCCGTAGAGGTCATTGGGAAGGTGATACCGTTGCCGGCAAGACAGGCCGTGCGTGCCTTGTGACCTTAGTCGATCGTAAGACAAGATTTCTTGTCGGTGGTAAAGCAGATGCTAAACGTGCAGCTGAAGTGAACAAAGTAATGATTGAATCACTTCAAGGTCATCCTATTAAGTCCATCACCCCTGATCGTGGTAAAGAGTTCTGCACTGATAGATATGCAGCGAAAATATGTGCAAGCACAAAAATGAGCTGTAACAGCTTATTCAACTGTTACAGCCCATTT
Organism: Solobacterium sp.; assembly: GCA_022644565.1. Classification (GTDB taxonomy): domain Bacteria; phylum Bacillota_I; class Bacilli_A; order Erysipelotrichales; family Erysipelotrichaceae; genus Bulleidia. Next base: position 15,145 of record JALCHG010000048.1, on the reverse strand, counting down.
TACTTTTGTTCCATAAATGCTTTGACGCGGCGTCCGGCCCGAAAGCCCTGGACATACAGGTCTTTGATAGCCTGTTTATCTTTGGTTAATGTGCCCATGCCTTCAATTGATTCCGGGGCAATGATGAGCCCTCTGCCTTCGTCCTGCATTTTCTTCACCTTGTCATAGCCGGCATTATAGCGCTTATACTTTGCCCGCATGCCTGTGGCTGCTTTGGAATAGCCTCTGCGGTCCAGCCATCTTGCACAGAGCTCATAAGTCTTTGAATGCACGATGTGTCCATCCGGTTTTGTCAGAATCAGCACAATACGCTCACATCCATCCTGCAGTGCTTTTTCCACCGGTACCGGATCGGCCAGACCTCCATCTACATATGGTACGCCGTCAATGACATATGGTTCATCCGCAATCGGCACACAGCAGGAAGCCTTCAGGGCATCATAGTCATTGCGCCGCATCCCGCGCTCACCCAGGGTAAAATACTTCGGTTCACCGGTAATGGCATTGCAGGCTACTGCCCGGTATTCACTGCCTGATCTGACCAAGGCATCATAGTCCAATGGATTTTCACCATCCATATTGAAAAGAGTGGAATACGCGTAATCCAGATCAATATAGTTATGGTGACGGATGAAATTATCGAGACTGATATATTCATGCCGGAAAATATAATCCGTATAGAAGACATAATTGCGTCCCATCTGGCCGGCCAGAGAACCGGCAAGGTTTGCACTGCCGGCGGAAACACCGATGCCGTAGTCAAAATGCACGCCATCATAAATACATCTGTCCATTACGCCGCTGGCAAAGGAACCTCTGAGTCCCCCGCCTACATCGATCACACCTGTTTTCATATTCCCTCCTCCGTCTGTTTAGACATTTTACCCAAGTCTGACAGAAAGAAAAGGAAACTACTCTGTATCCTGTTTCAGATCTGTTTATCTGCATGATGCAGAAAAGACAGAAATGTATGAAAATACAGAAACAGAAACGGCAGAATGAGCTTTGAAAACCGGAAAATTTATAAAAAACGAAAAAGCCGGACTGTTTATCTAAAAAATCATGTGAAAAACAGGCTGATATCCGTTGACTGTAAAAGTGAGGAATTTTATTCTTTTGTTATATGCATTGAAACAGAAGAGGTGGTATGGTATGAGTTTCAAGGAAAGCAAAGTTGTCATTGTAGGATGCGGCAATGTCGGTTCTACAGCAGCCTATACCCTGATCAACCAGGGCTTATGTGAGACGGTTGTGCTGATTGATGTCAATAAGGATAAAGCATATGCGGAAGCGCTGGATATGACCCATGCGGTTTATTTCATGAACCGCAACATCAAAGTCATTGCCGGTGATTACAATGACTGCAGGGATGCGGATATTGTGATTATTACGGCCAGTGCACCGATGCCCAAGGACAGTCATGACAGACTGAAGATGCTGGAACCTTCCATGAATATCATGAAGAGTATTGTCAACAGTGTCATGGCAAGCGGATTCAATGGCATTTTCCTAGTGATTTCCAATCCGGTGGATATCATGACGTATTATGTCTGGAAGCTTTCAGGTCTGCCGAAGAAGCAGGTCATCGGTTCCGGTACGAATCTGGATTCGGCACGTCTCTGCTATGAGATTGCCAGTCTCTATGATCTTGATGCCAAGAGTGTGGAAGCGTATGTATGCGGGGAACACGGGGACAGTGAAATTGTCTTATGGAACACTGCAACCATCGGCGGCAAACGCGTGGAAAATGTCTTCCGTGACAATGAAGACCGTACCAGGGAAGCGACCAGGGAATCCCTCCAGCATCAGACCATTGAAGCAGGCTGGGATATCTTCAACCGCAAGGGCAATACATGTTACGGCATTGCGTCCAGTGCAGCTGCCATTGTAAAGTCTATTCTGTACAATGAAAACCATATCTATCCGGTAACTACCGGCCTGAATGGAGAATACGGCATTGATCACGCCTGGCTGTCTGTACCGGTCATCATCGACCGTACCGGGGCCAAGGAAATCGTGGAAATCAGACTGGATGAACATGAATCTGCAGCCCTCAAGAAGAGTGCCGCCATGCTGGAAAGCTTCTATGATGAGCTGAAGGTATGAGCCTGGAACGTTTTAAAAAAGCCCAGGAAGAGGACTACGAAACAGCCCTGGCGGAAATCCGGTCAGGACGTAAAAGAAGCCATTGGATGTGGTATATCTTTCCCCAGATTGATGGACTTGGCTATTCTTCTACGGCAAGATATTATGCCATTCAAAACCTTGATGAGGCTAAGGCATATCTTCATGATCCGGTCCTTTCTGCTCATCTGAATGAAATCTGTGAATCGCTTCTTTCCCTGAAGGAAAGTGATCCTTACCGGATCTTCGGCAGTCCGGATGATCTGAAGCTCTGTTCCAGCATGACGCTGTTTGAACAGGCGGATCCGGATAATCCTGTCTTTGGCGAAGTACTGGATCGGTATTACCAGGGGAAACGGGATCAGAGAACATTGAATATTCTGAAAGAAAAATAAGAAGTTAAAACAAACGGCAGCGCATCAATACAGCGCTGCCGTTTGTATTACTTTCTGAGATTATCTGCCTGCTCTTTTGTGGAGGCCATGCCGCCCCAGCTAAAACCATAGAGTCCGGCAAAGCGGGACATCGTATATTCTCCATCCTTCAGCATCCACGCTTCCGGGGCGGCACCCTGAAAGAGGAAATAGAGCGTCTTTCCTTTCATGGAACCGGCAGGTACCGGACCATAGAAACGATCCAGCAGGGTCCGTACCGAGCCGCATATATTATGCCAGTATACCGGTGAGCCGATGGCAATAATATCCGCTTCCTTCATCTTATAAAGAACAGTGTCAAATTCATCGCCTTCTTTTTTCTGACCAAAGACATTAATGCGGTAATCGGTAAGGTTCAGGGTTTCATAGGGTGTTTCTTTGAATAACGCTTTGGCAAGAGCCGCTGTATTTTCATTTCTGTTGGGACTTCCATTGATGAATAATGCTTTCATATACATATCTCCTTTACGGAATGAAGAATAAAGGAAATAAAGGGATAAGTACAATATGCATTGTGCAGTGCACAATGCATATCATGAATAGTCATCAGAAGGCTGAACAATCTCGATACCGATCAGACGCGCACAGGCCGCAGCCTGTTCTTCATTCATCCGGGCACCTCTGAGATTTTCAACATTGACGGAGAAGCTGGCAATACTGCAGGTAGAAAGGTCGACATCTTTCAAAGAGGTTTCCAGGAATTCCGATTCGCACAAGCTCGTATTTCTGAAGCAGGTATATCTGAAGGAACACAGGGTAAAGGCAGAATGATCCGCCCGGCAGTCCTGCATGAGGAAGCGTTTCATCTTACTGCCGGAGAAATTGGCATATTCGGCAATACAGTCTCTGATTGAAACACTTTCAAAAAGCGAAGAAGAGAAATCACAGCCGGTCATCCGGCAGGAGCGGAAGGAACATCTGCGAAAGACGCATTCCTTCATGGAAGTATTGGAAAAGTCACAGTGATTGAAGGTGACATCCGTAAAAAGAAGACCGCGCTGCCCCTCTGCCCAGCTCACACCTTCAAACTGGCAGGAGAAGAAACTGTGGTCATCAAGACCCCTGTCGACTGTTTCATGCCGGAAAGAAGCGTTTTCGCTGCGCATTTCATCCATGGTATCCGCCATGGTTCTTTCCTGAAGGGGATCACGGAATATGGGCGGTGTGATTCTTTCATCCTTTCTTTCTTTCATATCTTTATGGAATCCTTTCTTTCTGGACCATCATAGCAGATTCATAAGATACATAAAAAAAGATCTGCAGCTGAGTGACAGGGTAAAGCGGAACAGAAGTAAGTAAATATATTTCAATGCTGACACAGAATGACACAAGCCATTTTTTTTGGGGGGGTACAGCTCATACAGAAGAACAGTATCTTTCTGCGCTTTGAGGCAATATTGGCCCAGGTGTGCACGACCGTCTGGAAATGACGAATGCCTGTCATTGACGAAACGTATTGAAAGCCCTTACAATAAAAGTGCTTAATTAGTCTAAGACTAGAGGAAAATTTATGAACAGCAAATGGAAATTTGAACTGCCGGCCGCAGGTTTGTTCATCGTTGCCATTGGACTCGGCCTTCTGGGGAAAGATAATGCAGGAAAAATGACGGTTGATGTACAGCCGGAAGAACCAGAACAAAAAGAAGTTGAGCTGGGTGCAAAAGAAGCTGAAACGGGTACAGGTATTACGGTCACAAAAGCAGATGACTGGTCTTCAGAATTTGCCAATGAGTATGAGTCCTTCATGCAGAATAATGAAAATGATGAAGTGGTTGACTATATTGAACAGTCGCCGTACATCAAGACACTGTATGAGGGCTATGGCTTTGCGATATCTTACGGCAGTGCCAGAGGGCATACTTATGATATTGATGATCTGTATGCTACAGGAAGACCGCATAAGCTGGCAAACTGCTTTACATGCAAAACATCGGATTTTACCGCGAAAGTACTGAATGAAGGCGACAGTGCCTATGCCATGGCGTTTGATGACTTCAAGAGTGAGGTACAGGATCCCTTCGGGTGCTTCCACTGCCATGAGAATACCCCAGGTGAGATGTATGTTACACATGGATATCTGGCCGATGCACTGGGAGATGATTTGAATATGGTGCCGGCAGCTGATCTCTCCTGTGCACAATGCCATACGGAATATTATTTTGATCCGAAAACCAAGGCAACAACGCTTGGGTATCAAAGTCTGGATACAATGAATCCGGATGATATGCTTGCTTATGAGAATTCACTGAAAGATGCGGAAGGCAATCAGTTTGCGGACTGGGTGGATGAGTCTACAGGTACGCGCAAGCTGAAGGTTCAGCATCCGGAGTTTGAGACTTTCTATGGTGAAGGAAGTATTCATAAATCCATGAATCTAACATGTGCTGACTGCCATATGGCTAAGGAAACGGCAAAAGATGGTACGACCTACACAAGTCATTACTGGATTTCACCATTAAAGAGCGATACGATCATGAACAGCACATGTGCCAAGTGTCATTCAGATCTTGAAGCACTGAAGACAAAGGTCAAGGAAATTCAGGATGAAACAACGAACCGGGAAACCGAAATCGGCGAAAAGCTTGTTGAACTTGATAATAAGCTGACAGATGCTGTCGCTGATGGAACAATGTCCGATGAAGATATTGCAGAAGTCCGTTCGCTTTATCGTGATGCCCAGTTCTACTGGGACTTCGTCTTTGTTGAAAACAGTGAAGGTGTTCATAACAGCAGCCTGACTAAAGAAACACTGGATAAGGCAGAAAAGCTGGCTGATCAGGCACTTGCCATGTTCTGAAACTGAATGCATTCGAAAATACCATCCGCGCAGGTGGATGGTGTTTTTTCTAAGGGGGATAGATTATGAAGAAAGTTATCAAGTTTCTCAGATCCATGAAGTTCGGACTGATTCTTCTGGGATTGATCGCACTGATCTCTATTGCAGGAAGTGTCATCCCCCAGGGTGAAGAGGCGATGTATTATGTGCGCAATTATTCCAGTTATGGCTTACTGCTGAGATTACAGCTGGACCATGTTTTTACAAGCTGGTATTTTGTTGTGCTTGTCATGCTGCTCTGTATCAACCTTGCCATGTGTTCCATTCTCAGATGGCGCCGCATTGATCCGAAGAAAGAAATCAGCGCCGTATCTGAAGGCAAAGCAGATGTGCCGGCATCCCGGGAAGAACTGGCACTGATTGAGGATACATTGAAAAAGCACCACTGTCATAAGACAGAAACAGGCGGCGTGAAGGTCTATGAAAAGAACAGGTTCGGCAGATATGGTACGTTCATTACGCATCTAGGCATCCTGCTGACCGTGATCTTCTTTGCGCTGGCCATGTATACGCCGGTGGTCACAGATCAGACCTGCATGCCGAAAGACGCGATTACTCTTGATGACGGCACACAGATTTATGTGGATTCCTTCCACATTGAAGATCAATCCGGTGATCTGGATTATCGCAGCAAGATTAAAATCACCCTTCCCGATGGCACATCCAGCGGTCTCAAAGAGACATCTGTCAATCATCCTGCTGCATCAGGTGATTATAAGGTGTACCAGCAGACATATGGAACCATCGGTTCAGTAACCATAACAGATGATGATGGAAATAAAGATCATATTTATCTTGAAGACAATGTGTTTCTTTCCAGGGATGGCCATACAGGCATCTACTTCAATGCCCTGTATCCGGACTTCAAGCAGGATGGAGATGACTTCTCTCTGATTACATCTGTAACCGGATCATATCCCAATCCGGTTTATACATTTAATCTTGTGGAATATAACAGTGAAGAAAGTGATGACAATGATCTGAAGATGACACCGATGCTTGCTTTCCCGGGGGATGATGTTGATGCCGGCGGTCTGCATTTCCATTTTGAAAAACCAACGGAATATCCCGGGCTTCGCATTAAGAAGAGCAGCCGGATCATATCACTTCTGCTCATTCTGTCGTTTCTGATCATGACGATCGGATTTGTCTTAACCTTCCTCTTCCAGCCGGTACTGGTCGGTATCTATGAGGATGGCTATCATATCTGCGGGAACAAACCGGAAGATGTCCGGATGATGATACATATTGCTTTAAAGAACAGGAGAGAATAATGGATTACTTGTTTTTTGCCGGGCTGATCGTCTATTTCATCAGTCTTGTCCTTCAGTTTATTGCAGGCGTCTGGAAGAAAGAAAAGCTCAAAAAGGATGCCTGGTATCTCTTTATGGCAGGAGCTGTACTGGCAACGGTATACCTTGTCATCCGCGGTATAAGGGCCGGCCGGCTGCCGATGTCCAATCAGTTTGAATTTGCCGCAACGTTCTCATGGGGTATTGCGATGATTCTCATTGTCATGCATTATGCCATACATGCGGACTGGATTACGACACCTGGTATTTTCATGACCTGGGCCATCCTGTTATATGCGGCCATGCAGCCAAGAGAAATTACAGATCTGATGCCTGCCTTAAGATCCATCTGGTTCGGTATCCACATCGGTTCAGCGGCATTTGCCTATGCTGCCTTCATGCTTGCCGGTGCGGCAGGCATCCGCTATCTTCTCATTCATAAAAAGAATCCGGGTGATGAAAGACTGGAGGAAATTGATTACTTTGCCTATCGTCTGATTGCCATCGGGCTTCTGCTTCTTACGGTAACCATCCTGATCGGGGCGGTATGGGCGGAAGAAGCCTGGTCAGCGTTCTGGACATGGGATCCCAAGGAAGTCTGGGCTTTGATCACATGGATTCTCTACTCCATCTATCTGCATCTGCGTCTTTCAAGGAAGAAGAAGGGAGTATTCATGGCCTGGTATGCCATTATATCAATACCGGCGGTACTGTTTACCTTCATCGGGGTGAACACCCTGATGCCCGGCCTGCATTCCTATGGATGACAGTCATGCCTGTGCACTGCTGCAAAACTGAGCAGTGCACAGGTTTATTTTTTTCCAATGATGGCAAAATCAAGACGGCGTTCCAGCAGGTCCTGGCACAGTTCTGTCCTGAAACCGCTGGTTAAATGAAAGACAATATGAGGATAGCTTTTCTGGAAGTCAGCCATGAGCCTGCGCAGGGGAATGAACATACTGGTATAGGCAGTGCCAATGGAAACAGAATCGGTGGAAAGACCGCGGATTTCTGAAGATTCGGGCATGATTGTGGGTAAACAATCCGTCCGCTGCCAGTAAAAATGTATTGAAAAGGCCATCCTGGCTCCTGTAATGTATCAGCGGCTGAGCATCAACATAAGGGACCAAAGATGACCGCTGATACATTATGCAGGAAAGTCTTCGGTATCAAGGATATGGTTGTTTTATCGACTGCTGTCCTTCTGGATTCAGATGCCGTTCTGCATCTGAGAATCAAGGCGAGACCAGCCGTATGGCATCAGGATGAGTGTCCTCACTGCGGCAGTCCCATGGGCTTATCCCTCCAGCAGCTTCACGCCGAACTGTGATCGCTGCGTTGATCCGTTCCATGTCGTTGAGTGGGCAATGGAAGCGCTGGCATCGTGCCTGTCAGGAAGCACAGAAACTGGAGAAGAAGAACTCCCCGAAGTGCGGTCGACCAAAGTCAGATGACAATATAGCCGCAGCGATTCAGGCGGCCAAAGCGAAAGCTTCCGAGATCAAGAACTCCTCTTATACCCTCGGCAAGGCACCGGAACATCTGACAGAGAATCAGCAGATCCGACTCGATATGATTCAGGCGAATGATCCACAGCTGTATCGTGCATACCGTCTGAAGGAATCACTTCGCCTTCTGCTCAGGTCAACAGATGTCAAACAGGCAGAGGCAGATCTGAAGCACTGGCTCTTCTGGGCAAGCCACAGCTGGATTGCTGCATTCGTGGAACTCTACAGGAAGATCAGGCTGATTATCCGCAAGTCATATGGCTTCCGGAATATGCAGAACATGATGGACATGGTGTACCTTGTATGCTCGAAAATAAAGGTTTCACTTCCCAATAGAAAGTCAATTCAGGTCAAACCCGCATGACTGCTGGAAATTTACTGATTTTTTACCCACAACGGTGCCTGAAAAGCCTTTTTTCGGTAGTTTTCCTGTTCGACAAAAAGAAAAATGACGCAAACCCATCTGGTTAGGTTTACGCCATTGACCGCATTGTTATGCGATTTTTCTTCGTGAGCGATAATAAACTCGCCAAGCAAGCTTTAAAGAGCATCATATTGTATTTCAACGCATCATAAAGCTAGTTTTGGAATTGGAAGGAATTGTGGAAAGTATCAAATGGCATTCTGTGGAAATTCATGGAATGCTTTTTTTCCACGTTTTTTCCACGAAGAGGGAATTGCTAGTAAAATATGCATAACGATACTGTTTGAGGAGCTGTTATGAGTGGGTTTGATAAATTACTTTCTGATTTACGAGAGGCCAGTGTTGATAAAGCACATCAAGGATCTTTATTTGAAAGACTAATGAAAAGGTTCTTTCAAATAAGTCCCCTATATTCTGAAATGTTTGAAAACGTTTGGCTTTGGTCGGAGTTTCCTTACAACGATAAGAAACATGATTCAGGCATCGATATTGTTGCAAAAAAGAAAGACATTGAAGAATATGTTGCAATTCAATGTAAGTTCTATGAGGAAAACTATTCTGTGTCCAAGGCAGATATAGATACCTTTCTATCAGCATCTGGAAAGACTTTTTATATTGAAAACAAGCCGTGTCGGTTCTCTGACAGAATTGTAGTATCAACGACTGATAAGTGGTCTTCAACCGCAGAAGATACAATCGTAGGGCAAATACCCCCTGTATATCGAATTCGTTTAAGGGATTTAAGAGAATCGGGTATTGACTGGGAGAGCTTTTCACTTGGAGATATTAAAAAAATGTCGAGAAGTGGGAAAAAGAAATTGAGACCTCATCAACAAGAAGCAGTTGATGCAGTTATCAAAGGGTTTGTCTCTGCCGATCGCGGAAAATTAATAATGGCATGTGGTACTGGTAAAACATTCACCTCCTTGAAAATCGCAGAAAGATTAACTGGTGGTAAAGGTAATGTATTATTTCTTGTTCCTTCGATATCGTTATTAAATCAGACATTGATAGAATGGACAACACAGTGCAGCTATCAATATAGAGTCTTTGCAATTTGTTCGGATCCTAAAGCAAGTAAAGTTTCTGACGAATTTGATCATGTTTCAGATTTGGTTATTCCGGCTACAACAGATGTAAATAAACTTGTGAATTACTATGAGGGTGGTAATCAGATCTCATTAGAAAATTATAATGAAAAATTGAATTTGTTTTTTAGTACATACCAATCCATTAATGTTATTTCTGATTTTCAAAAAAGAACATCAGCTGAATTTGACATTATCATATGTGATGAAGCACATAGAACAACGGGAGTAACATTAACTGGTGAGGATGAGAGTAATTTTACAAAAGTTCATAATAATGAATTTATTAATGGGAAAAAGCGATTATATATGACCGCTACACCGCGTATTTATGGCGACGAAAGTAAACAGAAAGCATCTGAAAAAAGTGCAGTGTTGTGTTCAATGGATGACGAGAACATTTATGGGAAAGAATTATATACTTTAGGTTTCTCAAAAGCAGTGTCGCTGGGCTTGCTTTCAGATTATAAGGTTATAGTTCTTGCTGTAGATGAAAATTATGTTAATAGATCTTTGCAGAATTTGCTTACTGACTCAAACAAAGAATTGGTATTGGAAGATGCCGTGAAGATTATTGGCTGTTTAAATGGTTTGTCTAAACGGACTGTTTTTAAGGAAGAAGAAAATTATTTTATTAATGATCCAATGCCGATGAAACGTGCTGTTGCATTTAACAGCAGCATTAAAGCATCAAAGAAATTTGTTGCAATGACGCAAGAGATTCAGGATGAATTGAAGCTGCAAGGATATGATGAAAGTCTGGTTACAGTTGATTTAAAACATGTAGATGGAATGGATAACGCTCTTGTAAGAAAAGATCGAATTGATTGGCTGAAGGAGCCAATCTCGGAAGGACATTGTCATGTTTTATCAAATGCTCGTTGCCTTTCAGAAGGAATTGATGTGCCTGCGTTAGATGCAGTCATATTCCTAAATCCAAGAAATTCAATTGTGGATATTATCCAATCTGTTGGACGTGTAATGCGCAAAACAGATGGTAAGAAATATGGTTACATTATTTTGCCTGTCGGAATTCCCGCTGGAACAGAGCCAGAAGAAGCTTTAAATGATAATAAAAAGTATAAGATTGTATGGGATGTATTACAGGCACTCAGAGCTCATGATGATCGGTTTAATAACATTATAAATAAAATTGACCTTAATAAACATAAGCCGGATAACATACAAATTATTGGTGTAACAGGTGGTGATGAAGAAGGAAAAGTAACAAAGGAAAAGCACTATTCCCAGATTTCATTTAATTATGAAGAGTTACGGAAATGGAAAGATAGTGTTTATGCAAAAATAGTTAAAAAATGTGGATCACGCAGATATTGGGAAACATGGGCAAAGGACATTGCTGATATTGCCAATCGACATATTAATGAAATTAATCTATTGATTGAAAAGCCAGAAATTGGAAAAAAGTTTGACCGATTTTTAAAGGCTCTACAGAAAAATATTAATCCAACAATTTCAAAAGATGATGCGGTTGAAATGCTTGCTGAACATATGATTACCAAGCCTGTTTTCGATGCTCTTTTTGAAAATTATAAATTTATGGAAAATAATCCTGTTTCAATAATTATGCAGGAAATGCTGGATATATTGCATGATAAAGCCTTAGAAAAGGAACAAGAAACATTAGATAAATTTTATTTAAGTGTTCAGGAGCGAGCAAAAGGAATAGATAATTCAGAAGGAAAGCAAAAAATCATTATTGAATTGTATGAACAATTCTTTAAAAATGCATTACCTAAGCAAGTAGCAAAACTTGGAATTGTTTATACACCTATTGAAGTAGTTAATTTTATTATTAACAGTGTTGAAAAGATCCTAAATGATAGATTTGATTCAAGTATTAATGAGAACGGAGTTCATATATTAGATCCCTTTACTGGTACTGGCACATTTATAGTGCAACTTTTAAGAAGCGGATTAATTAAACCAGAGAACTTGTTGTACAAGTATGAAAATGAGTTGCATGCAAATGAGATTGTATTGTTAGCTTATTACATTGCAACTATTAATGTTGAAGAAGCATTCCACGACATAAGCAAAAGCAATGAATATATTCCATTTAACGGAATAGTATTAACAGATACTTTTGAGTTAACTGAATCAATTCATATGAACGGTAATAAAGCAACTATTTCAGCGGAAGATTCTGTTTTTGGAGTAAATAGTGAAAGAGCAGTAAAACAATTGGAAACTCCAATAACAGTAATTATTGGAAATCCTCCATATTCAGTTGGACAAAAGTCAAGTAATGATAACAATCAGAATGTGTCATATCCGTATCTTGAGGAACAGTTAAAAAAGACTTATGTGGCTAACTCAAAAGCAACATTAACGAGAAATGCATATGATACATATATTAAAGCGTTTAGATGGGCAACAGATCGAATAGGGGATAATGGCATAATAGGTTTTGTTTCTAACGGTGCTTATATTGATGGAGTTGCATTGGATGGCTTTAGAAAATGTTTATTAGAAGATTTTAATTCTGTGTATTGCTTCAATTTAAGAGGTAATCAGAGAACATCTGGTGAATTATCAAGACGAGAAGGAGGAAAAATATTTGGCTCTGGATCAAGAACTCCTGTTGCAATTACAATCCTTGTTAAGAAAAAGGGGGCACATAAAGATCATTTCATTCATTATCATGATATTGGGGATTACTTATCAAGAACTCAAAAACTATCAATAATAAAAGAATTCCAAAATATAAATAATATACAATGGGAGAAAATATATCCTAATTCGGACTCGGATTGGATTAATCAACGAAATCCAGAATTTGAAAATTTAATTGCCTTAGGTGATAAAAAGAGAAAAGAAAAAATTAGTATTTATAAGGACAGATATGCATCTGGTTTATCAACAAGTAGAGACTCATGGGTTTACAATTATTCGAATAAAAAGGTAATTGTAAATGCAAACGCAATGATTGATTTTTACAATCAACAGATTGATAAATGCCGTAATATTTATCATGATAATTTTGCGACTGGTAATGTTGGGGCGAATGCGAAAGCAACAATTTTTCTTAATTCAGTAAGCCGTGATTCAACTAAAATAAGCTGGTCTAGAGGATTATTCAAAAAATTTTCTGATGAAAAAGAACTAAACTTTAGTGATCAAATAAGAACTGTAGTTTATAGACCATTTTGTAAAAAATGGCTTTCTTGGAATGTTGATTTAATTGAAATGCCTTCAAAGTGGGACAATATTTTCCCAGATATTAATCACAAAAATTTAGTGATATGTGTATCTGGAGCACCAATAAAAAAGAACTTTTCTGTTTTAATGACTAACTGTATTCAAGATCTTAATATGTTGGAACATTCTATTTGCTTCCCCTTATATACATATAAGAAAATTGATGCAAAAAAAATAGCTCCGACTTTATTCGATGTAATGAATGAAAGCGTGGAAAATATAAAGACGATTGAATATAAGAAACAATACGCAATTTCAGATGATGCATTAACTAAATTTACTGGTGTTTATGGAAATAAAGTGACAAAAGAAGATATTTTCTATTATATATATGCAGTGCTGAATAATAAAGAATATCAAAAACGTTATGAAGATAATTTAACTAAGGAAGTGCCAAGAATACCGATGTTAAATAATTTCCCGGAATATGTACGTATCGGTAGAGAATTGGGAGACTTGCATATTAATTATGAAAAGTATATTGAACCTAATAAATTGAATCTAAATGTTTCTATTAAAAAGGAAGATTATAAAGTAACAAAAATGCATTTCTTGAAAAAAGGAAAGGGCATTGATAAAACAACAATTATTTTCAATGACTATATTCGAATAAGTAATATTCCATTAGATGCATATAAATACATTATTAATGGAAAGTCTCCAATTGAATGGGTAATGGAACGTTACGCAATCACAACGGATAAAGCAAGTGGTCATGTGGATGATCCAAATGCATATGGTGATGAAAAATACATATTCAATTTATTGATTTCTGTTATTTATGTGTCCTTAAAGACATTGGAATTAATTGACTCGATGCCTGAATATAAGGAAATATAAATTGCGCTCAGTGTTAGAACTCTTTTCCTGTGATACTTGTGATAAAGTAGAAATAAGTAATCTGAATTTGAATGAAAGTATTTATAGCTGGCTATAATTATTATGTCAGGCATTGGCACTGACTTTGCTATCAGCAAGTGGCAAGAGTAAACATGGCCGGGTTGCTTTGTCGAGAATGCTCGGCTGGGTCATGAAATGGTTCTGAGACCGATGTTAGCTGACAGACATATTGTGTGATGTGGTCTTAGATGGTCTGTGCATCAAGAGCAGATGGGTATGCCAGCCTTTGTGGCTGGATTTATGGCTTCGATAGAAGTTCTTAATGATGAATTATCGGAATAATGTATCATTATTCGATTCTGCAGTGTATCTTAAACGAAACTCGTTTTGAGTAATAGAAGACTAATAGCCTATTGTTTATGAAGAGCAACTGGTTTACACTAGTTGCTTTTTGAATTGCGAGTTTGCCACAGAGTCTGACTTATTATGCAGTTTTTGAGGAAGGGGGTGTGTTTATGTATATGACGATAATAATTGATTGTAATATCCTCAATACTTACTGTAGTTTTGATACTCTTCCTCTGCCGGCAAACTAATACTAAAGGCTAACAACAATGTCACAGCGTCATCATGATGATGACCTGTGTGCTAAACATAGCAAAAGAAGTGTATTAATTGCTTTGAGCCCCGAGGAAAGGGCTCAATACAATAACGAAATTAGAAAAATTTTAGAGAACGATAATGAAGAGCCACAAAAAAAGTTTACTTCAATTACCAATTACATAATGGGATACTTTGGAGTGTCGCCAAAGAAGATTGCTGAAGAGACTTATTTAGATTCAAAGAATCAGATCGAAAAGGGTGTTGCATACAGAATTCTGAATTTTGAGCCAAATGCTTTAAATTCACAGTTGATTAACTGGTTAAAAGTGTTTGATGTTTTGCAGATTGATGATGACAATTACATGCACATTATGCTCTTGATAAGAAAGATAAAAAACTATAATTATAGATCAAATTGATGCAGAAATCAGGCGCTTTAAAGCGCCCGATTTTTTTGACTCAAGATTCTATATTTTTGGCAGAGAGGAGGTAATGACATGGACATTAAGAAAATTTTGATGCCTATGGGTACAATCGGCACATTATGGTGCACAGGTGTCCGTCCCGTGTATGAGTATGAGGATGGGCATCGTACAAATAATGTAATTGGCTATAAGTACGCGATTGTTGCGGTTGATCTGGATGCTTGAGAAATACGAAGGTTTTGGGGCGGTATTTCCAAACTAACTGGGGCATAGTTCCAATCAAAACGGGGCAAGCTTACGATCTAAATGGGGCATAATTTCTAATCTGAATGGGGCGATAAAGAAAATT
>JALCHG010000047.1:0-17823 GCA_022644565.1 Solobacterium sp. | reverse complement strand
TGCCGGTGAAATCGATATTCATGCTTTGAACGGCATTGACCTTTCCATTGAGAAAGGACAGTTTGTCATCATTGCCGGCGCTTCAGGCGCCGGCAAGTCAACGATACTGAATCTGTTAGGCGGGATGGATACGTGTACCGGTGGAAAGATAACTGTGGATGGCAGACGAATAGATCAGATGAATGAAAGAGAGCTGACGGACTACCGCCGGTTCGATATCGGCTTTGTCTTTCAGTTCTATAATCTTGTTCAGAATCTGACGGCACTTGAAAATGTGGAACTGGCCAATGAAATCTGCCATGATCCGCTGGATCCGGCGGAAACATTGAAAGAAGTAGGCCTTGGCGAGCGCATGTATAACTTTCCTTCCCAGCTTTCCGGCGGTGAACAGCAGCGGGTTGCCATCGCAAGAGCCCTGGCCAAAAATCCCAAGCTGATGCTGTGTGATGAACCGACAGGAGCACTGGACTATGTGACCGGCCGGCAGATCCTGCAGCTGCTGCAGGATACATGCCGCAGAACCGGCCGTACAGTTGTAGTCATTACCCATAATCTTGCCTTATGTCCGATGGGCGATAAGGTCTATACCATTAAGAATGGAAGGGTGGAGTCAGAAAAAGACAATGCTCATCCGGTCAGTGTAAAGGATATTCAGTGGTAGAAAGATGAAAAAGACAGCCATGAAAAATACGCTGCGGATGATCCGCAGAACAAGAAGCCGCTTTATTACCCTGATGGCGATTATTGCAATAGGGATTGCTTTTTTCATGGGCGTTTATTCTTCTTCCACGATTATGGACAGGTCGGTGGACCGTTATGATGATGCCTGTCATCTCAAGGATATTACGATCTACTCGGGCTATGGATTCAGTGCGGAAGATCTCGATGCGATCCGTCAGATTAAAGGTGTTAAGAAAGTGGAAGGAAAGAAGTTTGCGGATGTGATGGCATCGGATGGAAATGATTCCTATATCACCCGAGTACATTCCTATGATCCGGATGATACGATCAATTCTTTTGTGCTGAAGGAAGGCAGACTGCCGGAAAAAGACAATGAAGCACTGGCAGAGTACAGCAGCGGTGATGTTTCATACTTCAAGATCGGCGATACGGTCAAACTGAGCCGGCCGGATGATGATCTTGATACATATCTTTCTGAAGATGAAGTAGTGATTACGGGTCTTGTAGAGACACCGCTCTATCTGGACCACAGCCGTGAGTCCAGCACTCTGTCCAACCGCAGTATTGAAACATTCCTGTATGTCAATGAAGATGCGTTTGCCGTTGAAAATGACATGGAAGCTGACATCCTGACGGAAAAGGGATCAGAGTATGATGCTTTTTCAGATGAATACCATGACTATATCGATACGATAGAAAAGCGTCTGGAAAAGCTTGCTGCTTCGCGTCAGGAAGATACTTACAATGAAATCAAAGAGAAAGCCATGGCATCCTGTCAGGATGGTCTGAATGAATATAAGACACAGTCGAGTGACTTTGAAACAAAGATCAGTGAAGGTGAGAATACCCTCAATGAAAAGCAGAATGAAATCAATGCAGGATGGGAGGAGATTGCTGCATCCGGCAGACAGCTGAGTGAAAGTGAAACAGAGCTGAACAGCACGGAAAAGACAAAGACGGCAGAGCTTGACGCGGCTGAAAAACAGATCAATGACGGCCTTGGGCAGATTGAAGAAGGAAAGAAGAGCATAACTGCCCTGCAGAATCAGTGTATGGATCTGCTTTCAAAGAAGGAAGCACTGATGGAAAGCGAGATGAACTGCAATGCGCTGCAGGCTGCTCTTTCACAGATGGACAGTACCTCTGTTCTTTCCGATGTGCTGGCCGAGGATTCCCCATACCGTCAGAGTCTCTATGCTCTGGATCCGTCCTGGCAGGGTAAGACAGCAGGTGAGATACAGCAGGGCATTGTGACAAAGCAGAATGAAATCCAGGCCGGTATTGCTCAGATTGATGCAGGCCTTGCTTCAATCAGAGAAAATCTTTCTGCCTATGACAGTGATGCCGTATCTTCCATCAATGAAACAGAAGCTTCCCTGGAAACTTATATCGAGAAAAATGACAGGGATGGTCTTGGTAAAGCTTTTGATACATTGAATCAGCAGTATGCCGGCTTATGCGGTACGGCATTGAGGCAGCTTGAAAATCAGAAGAGTGAGCTGAATCAGAAACTGGCGGAAGTGAATAATGGCAGAGAAGAGCTGAAGGCTTCGATTGAAGAAGGAAGAGAAAAAATCGAAGAGGGAAAGCAGAAGCTTGCCGAATCCTCTGCTGCCTTGCAGGAAGGTCAGTCAGAAATCGATCAGGCAAGAAGTGAGCTGGAAAGTCAGAAGATGGAAGGACAGGAAAAGCTGGCTGAAGCATATCAGAAATTGACGGATGCCAGGGCAGAGATTGATGCCATGGAGGAGAATCAATGGACTGTGCTGACCCGTAAACAGCATTATGCCTCCGCTTCGTATGAGGCCAGTGTGGATCAGATGGCTGCCATCGGCTTCCTGTTTCCGATCTTCTTCATTCTGGTGGCGGCTCTTGTCTGTATGACAACAATGTCCCGTACAGTCAGTGAAGAAAGAGGTGAGATCGGCATTCTCAGAGCCTTGGGCTACAGCCGCAGCGACTGCATGAAGAAGTATCTGCTGTATGCATTGATTGCCTATGTAAGCGGTGAAGTCGGCGGGGTCATTGTCGGTATGGCGGTATTTCCGGCTGTTGTCTATAACACCTGGAAGCTGATGTACACTCTGCCGGATATGGTGCTGGCCATGGATTGGAAGCTGTATTTCCTGATGGATGTTGTCTTTCTAAGCGTCATGCTTGTTACTACGGCGATTGCGGCCGGCAGTGAAATGAAAGAAGTGCCGGCGCAGCTGCTGCGGCCCAAAGCACCGAAGGCCGGAAAGAGAATGTTTCTGGAGAGATTCCCTTCTTTATGGAAGAAGATCTCGTTCAGCTGGAAGGTGACGATCCGCAATATTGTCCGTGATCCCAAACGCTTCTGGATGACCATTGCCGGGGTGGCCGGCTGTACGGCTCTATTAGTGACGGGATTTGGTGTGCGTGATTCTCTGAGCGGAATGGTGAATATCCAGTATGATGAAATCTATCAGTATCAGGTTCGTGCCCAGGTATCTTCTCTTTTAACGGACAGCGAGGTTCAGACCCTGGCGGAAAAGATCGGCAGGATGGATGGGGTAAAAGGCGTGGAAATCATTCATGGCTTTACCTCCAGCGCGAAAGAGAATGATGGAACAGAACATTCTTTCAATGTGGAACTGTTTGAAGATGATGCGGCGATGAAACAGGCAGTCCATCCGCGCACCCGTAACGGCCACCAGGCATTATCCATTGAAGACGGGGCTGTTATTGATGAAAAACTGGCAGAGATGCTGGGGCTTTCCGTGGGAGATACGATGACCCTGCAGGATGAAGAAGGTACATCCATGAAAGTGAGCGTAGCCGGTATCACGGAAATGTATATCGGACACGTCTGTTTCATGCAGGAAAGCACCTATGAGAAAGCATCCGGAAAGAAGGCATCTGAAGTCTGGCTGCTGCTGCAGAGTAAAGGTGATACGGATCATCTCAAGGATGCACTCATGCAGGAAAAGGATCTGGTGTCATTAACCTTTGCGGACAGTGAAAGAGCTTCGTTTGATACGATGATTGCGTCCATCGGCCTGATTATCGTAGTTATCATTCTGGCTTCCATGACCCTTGCCTTTGTGGTGCTTGGCAATCTGATTGATGTGAACATTGCCGAAAGGGAAAGGGAGATCGCCACTTTGAAAGTGCTGGGTTTCCGTAAGAAGGAAGTTGAGAATTATATCTTCCGGGAGAACAATGTGCTGACGCTCTTCGGAGCTTTATGCGGGGTTCCGCTGGGCATCGTTCTGCACCATCAGATCATGAAGATGGTGGAAACCGAACAGATGATGCTTGGCAGAACAGTAAAGCCGCTGTCCATGGTGATATCGGTATGTCTGACCGTGGGGTTCGGGATTCTTGTGAATCTGTTCATGCGCCGCAGGATTCATAGAGTCCGGATGGTAGAAAGCCTTAAGAGTGTGGAATGAACTGGGTTTATATCATCAGGTGTGAAGATGGATCGTATTATACGGGCTGGAGCACGGATCCGGTACACCGCTTCCATGTGCACAAAGCGGGAAAAGGGGCGAAATATACGCGCTCACATCATCCGATTGCATTAGTTTACGCACAATGTTATGATACAAAAAAGAAAGCGATGGCACAGGAATATGCCGTCAAACGGAAAACACATAAAGAAAAGGAAAAGCTCATGGAGTCAATGCCTGACGATGTGGAACAGTATGTCAGAACATTGGAAAGAAGGAGGAAATGTATGGAAGAGCTTAAGATTTACAGATGCCGCAAGTGCGGCAAGATCGTCATCATGGTACATCCGTCCGGATGCCCGACCATGTGCTGCGGTGAGGAGATGGAGCTGCTGAAGCCCAATACCGTAGATGCGGCCGTAGAAAAACATGTACCGGTAGTTACCCGTGAGAATAATAAGGTAACAGTATCGATCGGCAGTACACCGCATCCGATGATCCCGGAACATTACATTGAGTTTATTGTTCTGCAGTCTGCCAAGGGATTCCGGGTTGCCTATCTCAATCCGGGGGATGCGCCCTGTGTGGACTTCCTGGATGATGAACCGGCCACAGCCGTGTATGCCTACTGCAATCTGCACGGACTCTGGAAGACAGAATCATAATGCATCACAGCCTGCCTTAGCGGCAGGTTTTTCTTTCTGTTTTCCTGTCTTTTGCATGCGGTATTGTTGTGTTATGATTAACGAGTTGAAAATATTACGTTAAGACGAGAAAGAGAAAAAGTACAGAAAAATGGAAAAGTACAAGAAAAGTTGGCAGTTTCACGGCCGTACGATCACTGTAGAAAACGGTGAAATCGCTAAGCAGGCCGGCGGATCCGTATTGGTCCGCTACGATGATACCGTTGTCTTATCGACAGCAACGGCATCCCACGAGGCAAAGGATACGGATTTCTTCCCGCTGACCGTTGTCTATCAGGAGAAGATGTATGCGGCCGGAAAGATTCCGGGCGGCTTTCTGAGAAGAGAAGGCAGACCGACCGAACACGCAACCCTGACTGCACGTCTGATTGACCGTCCGATCCGTCCGCTGTTTGCGGAAGGTTTCCGCAATGAGGTACAGGTCGTCAATACCGTATTCTCCAGTGATCCGGACTGCTCCAATGAGATGGCGTCTCTGTTCGGCTCTTCCCTGGCGCTCTGTGTATCCGATATTCCGTTCAACGGACCGGTAGCCGGTGTCAAGGTAGGCAAGATCGGGGATGAGTACATCATCAACCCGACTGTAGAGCAGATGGAACAGGCAGAGATCGATCTGACTGTTGCCGGTACTAAGCAGGCCATCAATATGGTTGAAGCGGGGGCGAAGGAAGTTTCCGAAGATGATATGCTGAAGGCTCTGATGGTGGGACATGAGGCAATCAAGGAACTGTGTGCCATTCAGGAAGAAGTCATTGCGGCATGTGCCAAGCCGAAGATGGAAGTTGTGCTCTATGAGATCAATCCTGTGGTCAGAGAGTATATCGACAAGAATGGAGCAGAGCGCATCAGAGAAGCTGTTTCCATCAAGGGAAAGCTTGAAAGATACAATACCATTGATGAAATCATCAATGAGATGGCTGACGGAGTAGCTGAACTGGAATGGGAAGATGACAAAGCCCGTGACAAGGCGGTCAAGCAGGCCCATGAATACGGTGTTGAGATTGAAGCTGGTGAAGTCAGAAGACTGATCTCAGAAGAAAAGATCAGACCGGATGGCAGAGCGCTGGATGAATTGAGACCCCTGGACTCCCAGGTGGATCTATTGCCGCGTGTACATGGCTCCGCCATGTTTACTAGAGGTGAAACACAGGTCATGTCCATTACGACCCTGGGCCCGTTAAGTGATGCCCAGGAAGTGGATGATCTGACCCCGGTCAAGGAAAAGAGATTCATGCACCAGTACAACTTCCCGCCGTTCTCCGTCGGTGAAGTAGGCCGTATGGGTTCCCCGGGCAGACGTGAAATCGGTCATGGAGCACTTGGTGAAAGAGCACTGAAGCAGGTGCTGCCGAGTGTGGAGGAATTCCCGTATGCCATCCGTACATGTGCAGAAGTACTGGAATCAAACGGTTCTTCTTCCCAGGCTTCCATCTGTGCCGGTACCATGTCATTGATGGCTGCCGGTGTGCCGATCAAGGCCATGGTAGCCGGTGTTGCCATGGGGCTGATCACAGTCGGTGATACCTATTCCATCCTGACAGATATCCAGGGTATGGAAGACCACTATGGCGATATGGACTTCAAGGTAGCCGGTACAAGAAAGGGCATTACAGCTCTGCAGATGGATATCAAGGTAACCGGTATTTCCTATGAGATTCTCAAGGAAGCACTGGCTCAGGCACATAAAGGCAGAATGGAAATTCTCGATAACATGGAAACAGCCATCGGCGCACCGCGTGATCATGTCTCCAAGTGGGCGCCGAAGTACGGCCGCATGACCATCCCGACGGATAAGATCCGTATTGTCATCGGCAAGGGCGGCGAACAGATTGATAAGATCATCGAAGAATGCGATGACATCAAGATCGATATTGATGATGGCGGAAATGTTGTGCTGTATCATACCGATCAAGAGATGATCGACAAGGCCATGGGCATTATCAATGATCTGGTCAGAGAAGCCAAGGTTGGCGATGTCTTTGATGCTAAAGTCATTGAGGTACGTGATTCCTATGCCTTTGTCAATCTGTTCGGTTCTACGGATGCTCTGCTGCATGTATCGGATCTGTCATGGGAGAGAGTAGAAGACATCAAGTCTGTGCTCCATGTCGGCGATACGGTCAAGGTCAAGGTTACCAATGTGGATGAGTCCGGCAAGGTCAAGGTTTCCATGAAAGCACTCATGGAAAAGCCGGAAGGCTATGTTGAGCCTAAGAAGCCGCTGCGTCCTCAGCATGGGGCAAGAGGCGACAGACGTCATTTCTCCGGTGAACATAAAGACCAGGGCAATGTCGAAAAGAGAGTCTTCCGTAAGAAGAGTGAAGAGTAAAAAAGAAAGAAGGCTGCGGCCTTCTTTTTTGAAAAGAGGAAAAGACAATGCGGATGCGTAAGAAGAAATGGGCAGAACCGTACCTGGAAGTTCATCCAAAGCTCGTCCTGGCGGACCCTTCTGTCTATAAAGGAAAATGGAAAGAACTGCTGCAGTGCGATGTGCTGCATGTGGAAATCGGTATGGGCAAGGGCGGCTATATTGCGGCCATGTCACAACAGTATCCTGAGGAAGGCTGGATCGGCATTGAACGGGACCGCAGTGCCGCTGCGGTAGCAGCCAGGCATATCATTGATCAGGGGATATCCCAGCAGCATCTGAGACTGATTGCCATCGAAGCAGAAGATATGGAAGAATGGTTTGCGCCGCAGGAAATTGATATCATTCATCTCAACTTCTCTGATCCCTGGCCCAAGAAAAAAACCCATAAGAGAAGACTGTCCAGTGAAAAGTTCCTTGGCATCTACCGCAGGGTCCTGAATGAAAACGGGGAAGTGCGGATGAAGACGGATAATAAAGATCTGTTTGAAGACAGTGTCGTCTGCTTTTCAAACGATGGCTGGATCTTTGATACATTCTCAGTCGACTACCGCAGGATAGAACATCCTGAAGATGCCATTACGGAATATGAGGCAAAGTTCATGGAAGCAGGGCAGCCCATCTACCGTTTTACGGCCGTGAAGGAAAGACGTGCTAAAATCAAAGAATGAAATGGAAGACGACAGTCTCTCTCAGTCTTGTACTTCTGCTGGGAGGATGCGGCAGCACAGAAGATGTACTGGAAGAACATATTGCTTCAGCAACGGTACGTGAGATACGCAAGGCAAATCAGAAAGACAGGTTTGTTTCCTACTATCTGCAGAAGGAAGACGGCATCCTGAAACAGGAAGGCACATGTACACAGTTTTCCATCCAGGGAAAGCGCATGTGGATGAATCTCAGGGTGGAAGATATTGTACGAAGTGTCTATTATACTGATGTGAAAGCAGATGCCCTGCCGGGCAAACCTTACAGGCATGAATCCGGCAGCTACACAGATGTATCCGATGATACATATGACTACAGTCTGTATGTCTATGGATCAGGCAGAATAAAAGTGCTGCTGATCCGTACGGCCTATGAGGATTTCATGTGTGCGGGAACGCTGGATGAAATCGCTGACTGCGGGGAGGAAGCCATCGCCATTGCCCGCAGTCTGAAAGCAGATAGGGATGCCATTGTTAAAGCATACAGCCGGCGTGATGACATCACCTACACCACGGACAGCCTGGAACTCTTTGAAACTCTGGTGCCGGAAGAAGGCAGCATTGATGAGATCCTGATTCAGGACAGCAGTGCGACCGCTTCGCCGGGTACAGGTGAAGCGGGCTGAAATCACCAAAAGCAACTTAACATTCTTATCAAAATAGCTTAAAATCTAAGTATATAGGCAAGAAAGGAATTGAATATGCTGAAGAAACTGCAGAATCTCCTCTTTGAAGATGAGGATGATGATTATATTGATGATGAAGAAGAGGAAGAAGAAGTAAAGAAGCCGGAACCGGTCAAGGCAAAGCCTGTACGGGAAGAACCGGCACCGGAACCTGTTCATAAAGCAGAACCGGCTGCGGTTGAACCAGCAGCACCTAAAGCTGAACAGCCTCATATCAACCGGATCGATGTGACAACGGAAATTCCGGCTCAGAAAGTATCTGCTCCGGAAGTGAAGTTCCCGGAGCCTCCGGTACAGAAAAAGGAAGAAAAGAAGTCTTCTTTCAACATTACGGTAGATGATCCGTATAAGAAGGCAGCGGAAAAGAAGACCGTAAAACCGGCCAAGCCTGTCCGCAAGGAAAAGAAGGAAAAGGCACCTGAAACAAACGGCTATACATTCCAGCCGGTTATCTCTCCGATCTTCGGTGTAGATGAAAAAGACATGAATGCCTTGAAGACTACAACGCAGAAAGTCGCTTCCATCCAACATGAGGAAGAAGAGGATGACGGCAATATCACACCTGTTCTTTCCCCGATTTACGGCTCTACCGCATCCATGCGTACCGTAACTGCGGAAGAAGAAAAGACAGGCATTGTACAGGAAGCAACGCCTGCCAGCGAACCTGCCAATCCGACCGTCAAGACCCCAGAAGAAGAACTCAATGATTTCTCCCTGGATGACATTCTGAAAGTCAGAGACCAGGAATACAGTGACTCTCTCAGCAAGGATGATGATCTTTTCCCGGATCTGGACTTCGATGATGATGAAATGGCGGAAAAGAAAGACAGTGTCAAGCCGGAAGATGAAGTCGATCAGACCATGGTCATCGACAAGAAGAGTCTGAAAAAGTAAGCAGACATATGAGACATCTGTTTGAATCAGATGTCTTTTTTGTACAATTCCACTTTTTATGCTGAAAGGGCTATCAATTTCATTGAAAAATTTTCATAAAAAGGTTATTATAAAACAAGATTTCAAGGGAGAGTAACTATGGACGCTTTACTTCAAGATCTGCAGGTTGTATGCAGTGAACTGCTGCCGATCGTCGGCACAGTCGCACTCATCTTTCTGTGTATACTGCTGAAAAAATGCTGGAAGCTGATTGAACAGCTGACGGATACAGTGAACGGACTGGATCCTACCTTAAAGAAAGTGGATACCAGCATGGAGAAAATCCAGGCACCCCTGGATACAGTTGTCCGCCTTTCTCATTCCGTTGACAAGGTGCAGGATAAGACTGAGGAGGCATTGGGAAAGGTATCTGATTTTACAACAGAGAGCCTGAATAATCTGAAGGACTTTGCCGCAAAACATGATGCTGAAAAGAAAGATGCCGATGGAAAAGAGGAATGAGCATGAGTGAAAAGAAGGATGATGTCAGAGAAAACATCGATGATATTGAAAAGACGGTAGAAGATCTGAAAAAGAAGATTCAGGAAATCAGCGAAGAAAGCCGGGAAGAAAAGGACATGGATGAAACTGTTCCGCGGTTTGCGGAAGCAAAGAAGATGATCAGAGAAATCCGTGAGAATACGGTCAGATCGGTCAATCAGTCGATCGCTGATGTAAAAGAAGCAGCGGATAAACCGCATGATCGGGAGGAGTTCAGCAAGACGATGAGCTATATTAGAGACAATGCACAGAAGGCTGTTGAATCAGCCAGGATCAGGATTGATGAGATCAGAAATGATCCCAAGGTGAAGTCAGGCCTGCAGGATGTACAGGAAAAAGGAAAAGAAGCACTGGATAAGACAAAGAACTATATTGATTCCAAGCTGAGCGATAAGCAGAAGGAAGATCTGAAGAATACTTCTGAAAAGGCCGGCAAAGTACTGAATGATACGGCCAGAAGTGCAGCCAAGGCTATGGATGACTTTGTGAATAAGCCGGAAGTACAGGAATTCAACCGCAAGGCTGGAGATCTGGCGGAAAAAGGTGTGAATAAAGTAAAAGACTTCTTCAATAAGAAAAACTGAAGATTAGAAAGGATCGCGGTATGAAAAGAGTAACGATCTATGATGTAGCAACTGAAGCCGGTGTATCACTGGCAACTGTATCACGTGTCATTAACGGTTCGGATGTGGTAAAGGAACCGACCAAGCAGAGAGTGCAGGCAGCCATAGAGAAGCTGGGTTATAAGCCCAATGCCATTGCCCAGGGACTGGCCCTGCAGAAGACAACTTCCATCGGTCTTGTCGTACCGGAAGCCAGCTTTACCTATACGGGACAGATTATCAACGGCCTGATTGATGTAGCCAAGATCTACAACTACAACATCATGCTGCATACCATCACAGCCGGTATTACCGACCTGAAGGATGTTATTGAGGATATCATCAAGTCAAGAGTAGATGGGGTGATTCTCTACAATGACAAGCTTGTCATGCCGGAAATGGATGAACTGTCGCGCTATAACATTCCGATTGTCGTGATCGGCAATAAGCTAAAGGGTGAGAATGTATGTTCTGTCTTTGTGGATATTGAAAAGGCGGTGTTTGAACTGACGGCCAAGTATCTGGAAGAAGGCAGACAGAACATTGCCATTCTGGAAGACCGCAAGAACCCATATGCCACAAAGATGATGCTGCAGGGAGCTTCCCGCGCTTTTGAAGCACGCGGCATGAAGTTTGAGAATTATCTTGAAATCCCTCAGACAGCCCGTACCAGCTATGCCTTCCTGACTGACTGGTTCAAGGAACATAAGTATGATCTTGTTGTTGCCAACCGTGATTCCCAGGCCATGGCAGTTGTCAATGCTGCCCGTGAAAACGGCATTGCCATTCCGGATGAAATGGAGGTCGTATGCATCATCGATACAAAGTACAATGCCATGATGCGTCCGCAGATTTCTTCCTTCTCCATTCCTTCCTATGACCTTGGTGCTGTTGCCATGCGGGTCATGACAAAGATGCTGCAGCCGGAGCCGGAATCCGATAAGATCATTGAATTGAGCTATCTGTTTACCCCGCGCAAAACAACAAAAGATTGACGAAAACAGGATACAGGTTTTAAAATCGAATCGCTGAGAACGGAAAGAGTAGTTCTGCATGCCATGCAACAGAGACGTCCCGTACAGGTGAAAGGGAACATGTGTATCAGGATGAATACAGCCGGGAGCTTCCGATAGGAAATGATCGGACGTAGATCTGCGTTAAAGAATAATGAGGGCTCGCAAGAGAACTAAGGTGGTACCGCGCAAAAGGCGTCCTTAGATTGGAACGCCTTTTTTATATGGCGTTAGTGAAGGAGAAAACATGGATTTTATTGAAGAGCTGAAGTGGAGAGGTTTAGTCAAGGACTGTACGGATTATGATGGTCTTGTGGAAAGGCTGAAGAAGCCGACCGTTGTATACTGCGGGTTTGATCCGACGGCAGATTCCCTGCATGTAGGACATCTGCAGCAGATTCTGCTGCTGAGAAGATACCAGCTGGCCGGCCATACACCGATTGCCTTATGCGGCGGTTTTACCGGCATGATCGGCGATCCCCGTCCGACAACTGAGCGCAAGCTGCTGAGCCATGAAGAAGTACTGCATAATGCCGCATGCATCAAAGACCAGCTGGCCAAGTTCCTTTCCTTTGAAGGAGAGAACGCAGCCATCATGGAAAATAACAATAACTGGCTGGGAAACCTGTCTTTACTGGATTTTCTGAGAGATTACGGCAAACTGTTCAATGTGGCATATATGCTGCAGAAAGATACCATCAAGAAGAGACTGGATACGGGTCTTTCCTACACGGAATTCACCTATACTATTCTGCAGGCCATCGACTTCCTGTCCCTGCATAAACTGCATGGATGCGATGTGCAGATCGGCGGTTCCGATCAATGGGGCAACCTTACATCCGGCATTGAACTGATCCGCAAGGTATGCGAGGCAGATGAACAGGTATTCGGCATTACTTCACCGCTGATTACAAGAAGTGACGGAACCAAGTTCGGCAAGTCTGAAGGAAAGAACATCTGGCTGGACCCGGAACGTACCAATGCCTATGAGTTCTATCAGTTCTGGCTGAATACACCGGACAGCGATATCATTGACTATCTCAAGAGACTGTCCCTGCGTTCTCCGGAAGAGATCATGGATCTTGAAAAGCGGATGCAGGAAGCACCGGAAAAGCGTGAAGCACAGAAAGCCCTGGCTTCAGAACTGACCGAGATTGTTCATGGCAAAGATGGTCTTGCTACAGCAGAGAAGATAACGGAAACATTCTTCCATGGCTCCATCAAGGATCTGAGTGCAGATGAACTGAGACAGGGTCTCAGTGATGCCCCGAAGACTGCCATTGAAGATGGCATGCCGCTGATTGATGCGCTGGTTGCCTGCGGTATTGCCAAGTCCAAAGGCAATGCCAGAACACTGATCCAGCAGGGTTCTGTTCAGGTCAATGGCGATAAGGTAACAGATCTGAGCTATGCTCTGAAGCAGGCTGATGCCTATGACGGTTCTTTCTCCATCCTGAAAAAGGGCAAGAAGAACTGGTACGTTGTTACATTCTGAGTTTTAACTGAGAAGATGGCTGAAATCAGTCATCCTTTTTTTGATGGAAGCGGGGAGATGAAAAGGCGCTGGAACTGGGCCGGGATCCGGATGTAACAGCCATGCGTGATTTCTCTGCAAAGAAACAGTGAAGGGCATGTATGAGTGAGCGGGTCAGATTTATCAGTGCGCTAGCTGCCATGCTGAAGGATATGCACTGCACGCATAAGAAAAAACAGGTTTTGAGCCTGTTTTCATATGCTTCAGTCTTTAAGAATATCTTCTTCAATCTTTACCGCACTGCCGGCATTCATGGAAATGACAATGTCATTCTTCTGACCGTTGGCTCTGATCCAGTCTTCAACAGCCCTGAAGCTGTCAAAGCAGTGTACCTCTGTGCCAAGGGCCTGAATGCGTGTTTCAAGATCATGGGAAGAAATGCCGAGATTGTCTGTTTCTCTTGCCGCATAGATCGGGGTCAGCAGTACAATGTCAGCCTTGGCAAGGGCATGAGCGAATTCATCCAGGAAGGCTTTGGTACGGCTGTAGGTATGCGGCTGGAATAAGGCGATGACACGATTGTGGGGAATGTTCATGGCCGCATCAATGTTGAGAGAAACCTGGGTAGGATGATGGGCATAGTCTTCAACAAAGCGCACGCCGTTCTTTGTGCCTTTGTATTCAAACCGTCTTGCGGTTCCCTTGTAGTCATACAGGGCATCATGGATAGTATCTTTAGAAGCACCGCACAAATCAGCAGCTGCGATCGCTGCCAGAGCGTCCAGAATATACTGTCTGCCCGGCACCTGCAGGGTGATCTTTTCCGATTCGCCGTTTCTTCTGACGGCGGTAAAGGAAGGGTGGGCAAATTCATTGAAGGTGATGTCTTCAGGATAGTAGTCGGCAATTTCTCTGTTCATGCCGAAGGTGATGATGTGGCATTTGAGATCTTTGATGATTTCCTCAAGATGCGGGATTTCCGTATTGATAATGAGATAGCCTGCTTCCGGAATGCTTTCGGCATAGGTGCGGAAGGAATGGCGGATATCATCAATATCTTTGAAGAAGTCCAGATGATCTGCTTCAATGTTCATGATGATGCCGATGAAAGGCTTAAGAGAAAGGAAGCTGTTGGTATATTCACAGGCTTCGGCAATAAACAGATCCGAAGTGCCGAGATGATACGAAGAGCCAAGGCTCTTCAGAATATCACCGCACTGTACGGTAGGATCCTTATGATCTCTGATCAGAATTTCAGAGAGGAAGGATGTCGTCGTGGTCTTGCCATGGCTGCCGGCAACGCCGATGGACATCGGATACTGGGCCATCATCTGTCCCAGCAGCTGGGCCCGGGTCAGATGCGGAATGTGTTTTTCCTCTACGGCTCTGTATTCCGGGTTGTCATGAGAGATGGCGGCAGTAAATACAGCTACATCAATGTCATCTGTAATGTTTTCGCTTTTCTGGGGAATCAGTACGCGGATGCCTTCTGTTTCTACCTGTTTTGTATGTGCACTTTCGGCAATATCACTGCCCCATACCACAAAGCCTAAACGCTTCAGCATACCGGCAAGACCGGACATGCTTGAACCGCCTATGCCGCAGAAATAGATGCGGGCATTATGTTTTCTGAAATCAATCTGATACATATAGCGTTCCTTCTTTCGCATTGCTATTATACCGGATAAAACAGGAAAAACACATGATATGCTTTATTCCTGTGTGTAAAGGTATGATAGGGCAGTACCCATGGCACAATACTGAGAGTTTTGTTTATAATGTAACGGTATTGAGGTGAATTATGCGCAGATGGATTGTATTGCTGGCAAGTATGGCAATGCTGTGTGGATGCAGTAATAAAAAAACAGCATCAAAACAGATGATGCAGTATGAAGAAGATTATGAGAAAGTTCTTGCCAATCAGAACTGGATCAGTGAAAGTGCGTGCTACAGCCTGAGCGGAGAAATGAGCAGGGGGGATGATGGCAGCTATAACTATGTACTGGTGATTGATGAAGCCAGAACGGCCATGTATCATGTGTCATTGATTGCCGTGGAGAATGATACGCCTTATAAAGATGCAGATAAGATGATGCCTTCCATCGGTATTTTTGATGGACCTTTTGCTTTGATTCCCAATCAGGTCAACAGTGATGAAGGCTATGTCAAAGGCATGGCAGCCAGCGGACAGACGGATCAAAGCAGTGTGGATCTGAAGATCATGGTTTCCTGGACGAATGAAGACAGCAGTCAGACCAGTGAAGAATTTTTCCATGTAATACTGGATGAAAGCGGGATGAAGAATGCCTAGAAGAACGGACGTAAAATCTTTTGCCTCAGGCGGTGCAGTCTTTGTGTGGCTGGAAAGACTGTGTGATACCTGTATTATTCTGGCCTTATGTGCCTATGCACACAGCCGGATTTATCTGATTGCCCCGGCCTTCATTCTGTGGCGGCTGGTTTATGAAATCAGCATGCAGGCCGTGACGTTTTCTACTTCTGCCGTGATCTCCTATTTTACGCGGCATAAAGATACAAAAAGTGTCATGCGGGTACATTACATCATGACGGTGCTGTGCATTCTCTGGGGGATTATCATCGGGGCTGCCTGTGCCATAGCGGCTCCTTATCTTTCTAAACTGATCCTTGGCAGTCAGGCAGCGGCAGAAGATGTATCAGGCATGCGCAATCTGCTGTTCTGTCTTTGTCCCTTATGGGCGCTCAGCTTTGCGTGCGGGGCATATCGGGGATGTGAGATCGGCATGCGCAGACAGAATCAGGCCCTGCGCTCTGTCTTCAATGAACAGGCCGGCAGAGCAATGGGCGTAATTGTTCTTTGCGTGCTCTGTTATTTCTTCTTTCATACCGGAAAGAAAGTCATGCTGTATCTGGCGGTGCTGATGGCATCGGTGTCAGCCGCATGGCAGCTCAAGAAGTATCTGGATTCTTCCAATGGCCTGCATCAGATCAGAGGAAAGGGCACGGCTGAGCTGGAAAAGAAGCTGAGCGATGCTTTTCTGCCTTACTTCGGTACAGTCATCTCGGAAAACCTGTGGATGGCCGCTGACCTTGCGGCCATGGCTGTATTCAATGTGCTGGGAAAATATTCCTATGTCAGATATACGGATCTGCTTGGCATTATCATGGTTGAAGGGATTGCTCTATTGCAGATTCCGCTGCTTGTCAGTTTCAATGTGACGGCCGGAACTCTGCCGGCGGTGGAAGAGGACTATAAATATCACCGGCTGGACCGGATGGAAAGAAGAATTGATGCGGATCTTTCACGGGTACTGGTACTGATCATGCCCATTGCGGCCTTTACGGCATTTCATGGTAATGCGGTATGGCGGGTGCTGTTTCATGAAACAGGGGCGTATGATGCCTACTTTACAGCACTTGGCATTGAAGCGGCAGTATACTGTTTCTCTTTTGAAACAACCTATATCCTGGCAAGCATGCACCAGGAAAAGGCTGCCAGGTTCTATCAGCTGTTCGGTCTGATTATCAAGGCGGCACTGCTTTATCCGATGTATCGGCAGTGGGGGATGATGAGCATTCCGCTCTCCGGCATCATCGCCTTTGCCAGCATCAGCTTCCTGGATCTCTCCAAGATACGTAATAAGACGGATATTTCCTATATGAAGCTCGGCATTACGTTTATCCGTACCTGCATTGCATGCATTGCCATGCATGGGGCAGCAGCTGCTCTTTCTTACTTTGCCGCGATTAAGGCAACTGCTGATGGCTATAGTACGGCATTATGGCAGTTTATTGTCATGTGTGTATGCTGCGGGGCAGTCTATTATATGGCAGGCTCCATTCTGCGCCTGTTTCCGAAAAGGAGAAGAAGATGAGTATACGGCTGGATAAGGCACTTGTACACATGGGTGTATGTACACGGTCTGAAACAAAAAAGCTGATCCGTCAGAAAAAGATCAGAGTCAATGGGGAAACAGCTTTGAAAGCAGAACAGAAGATAGAAGAGGGCAGTGTCATCGATGTGGATGGTTTTGCGTGTGTCTACCAGGATCTTGTGTATCTGATGCTGAATAAACCTGACGGGGTGATCAGTGCCACGGAAGGAAATGAAGAGACCGTGATTGATCTGATTGATATGCCGGTCAAAGATCTGTTTCCAATAGGACGTCTGGATAAGGATACGACAGGGTTATTGCTGCTGAGCAATGATGGACCGCTGGCGCATATGCTGCTGTCGCCCGCTCATCATGTGGAAAAGGAATATGAAGTAACCCTGAAAAAACCGGTCAGAGAAAAAGACATTGAAAGAATTGCCTCCGGCATCAGAGATGGTGAAGATACCTTCCTTCCGGCAAAGTACATTCCTCAGGATGAAACCCATGGCAATATCATTCTTTCCGAAGGAAAGTACCATGAAATCAAACGGATGTTTGAACAGTGTCACAATGAAGTCATCGGCCTGAAACGCATCCGCATGAAAAACCTGGTGCTGGATGAAAGCCTGGCACCAGGTGAATACAGACCATTGACAGAAGAGGAAATCACAGAACTGAAACGTCCGCTTTAAGGGCGTGAAAGATTCCGGTACGGGTATATTCCTGCAGGAAGGATATGACCTGGGATGTCAGTACATTGGGCGTAGAAGAACCGCTTGTCACCGCAATGCGGTTCTTTTCTTTTATGTCTTCTTCTTTGAGATCTTCAATGGATGAAATCAGAATGGCATGGGGAATGCCTGCTTTTTCCCCGGTATGGGCAA
>JALCHG010000046.1:0-18029 GCA_022644565.1 Solobacterium sp. | reverse complement strand
TAAACTTAAGGCATTACGTTATATGCTTGAAGTATAGTTTCCTTACTCAGAAACAATTTATGCAAAACAGTTTTGTGATATCAAGCCGTTATATCACAATAGGTGACATTTTCAAAAAACATTAACAAGGATTGAAGTCATGGAAGAAAAAGAAAAAGAGCTGCAGGCAGAGATCCGCCTGCTGCAGGAAGAACTCAGATACATTGCATTTGAGAAGAAACATCTGTATGAAACGAAGAAAAGCTACAGCCAGGAAGCTTCCCTGATGACTTCCATCGATGACAAGATCGACTTCTATCCACCTTACCACTCCATTTCAAAACTCTTCCAGGCAATGGTGCCTCAGTATTACTTTGAAACAACAACCTGTCTCTACATCTCAAAAGATGTATTGAACGGTCCTATCATGGATCAGAATATTCCCCTGCGCATCGGCATCGGTACATACCGGTATATTCTGGATGAAAAACAGATTCCCATTCAGCCGGAAGCGGTTGTAGTGCCTCACGGCATTCATATTTCAGAAGTCGTCAATCTGACCGATCTTTCAAAGATCAATGTTCTTCAGCTGGCTCCGATGATGAAGCTGGCAAAGGAAAGAAACCAGCCTTTTCTTTCCGATACCACCGGCTATCTTGCCGGTATACGGATCAAGGATGGGAAAAGAGTCTTTACGTTCCGTCTGCGCGCATGTATAGAAAAACAGGAAAGGCCGCAGTCTTTCCTGCTGAATGACACAGACATTAGCCTGTGATGTCTTCTATTTTTCATTGACGTGTTTGCCGGTGGTTTCTTCTATTTCAAGACACAGAATACATACCCGGTCCACACTGCCTCTTACATGCGCATCCACATCTTCCTGGGCCGGGAAATACTTCTTTCCGATCTGATACAGAGCCTTTTCCTTTTCTTCTCTGTCCTCGATAATATGGATGATTCCAAAGGCAGTCACACTGTCAAACTGATTCCACCATTTGTTTTCTTCTCTGATCGCATCACTCAATACATTGAAAGAGCACTTTGGATTAGCCTTCAGTGCGTCGATCTTATGTCCTTCAGCTGCACCATGAAAATAGATCTTCCGGTTATCCCTGTCATACCAGTAATTCAGCGGTACGGCATAGCCATAGCCATCCGTGCCGCATAAGGCAAGAACACCTCTCTTTCCTTCCTGCAGAACAGCCTCACATCTTTCCATCATCAGCTTCTGGTTCTTTCTTCGCAGTTCTCTCATAGCTTCTCCTTATTTCTGTATTCTCTTTCACCAAACAGCGCCGTTCCGACTCGGACAATCGTAGCGCCTTCTTCAATGGCTGTTTCAAAGTCGCGGGTCATGCCCATGGATAGAATGTCCATCTTCACATTGTCATAGTGTCTGTCCGCAATGGTCTGAGCGAGCTCTTTCATGGCTCTGAAATACGGGCGGTTTGTTTCAGGATCATCCGTGAAAGGAGCAGATGTCATCAGCCCGAGAATATGCACGTGTTCCAGCTTTCCGATCGCTTCAGCTGCTTCGGCTGTTTCTTCTGCTTTAAACCCGAACTTGCTTTCTTCTTCGGCCATATTTACTTCTAAAAGAATATTGGCTTCAGTATCATGAGAGACAGCTTCTTTTTCAATCATTTCTGCCAGACGCAGCGAATCAACTGCATGGGTCAGCTTTACTTTATCAATGATATATTTCACTTTGTTGCGCTGAAGATGGCCGATCATATGCCATTCAAGATCCGGCATGGCTTCTGCCTTGCCTGCCAGTTCCTGCGCATAGTTCTCGCCGAAGGCTGTCTGTCCCTGTTCATGCAGTACCTGTATATCTTCCAGCGGCTTGGTCTTACTGACGGCTAACAGCTTTATCTCTGCAGGATCACGGCCTGCCCTTTGGGCAGCGCGGGCAATCCGCTCTTTCACATCCTGGTAATTCTTCTTCAGTTCTGCTTCATTCAGACGCATGTGATCACTTCCTTCAGCTAATACCTTACCACAGAAAAACAGGAAGCACGTACGCTTCCTGTCAGTTCTGACGTATGATCTGATGCCCGGTAACGACTGCCATGATCATGGCAGCCAAGGCAAGCAGAGACCAGAATCCATGTTTCTGTACAGGTGTCATATATTCTCCTTCAGAAGAAACTGTCTGATGGCAGCGCCGCAGCCATCATGATCATTGTCCTTCGTGACTGCACCGTTCTCTTTCACATAGCTTAATACGTGTTCATTGGCATTGCCCATTGCGACCGGCAGACCTGCATTCTCAAGCATGGTCAGATCATTATCCGCATCCCCGACGGCAATGACCTGTCTGCGATCGATTCCCAGATACTCTGCCAGTTCCATGAGTCCGCTTCCCTTGTCTGCTTCACTGCCGCTGATCTCAAGGGAGGTTGTTTCCGCATCAACAAGCTTCAGCAGGGACGGATCGGATAAACCGGATAGAATTCTGTTACGGGTACGATTTCTTGCCGCAGGATCTGTATGATAGAGATTGATCTTTTCAATCGGTTCGTTTTTCTCATACACCCTGCGTCCATAGGCTATGACATCATTCCATTTGTCAGTACATGTTTCATACAGCGGAATATATACTTCCATCTGCCAGTGGGCCATGTTTTCAATCTGACTTCCGGTCACATTGGAATGGGAATGAACCATCATCTGTACCATCATGTCTTCCTGATCCATGACGGAAAAGATCAGGGGCAGACATTCATGGGCAATCGGATGTACCGCCACCGCCTGATTCTTCAAAGCATCATACAGATAGGCTCCGCTTTCACAGATATAGTAACGGATGCCTGCATCTGTAAACGCATCGCGGTACGCCTTCATCTCTGCCATGGCCCGGCCGCTGCAGATCACAATGATCTTGCCGGCATCCTGTGCTTTCCGGATACTTTCAAGTGTATGCGGATCCACGCTTTTATCACTCTTTAAAAGCGTTCCATCCATATCCAATGCCATTAACTTATATTCCATATTCTTTTCCCTTCATTTTCTTTTCCAGCTGAAAGACCGTCCAGAAAGCAAGCAGAGCGATCGGCAGAAAAACCAGTACATAGTAATAGAACGGACCGGCTGCCACATCCCTGCTCATCAGATCCGGCTGCAGATCGATCAGAAAATGCAGCACAGCCGGCAGTCCCATGCCATTGCTTAACAGCCTGCAGGCAAACAATGCCAGCCCGAGCATAACCGCATAGAACACCTGAATCAATACCTGCATATTGTTGGTGCCATCCATATTGCCAAGATGACAGAGGCCGAAGATCAATGAGGTCCATAATGCACTCCAGCATAAGGGATGTTTCGCTCCTTTATACCAGGCCGCAAATGTATCTGCCCCGAAGCCGCGAAACAGCGTCTCTTCAAAGATACCGGCGGTCAATGCCAGTAAAGTATTGGTGATAATTGAAGTACGGGACTGGCGCAGCAGTGCGCTGATATTGCCGATCACATCAAATATATCCAGCATGTACAGCCCGATGAAGATAATCAGAAATACCGCACACAGCGTCGGTTTCTCATACCAGGGTCTTTTTTCATTCACCAGTCTGTTTCCCTTTCTGACTTTCAGAAACAGAAACAGGCACAGTGAGCCGAACAGAAACCTTCCGATCACATAAGCTTTCATGCCGCCGATCCCGTACAGCAGAGCACCGCCGAAGCTGTAGATGAGCATCAGTCCGGCACATAACAGAAACAATTTCAGCGGTTTTGTATTCATAATTCGTTTCTGCAGCATCTCTACCTCCTGAAACATGTTCCATTCTAACAGAAAAGGCATCAATGAAGAAATAGATGCCTGCCTGCAGACAGAATTGAAAAGGCACAGTCATCTGACTGTGCCTTTTCTTTTGAAGTGTTTCAGGAATGGAAAATACGTTTCAGATACTGACTGAGACTGCCGTCATGTGCTCTGTCTGCCAGGATATCATTAACGAATTCCTGGGCGATTTCATGATGGGAACTGAACAGAGACATGGCTCTTCTGCGATCATCATAAGAATAGGAATGATCCAGCATATACTTATGAATGATCATCATCGGACTGTTTAACGTCTTGGCGTCGGATGGGTTATGCTCCATTTTTCTACCTCCTGGATCTGATTCAGGAAACAATAAACGTGAAACGTGAAGCACTTCTGACTATATTATAGCGGAAACAGAGCCCGGATGATGAAAATACATGAATTACTGCCTGGAAAGAATTCCTGCCCAGGCATCTGCTGTTTCCTTTGCACAGGTGTCTAGATCCGCCTTTCCATAGTAGTATTTCTCAGCTTCATCGATGAAGGCACTGATGAGATCAGAGTCCTCCAGAGAAGGATTCATGAGCTTCATGGAATCAAGATGATCCAGCACATAACTGCCTGCTTCACCATCCAGTCCTTTGATCATGTCATTGTCCTGCAGAACCTTTCTGGCCTTGGAACTGACCGGAATGCCTTTTTCAGTACCCTGGAGCTTAGCCATATCCGGATCATTGACCAGATAATTGAACAGCTTTGCGGCAGCTTCAGGATGAGCGGTATTGGACGCAATGGCATACATGGTTGCCGGCTTGACATACCATCCGCCAGTACTGCCTTCAGCAAGAACGGGCGGATCGCCTTGGTCAAGCTCTGTACCGGCTTCCTGCAGTGCATCACATGTTCTTGCGGCATCAGTTGCCCACATGGCATCGCCTGCTGTCTTTCCATTGGCAAATGCATTGGCGTTTGCTGCATCCGGCGGCATGACCACACCCTGATCCATCAATTTATCATAGAAGGAAAGCATTTCCCTTATGGCTTCTGTACCGCCACTGTAGCTGCCGTCCTCCTGGAAGAGTTCTTTGCCCGTTTCCTGTTCATAATGCGCCGAGAGAGCAAGGAATAAATGCTTTTCATTGAGATACAGTACACTGATGCCATGCGGTTTTAGTACTTCACCGGCCCGGAAAAGATCATCCCATGTCTCTGGAACAGATAAGCCGTACTGATCAAGCAGATTCTTATTATAGAAGAACGCAACAGCATTGTAGGCAATCGGCAGGGCATTGAGTTTACCGTCCACAGTACCGAAAGACAGTTCCTCATCCGTATAGGAACTGAGATCGATATAATCGGAAAGCTGATGCAGATCATAATAGCCCTTGCCATCCGGTGAATACTGTCTGATCCAGTTGTAATTGATCTGCATGACATCCGGTTCATCCCCGGAAAGCATGTAGATGCGGTTGCGGTTTTCATAGCCGGACCATACGGAATATTTGCAGTCCACACTGATCCCCGGATTTTCTCTTTCAAACAGATCTACGCCTTCCAGTGTATAGGTGTGTCTTTCGTCATTGCCCCACCAGCTGAAGCTGATCTCATCTGTATCAGCAGTGACAATACTGGTTTCAACCGTGCGGTAATTCATACTGTACCAGAAGGAAGTGACAAACAGAGCAATGATGACAAGATAAAGGATGATATTGATGATACCGCTTCTGTTTTTCATATCTTATTCACCTCTTTGTTCTGGAAAGACATCTCTGCCTTTGCCGTTTTTCTTGGAAGAATACAGAAGCTGATCCGCTGCCGCATAGATATCATCAAAACTCTGATTCTGCTGAACCACTGCAGTACCGGAAGAATAGGAAAGACGTTCTGCCTGGTATTCAGCAAAGACAGGATCTTTTTCAACCGCTTCTCTCAGTTTCTTCTGGTATGTTTCAAGTTCTTTTATCATGGATGCCTGATCTTTGACATCCAGATGGGCAAAGACACCGAATTCATCCCCGCCAAGCCGGCCCAGGATGAACTCGGAGCCGAATGTCGCTGCAAGACACATGGCAAAGGCACGAATGACTTCATCCCCATGGATATGACCATAGGTATCATTGATATGCTTGAAATTATCGATATCAAGCATGATGAAACCCATCTGATACCGCGGTATATCTTTTTTGAGCAGCGCACTGGCCTCCATCTCAAACTGCATCTTATTGTAAAGACCCGTCATTCTGTCCCGCTGGGCTTCACTCTGCAGCACGCCGACCATACTGTTGGCAGATTCGTTCAGAGCACGTGTTTCATTTATCCCTGCCGCCAGAACAAGCATGACAATGAAAATTACCGTTATCAGCGTATTGCGGGCTGTCTTCTGATTGTCACCGATGACAAGGTTGTCCGGCAGTGTGCATATCACCTTCCATCCATTGGAACAGGTATCTGCGGTAATCAGTGAATCCTCGGTAAGCACACTGCCGTTTTTCATGTCTTTAATCGTTCTGACAGTACTGTTTCCCAGCTTTGTACCGATCTTTGCGTCATCATTGGAATAGACGATCCGATTATCTTCATTCACAAGTGATACGCTCATGCCTTCCAGCTGTTCCGGAATTTGAAAGTAGTTTCTGAGTTCCCGGGAATAAAAGGAAAGAACAATGATGGCTTTGTCATTGTAGCGCTTGAAATAGAAGATCCGATCAGTATTGCCGTTGAGACCGAACACCCAGGCATAGCTCTTTCCGCTGTCTTTGAGGATCCCGGCAAAGTCTTTATACATGCCTCCATCCGTGTACATGCCCCGGGTCAGTTTGGAAAGCCAGCCGACAATATGATCTCCTCTGTAAACCACACCGAAATCGGAATAGTTGTCAAGAATGCCAAGATCGGCGATTCTTTCGTCGAAATCTTCTTCTGTCTTGAGCTGGGCATAGGGATTCGCGGAAGTATCATCAGGATCATAGTCATAGTACTTTTTATCTGAAAACAGCAGAGAGGGTGTTTTTTCCACTCTGTTCAGGCAGCTGTTGATATTGAGTTCCATCTGACGGTTGCTGGCGGCAATGAGGCTGGAAGCATTCTTACGCAGTGCGTAATCAGAACGTCCTGACATCAGTACCACAATGTATACGGAAACAGCAGTAATCATAACAGTAAAAAGAATTGTCGTTTTCAACTGTATTTTTCTGAAGCGATCCATATTTTCCTCAAAGCAATCGTTTGCCTGTACAGACAAACGCTCATTATTGTTAAGATACCATCATGATAAAGCCATGTCAAACCCGTCTGCCGCAAAAAAAAGAAGAAGACTGTTCTGCCTCTTCACTGTGCTGCTTCAGCAGCTTCATCTTTCTTTTTCTTCTGGATCATCTGGATCAGCGTAACAATATTGGCAATGGTTGTTACCACAGCAAAGAATGCACCGGTATAGGATCTGAACACAAAGAAATAGACAATCCAGGGAATGAAAGTAGATGTGGACAGGATCTTGAATCCGATCGGGTCCCGGATGTCCATGAACAGAATATATACGGTACAGACAATAAACGGCAGCCAGCTGACAACCGTTCCATCACCGAAGATGACGGAAAGAATGAACTGTACGATGATCAGTATGATTTTTACAGGCCATGTCGCAAGGTCCTTATAGCAGATGATGTTTCTGACAATAGACAGAGCATTGGATACTGCGGCCGTATACCCGCCAAGCAATGTCATGGAAACAAACTGCATGCCGAACTGGATGGTCTGACAGATCAGTATTCTTGCCTTTTTCTTTTCCACACCTGACCAGATCTGCACCATTGAAGCAATAAAATCGATAATATTGGCTATGATTACCTGCATGACATCACCCTTCCTTTCTTTTCAGCGTGCCGCTCTATTATGTCAGATTGTATGGGGATGATACAAGCGGTACATGCCTATTGTGCTTAACATATAGATCGAAATGCCGATGCAGGCCTCAAGCGGATACAGAAGCACTGCCTGCTGCGGTACCAGCATGGCCAATAGAGTCATGGCGCCGGCTGGCGGCATGAACATCTTGGTACGATAGACAAGCATACACATGATCACACTGGCAAGTACCGCACTGAAAGTAAGCGGCAGACCGAGCCTGACCGTCAGAAAATACCGGCATAGACCGCCGCCGGCCGCACAGCCGGACAATAACAGAATGACTTTCCACGGCTTCAAAGATGAAGCAGGCGTCCAGTTTTCTGAAAGCTCGGTAAAAGCGACCAGAATCGGCGGGGCGATCAGAAACAGCCAGTCGGACACAACAGCCGCTGCCGCCACAAGGGCCATGACCATTGTCCTGATGGCCATCTTTGTTAACCGCATGCCGTCAGGTTTTTCCACCGGATGATACGGCTCTGCCTGACGGATGCCCTTTCTGACAAGAAAGGCATGAAGAAGAATGACAAGCGCACACATCAAAGATGCGGAAAGAACATAGGAAATGGACTTAGAGCGGATCAGTACCGGCAGTACCACAGCTGAAATCAATGGGGCCAGCGTCGTACCTGAAAAAAGAAAGATCATCTGGGCTATGATGTAGGCAGTTACTAACTTCAGATACAGTGTACCGGGCATCCATATACTGATACACAGACCCAGTACAGCACACAGGCTGATGCAAAAAAACATCCGGATGGAATTGACCTGCCAGGATCGTTTCGGAGCACAGAGATACCCTAATGCAAGCGCGGCTATTTCCGGGAAGATGATTTCCCGATCTTTCAGTATTTCAGATACCGCACACATGCAGGCAATGACACCGATCATCATAACCGCCGGCAGGATGTTTTCCTTCTTTTTCATATAACCTTCCCTTCACATTAGAACTTTTTCCGTCCGCTATTATACACTGAGCAAAAAGATCTGTTCAGTTCTGAACAGATCAGCGGATCGTTTCACCCGGATACAGACAGCCGCCGATGGTAATGTGCTTCGGTCCTGTCACCTTGTGTTCGATTTCATCAATCAGCTGGCTGCCGGCTGCCCGGCCGATGCCTTCCGCATCCTGATGCAGGGTGGTAAGAGCCGGACGAAATGACTGGAAAACATCAACCCCGTCATAGCCGGCAATGGAAATGTCATCCGGTATATGAAGATGTTTTTCATCAAAGAGAGAACGGCAGCCGATTGCGGAATAGTCATCCGGAAACAGCAGTGTTTCCGGCCGGTGCTCCCTTTCCAGCAGTCTCACGACACATTCACTGACACTTTCAATATCGTGATATCTTCCTTCCAGTATATTCTCTTCCGTTATGGTGACATGATAGTCATCCAGCGCCTGGCGAAATCCTCTCAGCCGCTTCTTTGTGACCTCTGTCATTTCACCATGAATGATGGCAATGTCACGATGTCCTTTTGAAAGGATGTAGCGCATCAATGTACAGGCATCGTGTTCATTGTCGGAGAAGATACAGCTGCGGCCTTCAAACGGAAAGTCGATGGTCACGACCGGCACCTCACTGTTCACCAGTTCAAGTACCTGTGGGTTATAGGATTCAATGCATGCAATCAGCACGCCATCCACTTTGCGGTAGCGGCAGTGGTCCAGATAGGAAGAACCGCCGATTCTGTTACTGATGAAAGTGACATCATAGCCTCTTGCTTCCACGGCATTTTTAGCGCTGTTGAGGATGTGCGAGAAGTATTCATGGGTCAGACCGGATTCAGCCCCGTCCGCAAAAACAATGCCGATGCTGTAGGAACGATTTGTCTTTAAAAGACGGGCGACCGCATCGGGATGATAGTTCATCTTTCTGGCGGTTTCCTGTACCAGCTTTACCGTCTCTGCACCGATATCTCCATAGCCATTGAGCGCTTTGGATACAGTCGATGCGGATACGTGGCATACTTTAGCAATATCTTTGATCGTAGCCATAGCTTCCTTTCTTCCTGTCTGTAAATATTTCAGGCATCTTTTCAGATAAATTTTCCGGTTCTGCTTTCAGGACAGCTGCGAACATCTTCCTGGCTGCCGCCCGGCCCCATATCCGTGATATAGTCCGCATTGGCGATGACACCCGTATCATGTTCAATGACAATAACAGTCGCTCCATTGTCCAGCAGCGTCTGAAAAACAGACAGCAGAGTCTGTACATCCAGGGGATGCAGACCGATGGTCGGCTCATCAAAGACAAAGAGCGAATCATCCTGGCCCTGCCCATTTCACTGGCCAGCTTGAGCCGCTGTGCTTCCCCGCCGGACAGACCCGGCGTTTCTTCACCTAATGTCAGATAGCCAAGGCCGAGATCATGCTGAATCTGCAGTCTTCTTTTCACTGTACCAAGGCTGTCACATGCCTGCAGCGCTTCATCCACACTCATAGACATCAGCTGAGGCAGTGAGTATGAAACCACCCTTCTGATTGGTCCAGTGCATGACCCTGGCTTTTTCACTGCAGCGGGAACCGCGCACTTCAATATTCTCCGGAATCAGTTTTTTCATATCAAAGATTATACGCTGTTATATAAAAAAAGTGCCGAAGCACTTTACAGCGTAATCACATGCGGCTTTACATCCGCATCATGATTGGCAAGAGATTCCACACAATCCGGATCCATGGACATCTTGCGGATCCATTCCAGGGATTTCTTCTGTTTTTCCTTATCAACAGTGATACCGCTGGTGATCATCTGTTCCCAGGACTGATGACCATAGCCGCCATCGGAAAACAGCAGCACAAACTTTCCCTGTGCACTGGTCACTTTCACGGCACACAGGCCATTGCTGTGGCCGGGAATATTGATCATGACAATACTGCCGTCATTAAAGACATCATAGCTGCGCCCGAACGGTCCTTCCTGGCCATTCCAGTTGACCCCTTTCATCCCGGTACCTTCCCAGAGATGTTTCTGATAGCGTACTCTTG
Organism: Solobacterium sp.; assembly: GCA_022644565.1. GTDB lineage: Bacteria > Bacillota_I > Bacilli_A > Erysipelotrichales > Erysipelotrichaceae > Bulleidia. The sequence continues at coordinate 7,391 of JALCHG010000046.1, read as the reverse complement.
AATTGAAGTCTTTGCGGTAGGCACAGCTGATTTCATCATTCGATACAATGATATGCTTTGCTTCAGACAGTTGTGAAAGACCGCTGACATGATCCACATCGAGATGACTCAGCAGAATATAATCCAGATCCTTCGGTGCAAGCCCCATTGCGGCAAGCTGCTCCTTTACCGTCTGTCCTTTTTCCACAACACCCTGATTCACAAGATAAAGCAGCGGATTACCGAAGGAAGCGATCATGGCCTTCTTATCATACTTTCCTTCCGGACTCATATTCCGGTTCCATCCTGTATCCACCAGGATTCTGCCATGTTCCGGATGCTCAATCAGATAAGCTGATACAGGCAGCCAGATCCTGTCCTTCTTTCTGACACCGATGCCGGCCGCTTCCTTCATTGTGCAGTTATTACCGCCAAACGGCAGTTTCGGTGCAACGCATACCTTTCCGGCATGCCATACATGTATTCTGATCTCACTTATGTTTCTTCTCCATCACATCCTTCAGATACATCTTCCATAAGCTGATCGGCAGCACCAGATCCACCATAAGAGAACCGATATAAAGCGCTATCATACCGCCGGATACACCTGAACTGTCAACCCATTTATAGATGGTACAGGCACAGGCAAGCACGCTGGCATAAGCCCACAGCTTCAATCCTGTTTCCTGCCGTTCGGAAAGCAAGAACATCAGCAGGCCTGCCATCATGCATGCCTTGACGATGAGAAAGATACGGTTGGCCGGGGCTGATCCGATCGGATACAGCAGAAAGACACCGGCAGCCGCCAGGATCAGTCCCATGACAGCAATTGCCTTTTCTCTTCCACTCAGCCTGATTTTTTCATTTGTTTCTTCCATGGAATGACTCCTTATGCAATGCTTTCATTATAAACAAACCTGGCATTTGAAAAGCATACAATGATTTTTTTAGGTATAGATAAGAAAAGATCAGATGTTATCTGACCTTGGTGATTTCTGCTTTCCAGCCGATGCCGGCATGCAGGTTATAGATATGCATGAGATTAGCCTGATTGAGATCAACGCTGATGAGGCGGGATGAGCCTTTGTAAAGAAGTGGTTTTCCAACTTCCACATCGGCGAAGCTTCTGGCAAAAGGCATGTCTTCATCCAGAAATGCGGTATCGCCTCTTGTGATACGGACATGAACGATATCGCCGATGTGGAACTTTCCTTTCTCTTCAAAGTCCCGGTTGGCAACTGCCAGGCGTATACCGCCGTATACAGCCAGGGCATGGGAAATGAAAGTCACCACATGCCCTTCTTCAATCAGCGGCTTTTCCCTGAATTCCGGACAGACTACAATCTCAGAAGGATCATATGCCGGTCCAACCCCAGTAAAGTCAATGCGTCCCGCAGCCAGTTTTCCGGCACAGTAGGAGAACAGATCACGTCCGTCAAAGACGGATACATCTTCATGGGAATGGCTGCGGTTGACAGTTTCATCAATTTCACGGACCTCTTCAATGCCGACATGAGCAGCGACAAGACTCAGCGTACCGTTATCAGGTGTGATGACGATATTGCCGTCTTTAAGCTTTGCGGCACAGGCACGGCGCTTTGAGCCGACCCCGGGATCGACAACGGAAACAAAGATTGTTCCCTTCGGCCAGCATGATTCAACCGTTTCGAGTTCCTGTGCAGCCATCCAGATGTTGAACGGTTCAATGTCATGTGTGCCGTCTTCAATATCAATGGAAGGATCAATCGTCTTGATCATGCCCTTCATGGAAGAAACGGCATTCCATGTTGTAGAGAAATCATCCTGTATGACTATAATCGGTTTCATTTGGTTAAACTGATGTGCCAGTCCTTTCCGTAATGCACACCATAGGTATGCATGAAATCTCCTTCCGCAATGGATAGAGATACTTTCATGAGTTCGTTGTTGTAGAGCAGCGGCTGTCCTTTTGATACTGCTCCGAAGGAAGGTTCCAGCGGCAGATCTGCTTCATAGACCGTGCTGCCCGCATTTTCAATGACAGTATGGACAGCATCGCCATAGTCAAACCCATGTGCCAGCATTTCCTGAATCGGAATGTTGGTAAAGAGATTGCCGAAGTTGGGGTCATCGATTTCAATAAAGCCTTCTGCTCTTCCTTCCGTAACACTAAAAGACGGAATATCAAGCATGACAATTTCATCCGGACTGTAAGATGGACCAACCTGTTCAAATGTGATGATGCCGGAAGTCAGACGGGCAGCACAATAGCCAAAAAGATCTCTGCCATGGAAGACAGCTGTGCCTTCGGAACCTCTGCGGCGGTTGACTGTTTCATCGATCTCTCTGACTGCCGCAATACCATAGGTACGTCTGACATGCGTCAATGAGCCGTTGTCCGGGGTAACGATATAATAACCGTCTTCCGTAAGCGCCACACAGGCACGCCTTTTTGTTCCGACCCCTGGATCCACAACAGAAACAAACACCGTACCGGCCGGCCAGTATTCCATGGCCTGCCATAAGCGGTAGGAGGCTGTATAGATATCAAAGGGAGGCAGTTCATGAGTTGCCTCAATGATTTCAATATTGCGGTCCACTGACTTTACAACGCCATACATGGCAGAGACGGATGTTTCCTTCCGTCCGAAGTCTGTTTCAAATACAAGCATATTCTTAATCGGTTTCATCATAATCACCTGAATGGATTGAAATAGAACGAATGATTGATATAGAAGCGGATGACAAAAGCAGATACAAGTACCAGCGCACAGATGATGACGGAAATATAATCTGCTCTGCGCAGCGGCTTGCGGGCATACCAGGTACGCTTCTTATATTTGCCATAGCCCCTTAAGTCCATAGCATTGGAAATGAGTTCAATGCGGTCCATGGTAGTAAATAACAGCGGGGCCAGAATGGCTGATGTGTTTTTCAGCCGGTCCATCATCTTTGCCTTGCGGGACATGTCCAGACCTCTTGCCTGCTGGGCAAGCTTGATGGCGTGGTAGTCATCGGCCACATCCGGAAAGTAGCGCAGCGTCAAAGACAGCGCTGTGCAGATCTTATAGGGAACGCCGATGCCGTTGAGCGAAGAAGCGAATTCACTCGGGTCCGTGGTCAGCACAAAGATCATGCCTAAAGGAATGACGGAGAAATACTTGAAGAACTTGGTAACCTGATAAAACAGCTGTTCTTCGGTCATGACATACCGGCCGGCAATCGTGAACAGGACATGCTTTGTCCCATAGATCTCAACACCGTACTGAGGTGAAAACAGGAAGGTCAGAATGAAGTTGGCAATCAGAAAGATCATGACATAGATGAACATGACTTTGACCTGTCTGAAGCGGACCCTGGCAATATGGAGCATGATATAGGAGAAAACCATGATGGCCAGGATCATGCGGATATCAAAGGTAACCATGACCGCAGTTGTCAGTAAGACAAAGCAGATCAGCTTGGTCACACCGGAAAGACGATAGACAAAGGTATCCATGTAAGAATAGTTGAAAGCACTCATCTGCATGATTTTTCCCTCTCTTTCCGATCATAGTCGATAAAGCATTCCACAAACTTCTGCGGCTCATCAATGCCGGCTTTTTCCGCTAATGTAAACAGTGAAGTTTCCTTGAGATTGGCACGGGTGCTGAGCTGTCTGTCGCACAGCACTTCATATGCCTTTTCATCAGCCAGCTTCTGGCTTTCACATAAGACAATGGCTCTTTCGGTATATTCCAGCATCAGATGCATGTCATGGGTAATCAGAATGATAGTCTGACCGTTTTCATTGAGTGTCTTCAGGAAAGACATGATTTCCGAATAATGGTAATAGTCCTGTCCGGCCGTCGGTTCATCCAGAATCAGAACCTTGGGATTCAGCACCAGAATGGAAGCGATGGTAACTCTTTTCTTCTGTCCATAGGACAGGGCTGAGATCGGCCAGGAGCGCATCGGATATAGTCCGCAGATCTTCATGACCTGATAGACTCTTTCCTTTACTTCTTCTTCATCCACATGGCGGATTCTAAGGCCGAAGGCAATTTCATCAAAGATCATGGCTTTGGAAATCATCTGGTTGGGGTTCTGCAGCACCAGGCCGACATACTCTGCTCTTTCACTGATGGTATAGCGGGCAAGATCTTCTCCTTTAAGTGTCACCTGCCCTTCATCCGGATTCAGGAAACCGACAATGATCTGGGACAAGGTGGACTTGCCCGCTCCGTTCTTGCCGACAATGGATACCATTTCACCTGCATTCACACTGAAGGAGACATTCTGCAGTACTTTCTTCCTGCCGTTATAGCTGAAGGATACATTCTTCACTTCCAGTAACGGCTCATCTTCCACCGGGAAATTTCTGACTTTATTTGCATCATACCAGGCCTGCAGAGGTGCTCTGCACTTTGACAGGTCCATGGTACTGAGGGAGGAAGGCTTCATTTCCGGTGTAACACGGATGCCGGCATAGCGGCAGGCTGTAACATACAGCGGTTCACGGATGCCCTGCTGGGGCAGGATGCCGCTGGCAAGCACTGCATCCGGTGTATCATCCATAATGATGCGGCCTTCATTGACAAGAACGATCCGGTCCACATGTCTGTGCAGTACATCCTCCAGCCGGTGTTCAATGATGATGACGGTCTTGCCTGCTCCGGCCAGCTCATCAATCAGTTCAATGGCAGTTTCACCTGTTTTTGGATCAAGGTTGGCCAGCGGTTCATCAAACAGCAGAATATCAACATCATCCACCATGACCCCGGCCAGAGAAACTCTCTGTTTCTGACCGCCGGAAAGAGAATGGGGGTTGGAAGCGATGAGATTTGACATATCAACCATGGCAGCGATCTTCGCTACTCTCTCCTTCATTTCCGGCTGGGGTACTCTGTTGTTCTCCAGGGCAAATGCAATGTCTTCCCCTACCGAAAGGCCGATGAATTGTCCGTCTGAATCCTGTAATACCGTACCCACCTTCTGGGACAGATCAAACAGCGATGCTTTACCGGCATCAATTCCGTCAACAATCAGAGAGCCTTTCATTTCTCCATGATATGAATTGGGAATCAGACCGTTCAGACAGTGTCCGATCGTACTCTTTCCCGAACCGGAAGGTCCGGCAATCAGAATCTTCTGACCGGGATAGATATCAAGATTGATATCATGCAGAGTCGGTTCCGACTGGGCATTGTACTGAAAGCTGAAATTGCGAAATGAGATGATTGGTTCCATGCCATCCTCCTAGTATAAATGAAAAAGAAAGACACCGGCTGACGATGTCTTTCCGCATGAATAACTGTAAAGACTTCAGTCTTCTTTCTTCAGTGACCCCTTGGATACACGTGTTGCAGCATATGCCTTGAGCAGTAAACCGCCTACAACAACTGCTGTAATCGCATCTACCACAAATCCGACCGCACCCTGCGCGAAGACAAGACTTGCACTCTCTGCATAGATGACAATATCCAGGGTCGGTGCAATCAGAAGCCAGCTGATCGCATGAGCAAGAACAGTGAAGACAAGATATGTCAGAAATTCACTCTTGCCGAACTTTCCATCTTCCACAGCCGGTGCCACTTTCTTATGGCATAAGCCGGTAATCAGACCGGAAACACCGGAAGCGACGATCCAGCTCCACCAGGGGCTGCCATAAGAGATGAAATCATTAAGAGAATGACCGATAAATGCAACCAGGAATCCGCAGACAGGACCGAACAGAGAAGCGAAGAATCCGGAAATGCCATAGGCAATCTGCAGATTCGTCTCCGGGACCGGTGAAGGAATCTTGACGAACATGAACAGGACAAGGAAAAGAGCTGCTCCGAGGCCTGTTGCGACAATTGTCTTTGTGCTGCTTGTTTTCATAATGTCTACCCCCCTTAGTAAACATCGCCAATTATAGCACGCAACACTTTACATTGTTACCTGTTTTGTAAAAAGCAGTCAAATATTTCATATTATTTCTGTAAGAAATGTAACAAATATCACTGATCTCATTTCTCTCTGTTTCTTTTCTTGATTTCTTCCATCGTTTCTTCATACAGTTCATGTTTCAGGGAAGGAAATGCCTTCAGAAGACGGGCATTGCCGAAGAATCTGCCGGAAGTCAGCTGTACGGCCAGCTCTTCAGCACGGGTCTGCATTTCATCCCGCTTTGCCTTCACTTCAGCCAGTTTCAGATCCATGTTCTCATGCGCCTGCTCGGCACTTTCACGCAGTTCTGATCTGGCTAAGGAAGCCTGTACCTGCCCCTCTTCAATCCGTCGGGCACTGTTCATGGTTGTGGTGCCGACCGCTTCACTGAGCTTATCACTGGGCTTACGCATGAGCCTTCTGATTTCATCGAGCTCTTTGAGTCTGCGGTTGGCACCGCTTACCGTCAGTACCGTTACAATCAGATCAAAGAGATACAGAATATACAGTCCCAGCATGATCCACCAGCCGTATTTTTCCGGAATGGCATTTACGGTATGCAGGGAAAGCAGAGGATGAACCACCTTGACCACAAGGACAATCGCAAGTCCCCAGATGATGCTGAATTCCAGACAGATATAGCCATGTACATTGAACGGTTTATCAGAATAATCCCACCATCTGGCATGAAACAGCCGATCCAGGGCCCAGCCGGCAATCAGTTCCACTGCCGTTGCCAGCACCATGCCGAAAAGAAACAATACAAATCCATTCAGCCGGGTGGCATCGGATACACTTCCCGACAAAGCGTTGCCGCATGCCAGTACCGCCAGCATGCCAAAACCGTACACCGGACATACCGGCCCATTCAGAAATCCGCGATTGATTATTTTTCCAACTGTCACAGCGTGATACATGACCTCTACAACCCAGCCGAGAAAACTGTAAAGAAGAAAGTACATACAGATGCTGTAATAGCTCATTCCTGCAATCATGATTCTGATCCTCCCTCAACAGACGTATTATACGTTATATGGGAAAAGCAGGCATGCATAAACATACCTGCTTTTATAGCTGCTTCAGATTTCTTCAAAGACTTCCGAACCCTGATGACATACCGGACATTCCTTGGGCGGTGTTACACCTTCGCATGTATAGCCGCAGACCCGGCATTTCCATTTCTTAACTTCATCGAATACTTCAGCACCCTGATGGCATACCGGACATTCCTTCGGCGGCTCTTCTCCTTCATAGATATAACCGCAGATCCGGCACTTCCACTTTCTTGTCCTGGCACCCGGCGCTGTAATTTCAACATAGTCGCTTTCTGAACTCTTCTTTTCCTTCAGCGTTTTGTACTTATCCGCACTTTCGCCAAGATCCTTCTCTCTGGAGTGATAGGACGTATGCAGAAGCTTTTCAGCCATCTCAGAAAGCGGAGCACCATAGAAGGATTCATACAGATTTTTCAGCTCCTCATTTGCCGTGCTGACTTTCTCGTCCATCAGGGCATCCTTTGCATA
>JALCHG010000045.1:0-18187 GCA_022644565.1 Solobacterium sp. | reverse complement strand
ATTCTTCGGCGTAATTCACTTGCCCAGCACAGCCGTGCAAGCGAAATCTGCTCGAGCACCATCGCGGCAAGCCGCGGGGAATTCTCCATCCCACTACTCCTTCGCTTACGCTACGGAGTTATTAAAGAAGGCCTGACCTTCCGTGAAGCCGCGGACATCGTTACCAATACCTGTGCCTATACCAACCACACCATTCTGGCAGAAGCACTGGAAAAGTGGCCGGTTGACTTCCTGAACAAGGTTGTTCCGCAGCTGATGCCGATCATCGGCGGCCTGGACTATGCCGTTGTCGCTGCCTTCCATGACAATGAGAACCTCAACATCATCGACCATGACAAACGTGTGCACATGGCCCGCATGGACATGCATTTCTCTCATTCCGTCAATGGTGTTGCGGCCCTGCATACCGAAATTCTCAAGCATCAGGAACTCAAGCCGTTCTATGATGTATACCCGGAAAAGTTCAACAACAAGACAAACGGCATTACCTTCCGCAGATGGATCATGCACTGCAACCCTGCCCTGTCTCATCTGATTGATGAAACCATCGGCACCGGCTGGCATAAGAATCCGGATGAACTGCAGAAGCTCGGTGAACATTATGATGATCAGCCGCTGCTCGATCAGATGGATGCCATCAAGCATGACAACAAAGTCAAGGCGGCCGCATTCATCAAAGAAACAGAAGGTGTTGACATCAACCCTGACTCTGTCTTTGATGTACAGGTCAAGCGTATGCATGAATACAAGAGACAGCAGATGAATGCTCTGTATGTCATCTGGAAGTATCTGCAGATCAAGGATGGTCAGAAACCGGTACGTCCGATCACGGTCATCTTCGGTGCCAAGGCTGCACCGGCCTACATCATGGCCAAGGACATCATTCATATGATCCTCTGCCTGCAGGATCTCATCAACAATGATCCGGAAGTATCTCCATACCTCAAGGTCATCATGATTCAGAACTACAATATATCCAAGGCAGAAGTCATCATTCCTTCCGCTGAGATCTCGGAACAGATCTCCCTGGCTTCCAAGGAAGCTTCCGGCACTTCCAACATGAAGTTCATGCTGAATGGGGCACTGACATTAGGTACAATGGATGGCGCCAATGTGGAAATCGCCGATCTTGTCGGCAAGGACAATATCTACATCTTCGGCAGATCTTCTGATGATGTCATCAATCTCTACAACACAAACGGCTATCATTCCATTGATTTCTACAACAGATCACAATCCATCCGCAGATGCGTTGACTTCATCACCAGTGATGAAATGCTCAAGCGCGGCGATGCCAAGCTGCTTAATGATGTCCGCGACAACCTCATGAACAAAGACTGGTTCATGACTCTGCTTGATCTTGAATCCTATTGTGCGGTCAAGGAGACCATGCTGTGGGATTATGAAAACAGAGAATGGTGGAAGAGAAAGGCCCTTGTCAACATTTCCAAGGCAGGCTTCTTCTCCAGCGACCGCACCATCAGAGAATATAACAGAGACATCTGGCATCTGAAGTAAGGAGAATACAATGGTTATTATTGAAATGGACAACGGTGGCATCATCAAGATTGAACTGGATGAGAAAAACGCCCCGATTACTGCAGCCAACTTCAAGAAGCTTGTTAAAAAGGGCTTCTATTATGGTCTGACCTTCCACCGCATCATCAAAGGTTTCATGATTCAGGGCGGCGATCCTGAAGGCACCGGCATGGGCGGTTCCGATGAAAACATCAAAGGCGAGTTTGAAGCCAACGGCATTCATAACCCCATCAGACATGTCAGAGGCACGATCTCCATGGCCAGAGCCCAGGATCCTGACAGTGCCTCTTCCCAGTTCTTCATCATGCATGAAGATGCGCCGTATCTTGACGGCCAGTATGCGGCCTTCGGCCATGTTGTGGAAGGCATGGATGTGGTTGATGAAATTGCCTCTACGCCGACCGGCTTCATGGACAGACCGGCCTATCCGGTAGTCATGAAGAAAGTCTATTGGGAAGACTGAATCACATAGAGAAACAGGGAAACCTGTTTCTTTTTTACACTCTTTTCAGCTGTACAGATTCTATACATCTGATTCATGATGAAGCTTACGACAGCTTTTATTTACAGCTATAGTGAAGGTACGGAGAAAGAAAGGAGAAAACTTATGTACGCTGCCAGAAATAATTTAGCCAGTGCAACGGAATTTGTGTATGAGATACACATGTTCTCAAAAGCAGAAATGCTCGGTTTTGTGTGGGACATCCTGCACGATGATGATGTGGAAAGCCACGGGGTCATCCTGACATGTCCCGGTGTGAATGGTCCCTGGTCAGGCAATCCGATTGCCATTCCGGTTCTGCCGGACCGTGAGACTTTCATCGATGCCTATCGCAGCACTGACATCACCTGCATTACCGCCATCATGGAATACCATCAGGAAACAATGATGCTGACATACCGGCTGCTCGATTCCACCCTGTCCATCATCCTTCCCGATGACATGCAGGCAGATATCGACGAAATCGAAAAGAATGTCATTCCTGACCGCATTGACCATAATCCCCAATAAGAAGACTGCCCCGTCAGTCTTCTTTTCTTTCCCCGGTTCTGCATATCTTGTCTCACTTGAAATGCCATTCTGGTTTATCATTAAGACATGAAAAAAAGAAAACTCATACAATATGCACTGTCTGCAGTAACAGTGCTGACGCTGATTCTGCCAATCCATGTACACGCAGATGATAACAGCAATGAAATATCCAATGCGGCAAAATCTTTATCCAGCAGCGTTTCCTCCTCCTTAGTCAGCGACTATGCCTATGCCCTTGACTATGATACGGATCAGATCCTGCTGGATAAGAAAAGCGAAGAAAAAATCTACCCTGCCTCTACCACCAAGATGCTGACACTGTTAACAGCCCTGGACAATGGGGCTGATCTGACTGATCAGGTAACCATCACAGATGACATGCTGGCGGGATTACAGGAAGAAAATGCGTCTGTAGTCGGCTACACTGCCGGACAGACCCTGAGCCTGCAGGATCTTTTCTATGGTGCGATCATGCCTTCCGGTGCAGATGCGTGCAATGCCATTGCCATTCATATCGGCGGCAGTATTGACGGGTTTGTAGCCATGATGAATGAAGAGGCTGAAGCCATCGGGATGAAGGATTCCCACTTCATGAATCCTACCGGCCTGCATGATGACAATCACTACACTACCTGCCGTGACCTTGCCCTATTGCTGGAAACAGGATTGAAGAATCCTACCTTCAAATCCATTATTTCAGCCGTTTCCTACACGGATTCACTTGGCAACGCATTGATGAACGGCGTTCGCCAGCACATCCAGAACTATCCGGAAGATACCATCATCGGCCTGCAGGGCTGCAAATCCGGCTACACGGATGAAGCCGGACACACGCTGGCTTCTTATGAAAAACTCGGTGATATGAATGTAATCATCGTCACAGCCCATGCGGACAGCGGCATCCTGGATCCGGAACATATCAGGGATACCGCCAAGATTGCCAATTTCATCAATTCCACCTATATCCGCAGAGATATCATCCAGGCAGGGGAAGAGATGGGGACGATCACCGCAAAGAAGATTGCCGGCGAAAGAACAGATACCGTAACGGCGGAATCCTCTCTGTCCATTGATGTACCGAAGTCAGGTAAGATCACGGTTAAAACCGATCTGCCTTCCACCGTCCAGGTTACAAATGAAGATCAGACAAAGTCCTATACCATTACCATCTGCTCTGACAATATGATCCTTTACACAACAAAGATGCATTACACCATAAAAAAGGCGGAAGATCGTCTCAACCGCCTGCTCAGTCTTGGGGATCAGTATGTTGTGAAGCCTGTTTCATCTTTCCTACAGTCCGCATTTTCATACCTGAAGGAAGTATTCTAGCAATCTTATTGGAAATACCCGGCACTACCACTGCTTCCTGTACATGGTTCAGTGTATAGCGTGCCACATCCATCGGTTCCATATGCAGCGGCGGCATCTTCCCGCCGCTTTTCTGATAGAAGCCGGTATTGACCGGTCCGGGACATACCGTACAGATATGAACCCCGGTACCTTTGAGCTCCTCATTCAGCGCTTCACTGTATGAAAGCACAAATGCCTTGCTGGCATAATACTCCGCAATATAGGGTCCCGGCTGAAAGGCACCGGTAGAAGCGACATTAATGATCAGTCCCTTCCCTTTCTGAACCATATCCCGGGCAAAGAACTTGGTCAGATTCATCACCGTCTTGACATTGAGCTCAATCATCTTTTCATCCATTTTCACATCACTGTCAAGGGCTTTTCCGGTATAGCCCATACCGGCATTATTCACCACTACATCCGGTGTATTTCCATCAAACGCGTGATAAAGAGCATATACACAGTTCTGATCGCTCAGATCACCCGGAATAATTTCCACATGGCACCCGTATTCCTGCCGCAGGGCTTTGGCAGCCTGCTGCAGCTTCGTAATATTTCTGGCACAGAGATACAGCTCAGCCTTCTTTTGGGCAAAGCATCTTGCAAAGCCATAACCGATTCCCTCTGAGCCTCCTGTAATTAAAACTTTTTCACTCATACTACAAATCACTATAACAGAATATCCGCTTCATCATGCAGAAAATCCTGTTACCATAGAAGAAAAAGAAAGGAATGCAAAATGATCTATCCTGAATTCATACACCCCGGCAGCACCATCGGCATCGCTGCACCAAGTGCCGGTGTCGGCGATAAAATACCGGACTTTGAACAGTCCTTATCCGTCCTTGAAGAAGAAGGCTATCGCATCAGGGAGACACCATCCGTGCGCACAGCTGATGAACGCTCAGCCGATGCTGAAACACGCGGCAGAGAAATGACATCACTTTTTACCGATGATGCCGTTGATATGGTCATGGCAGCAGCAGGTGGAGACTTTCTGAATGAAATGATCCCTTACTTTGACTTTGAAACTGCCCGGAAACATCCCAAGTGGATGATGGGGGCTTCTGACCCGACGGGTCTGTTGTATCCCTATACCGTAAAGTACGATGTGGCCAGCTTCTATGGCATGAACGCCGGTTCCTTTGATCTTGGCAGAGATTGGGACTACATTGCCAATGCTCTGCACTTTCTCAATGGTTCAGATCTGAGTGAACATAACTTTCCAGCCTATATGTCCAAAGCCAAATTCATGGTCGATACCCCATCCTATGACAGTGAAGACATCTGGCAGGCAACGCAGGATGAAATACACGTATCCGGCCGGTGCATCGGCGGCTGTATTGATGGATTAAAAGATCTGATCGGCACCCGTTTTGACGCGACCCGCGACTTTGTCAGACGCTACGCAGGCGACCATCAGATTTTCTACTTTGATAACTTCGCTCTCTCCGCTGAAAACTTCTACCGCACCTTAAAACAATTCAGCTATGCCGGCTGGTTTGACCATACAGAAGCCGTCATTGTCGGCCGCGTGCTGTTTGAAAGTTCCGAAACGGGTATGGATTATGAAGATGCTGTACGCATGGCCCTGCCGCATATACCAGTCATCACCCAGGCAGACATCGGCCATACCATCCCGGCCATGGTCATGATCAACGGGGCAATGATGCATCTGGACTATGACCATGGCAATGCCTCCATCTCATTTGAACTGGTCTGATCCGGTTAATTGAGTAACACTCTGTACACATTCCAGCCATCTTCTTTCCGCCGTATCACGATCAAACTTCAGGCAGTCACCGATATACGGTCTGAAACCAATCGAACAATACAGCCTGATGGCAGGCCAGCTCTGTGCCTGCGTGGATAGATACAAAGGCGCATCATACATCTGAAAGTATGCCAGGACTGCCTGTGATACCACATAACGGGCAGCTCCTTTTTTCTGGCTTTGGGGGCTGGTTAATACATAATGCAGCCGCAGCCGATCCTCTCTGAAATCATTTCCATACCACAGCCCGCAGGCACTGGCCAGCCTGCCATCACTCTCCCTTAAAAGATACAGATGATCCAGAAAGAACTTCTCATCCTTCTCCACCATCCCATCAAACCTGCCATAAGCATGTTTCAGATCCGCTTCAAAGCCCAGTCTGACAAGCAGCTCACACCACGCATCCCGATACTTGATTCTTTCTTTTCTGTCTACCGGAACCATTCCTGCCGGCACCTGTACAGACAGATTTCTGACATCCTCTTTATTCAGCGTCATCAGCAGCCGTTCCTTAGACAGTCTTTTCTCTAATACCGTCATTTCTGATTCTCCTCTCTTTATTATTTTACTTTTTCTCTTTCTGGAAATGTGTTACTATATTCCATGCATATGGGGTTATAGCTCAGCTGGGAGAGCACCTGGTTCGCAATCAGGGGGTCGAGGGTTCGAATCCCTTTAGCTCCACGCAGGAAGAAAGAGTCGAACATCCGGCTCTTTCTTTTTTTCGTCAAACCGGTGCACTTTATTTGCTATTTTCATTTAACTGAGCTAACTTATGTTAAAGAAAACAGTTATTATTGAACCTGTGTTCGAAAAGGAGGCTTTTATGGCAAATATGCGCAGAGATGAAAAAGAAGGTGTCGGCAAGACCGCAGAAGACTATCTGGAAGCCATTCTCATGATCAAAGAGAGACAGGGCTATGTCAGATCAGTTGATATTGCGGATCAGCTGGGCATTACCAAACCTTCTGTCACCTATACAACGAAACGTCTGAAGGAAGCAGGCTATATCACCAATGACCATGCCGGTATGATTGTGCTGACAGATTCAGGCATGAAAATCGCAGATGCGACCTACACAAGACATAAGAAGCTGACCGAGTTTCTGACTGGTCTGGGCGTCAATCCGGAAACAGCCCGTGAGGATGCTTGCCGGATTGAACATGATCTCAGTGATGAGTCCTTCCAGGCGATCTGCGATCATGTCAATAAACATATGACTAAATAAAAATGATGAAAGCACCATGTTGATGAGGCATGGTGCTTTCATACAGGAGATAAAAGATAAGTAATAATGACAGATATGCCTGTACCCGCCCGTTCATGGGAAACGATTGAAGTGTGCATTGAAGAGGAAAAGCAGGTTCAGGCAATCTTTACACTATTGTGCCAGCTTTTCGCCCAGCGCTTCGCATTGTGCCTTTACGGTTTCGTCCGGTGCATTCTCAGCAGCGATATGATCAACGACATCGGCACCCAGGCTCTCCGCTTCTGCATACCAGTTTTCAAGCCATGCGCCTCCGCCCCAGCCATACGAACCGAACAGTCCGATCCTTTTACCGCTGAGATGACCTTTGACACTGTCCCACATCGGCTGGAAGACGGATTCTTCCAGAACTTCCGCACCCATGGCAGGACAGCCGAATGCAATTGCATCGTACTGTCAACTACCTGCAGCTTCAGCTGCGGGTAGTTGACAGTAAGGCATATAGCCGGTGCCATTGAACGCCACTGCCACAAAAACCGTACTCGGTGTTTTCGTCAGTACAATCTTTTCATTTTTCCTGCCAAACATGAAGCCTCCCGTTTGATGTAAGCTTTTTCTATTCCGTATTAGATATTTCTAACAGCGGCAGTATACCATTCCCTCCTCATCTCTTCAAGCAGATGGAAAAGGACGTCCTTTTCATAGAACGCCTTCATCTTCTATAAAACTGATATACCGTATCCCACCTGTATTCTTCCTGTGCCTTGACAAGCGGCCGCTCATTCTGCACGCCATTGACACTGTTGACCGGATACTGTGCCTCTACGGCAAAGGCATCGGTATGGGAGTAAGGATGCTTGCCATGCGGTTCTTCCAGAAAACCTGCCGTATACAGCTGCACACAGGGCTGATTGGTGGAAAGCGTAAAGCCGATGCCTGTTTTTTCACTGTAGGCTTCAAAGCACGGCTGTTCATCCACATAGAAGCAGTGGTCAAAACCTGTATCCGGCAGATCTTTTCCGATCTTCTTTCCTTTGCGGAAATCATAGATCGTATCCGTCACACTTCTTCTTTCCACCGGAATGTTTACACTGTCTTTTTCCAGATATGTAGCCGCATGAATGGTGACTAGATGATCTGTCACCTTTCCAGAACCTTCTCCATTGAGATTGAAATAGCTGTGACAGGTCATATTGAACATCGTATCTCTGTCCGGCACAGCCCGAATGGAAACATGTACCTGATCGCTTTCATTAAATGCATAGGTCACATGGATGTCTGCTGAACCGGGAAAGCCCTGATCGCCATCCGGGCTGTGAAGCTTCAGGGTAACGGATGCTTCTTTCTCATCACAATGACTGCTCTCATATTCCCACACCCGCAGATGATAACCGTCCGGCCCGCTGTGAAGGTTGTTGCCATTATCATTCCTGCCCAGGTGGTATGTCTTTCCATGCAGAACAAACTGTGCTCCCGCCGTACGGTTGCACACCCTTCCTACCATACTGCCAAAACATGAAAGACTCTTTTCATAGTCTTCCACCTGTTCAAATCCTGGCACAACATCACACAGCACACCATCTCTGTCTTTCAGACATAATGCCTGCATGGCCCCGCCGAACGTTATAATTCTGAGGTATTCTCCTGCCTTGTTTTCCAGCCGGTACGCTTCAACGGGCTTTCCTTCCCGCGTCACACCGAATGTTTCCTGTTGAATGATCATATATCCTCCTGAAGGATCTCTCTTGGCTATATGATACTGCAAGTTTCATCTCAAATGCGATTAATGTAAAAATGTCTGCACTTTTTCCCGTGCAGACACATATTACTTTTCGAATATACAGCGCATCTGATACCATGTCACATCGCCATGAACAGAAGCGGATATGCCCTCATTTTCAAAGCCGAAGGAATGATACCAGGGAATTTTCTCTTTGAGACACGTTAATACTGCCCCTTTTCTGCCCTCTTCTTCAGCCTGTCTGAGACAGGCTCTGATGAGCATTCCGGCATAGCCGTGTCTCCTTTCAGATGGGATGGTATTCACACCGAAGATCATCTGCCAGCTGCCCTCTGGATCATGCATGTCAGCTCTTTCATACATCATATCGGAAAGATCTTTTGCATCGGTGCACATGCCGTCCACAAAGGAAACAATCTTTCCTTCTTTTTCCAGCAGGAAGAAATGATCGCCATAGACGGATACACGCTGCTGTATCTCTTTGAAGCCGGCAGCCTGTAAAGGCGGGAAGCACTGCTGTTCAATTGCAGCAAGTGCCTCTATATCTTCTTCACAGGCATGGCGGATCTTCATTGAAGCAGGCTCACCTGCTTTATTCATGCGGGTTTCCAGCCGCCAGAGACACAACTTCCGGTACTTCCACGCGGGATGTTTCCGCACCGATTGTACCATCTGCGTTCAGTTCATAGCAGATGACACAGCTGCTGTAGCGGCAGGCACATAACAGATGATTATCCACAAGGATAAAGTCACGGGGATGTTTGCCGGTGACAACGGCCTGTTTCAAAGAAGGCTGATGATTTTCATCCAGAGATATCACGGACAGTACATCCTTGGTACGGGTGGAAACATACAGCGTCTTTTCATCATCCGAAAGACGGATGGCAGCGGTATCTCTTACATGGGTTTCGCCATTAGGCAGAACAGACATTCTGTATTCAATCTTCCAGTCGCCCGCATGGATGACAAACAGCTCATTGGACAGTTCTGATACAAGATACAGATAGGAACCATCCTTATTGAATACGCCATGGCGCGGACCCGTACCGACATCAAAGCGGATCGAGCCCTGGCTGTTAAGCATGTCATCATAGATCATCACTCTGTCCAGGAAAAGACACGGTACCAGAATCTGATCCTTCCAGAACAGAACCTGGTGGGCTCCGGCTCCATCCTGAATATGAATTGTCTCCAACAGCTTCATGCGGTTATTGATCACATCCAGATACGATACCGTACCGGCATGATAGTTGGCCGTATACAGAGCGGATCCATGTGCCGCAATATAGCAGGATGTTCTGTCCTCATAGGAAATCGCATCCAGGAAATCGCCTTCCTGACTGATCAGCGCGACGCCGCTGCCATTGGGAAAATCACCAAGCGCTGCCACTTCACCATGAATGGTTGTGACATACTTCGGATTCTTCATTGCTGAGAAAAGACGGGCGTCTGTTACTTTGCCGTCTTCATACGTGCATGCGTAGAGGCCCTCACTGCCATGAGACGTGTAAGTGCCGCAGTAGATTTCTGTTTTCATGATTCTAATTTCCTTTCACATTAATGCATCAAGGATCTTGGGAAGATCCTGTACGGTTATGATGCCAAGGGGCTTTTCCCTTGGTGAACCATTCTCAGTAATGACTGCTGCCAAAAGAACAGCGCCATGGGTCAGTGCCGCATCAAATGCCTGCATGGTGTCCTGAATGGACGCATCTTCCTTCAGAAACGCAACCCGGTGGGCCTTGCTGGAAGGAATCAGGTCTTTGACATGCAGCGATGGATCCGCTCCATCCATTGCCCAGCGGCATACATTTTCCATCTGCAGGATGCCGTAGAAACTGCCATTGCTGTAAACCGGCACTTTACTGGAATCCAGATTGCGCATCACCGTATAGGCACCCTGGATAGAATCGCCGGGGCTGACGGTTTTGACCGGCTTGGACGCATAACTCAGTACTTTTTCACTCTTATGCAGCAGATTGGCAATGCGTTCAATGTCCTTGGTAACCCTGGCGGTAGGCTGGGCAATGACTTCTTCATCCCCATCCCGCAGATGCACAATGGCATTGCGCAGTTCATTGTATTCTCTCAATTCCTGCTGGTTCTTCGATATGACCCAGGAACGCTGGGCACACTTGTACAGAAGCTGAGAGAATGGAATATACTTTGTCTCCCTGGCCATGACGCTCATCTCATGTTCAATGATCGCATAGGCATCAAGAAACCGTTCGGCATTGGTCCGATTATCACTGATCATGACTGTCTTCTTCTCTTTCTCTTTCTTCCAGCACTTCCTGACAGTACATAGAATCAATGATCTG
Organism: Solobacterium sp.; assembly: GCA_022644565.1. Lineage (GTDB taxonomy): Bacteria > Bacillota_I > Bacilli_A > Erysipelotrichales > Erysipelotrichaceae > Bulleidia. The sequence continues at coordinate 7,219 of JALCHG010000045.1, read as the reverse complement.
TTTCACCAGTGTTTCCATATCACTGCCCTGCCGGTAGTCTGCCTTTGAAGTGAAATTGACTCTTCCATCCCGGTGCAGACGCCTGGCGGTTGTATCATCTGTGTTATAGACCGCAATCGACTTTCCGCCATATTCCTTCACTAAGCGCATGCATGGCACATCCGTAAAGCCATCCGCAATGTAGATCATTCTGGCAAAAGGAACCGGACGATCGCTCTGCTTTACATATTCATTCAAAGAAGCGTCATCATTCTCATCCAGCACCTGCTTGTTAATACGGAACATGTACTGTGTCTTGGTCGTGTAATTGACAATCCGGGCCGGCCATTTGGCATTGCCGTGTTCATCGTAGTAATACCGGCAGGCATAGATCCGCTTGAATTCCTTGGCAATCGGCACTGCTTCCAGCACTTCGCTCATGCCGGAAGAAATAATGTAGTGCTCCACCATGAAATCCTTCTCAAGACCATAGTCGTTGATTCTGCCAAACCAGCTTTTCACCCCCGGAAACAGCTCCACGGCCCGGCCGAGATCATGGAACGCATCCATCTGCAGCGGTTCTCCATTCTCTTCATACTTGCGCTGCAATAGATACAGGTAGGCACTGATGGAGTCCATGCGGTTGCGGTCTGCCAGAGCCGTAACCTCATTCCAGAACTTTCTTGGATTTTCATAGCCAAGATGCGGAATCAGAGAATATTCCTCCATATCCCGCGGTGAAAGCGTCTTATCAAAATCATACATGATTGCGATTTTCTTCATAAGAAACTCCAGATTCTACTGTTCCTATTATACGCTCTGATCGCTCTGTCGTATCCGTTTCTCCATAAAAAAATCTGCCCGCAGGCAGATTCTGTTTAAATACTTAAAAGCTTTTCAAGCGCAGTGACATAGATGGCGGTCTGTCTGACCAGCTCATCCAGGGTAACCCACTCATCCACATTGTGAATGCGGTAATCACGTCCCGGGAATGCACAGCCGAAGGCTACCGTATTATCGATTTCCTTGGCATAGGTGCCGCCGCCGATGACAAGAGGCTGGGCTTCCTTGTCGCCAGTCGCTTCCCGATACGCCGCCATCAGGCTGCTGACCAGCGGGCTGTCGGTCGGATAGAACAGCGGTTCCACCGTGCTCTTGACTTCAATGACGCCGTTGTCATCTTCCATATGGTCTTTCCAGCTGCGGATGACCTGGGCGCTTGTAAAGGTGACCGGATAGCGGATATCGATCGTGCCTTCAATGACACCATCCTTCATGGTAATGACACCGTTATTCAGCGTCAGCTTGCCATACGCATCCTCACAATACACGCCTGCCGCCTTTCCATCTGTTTCAAGACCGAAATGATCACAATAGAACTGTACAAACGGATCCTGACAGCCGGCCGTACGAAGCGCATCCATCAGATAGCTGATGGCATTGCGGCCAAGTTCCGGCGTTGAGGCATGGGCTGCTCTTCCGGTAACGGTAATGCGGACGCCATTGTTTTCAATATCTTCCATGGTATAAGGCAGATCATTGTTGTTGAAATAATCTTCCAGTGCCTTGCGCGAGAAAGAGCACTTGTCCAGTTCAATCATGCATGACTTGCATACAATGTTGGTTACCGTACCGCCTTCAATATCACGGATCTTTGTATTCTTGGAACGATAGACAGCCCCGATCAGTCCTTTTTCCCCATAGACCAGCGGAAATTCCGCATCCGGCGTAAAGCCGTAATCCACACTGCCTTCTTTCTTAACATAGTAGGCAAGTCCTTTTGACCCGGACTCTTCATTGGTTCCCATAATGAGACGCACTCTTTTATGCATCGGCACGCCCTTATCCCTGAGAATCTTCAGTGCCATCATGCTGGCAACAACCGCGCCCTTATCATCGGAAACACCGCGGCCATACAGCTTTCCATCTCTTTCTGTCAGCGTAAACGGATCGCTGCACCAGCCATCAGACATATTCGCCGGCACTACATCAAGATGACCGACCACTCCGATGACTTCCGATCCTTCACCAATCTCCGCATAGCCGGCATAATTGTCCAGATTGACGGTTCTGAAACCATCTTCTTTCAGATACTGCAGCGCTTTCTGCAGAACATCCCGCGGTCCCTTTCCAAACGGGGCATCCGGTTCAGCTTGACCAAGCACTGACGGTATACTGACAAGTCCTTCCAGACGTCTTCTGATTTCCTCACGGCAGTTTTCTGCCATTTCTAAGTTACTGCTCATAATCCTCCCTGTTTCCATCTTGACGATGGAATGGAAAACACAACAATTATAGCCGCTTCAGTAAAAAACGCAACGCAGGCCTGTTTACTTCAGCAAGAGTCCGATCGGACAGTGGTCTGATCCTGTCACCTGATCATAGATGATAGAATCTTTGACATTGTCTATAAAACGGTCACTGACAAGAAAATAATCAATCCGCCATCCGGCATTTCTCTCTCTTGCCTTGAAACGATAACTCCACCAGGAATACTGCACCTGATCCGGATAGAGATAACGATAGGTATCCGTGAACCCGCTGGCAAGCAGTTCACTCATCTTCTCTCTTTCCTGGTCCGAGAAACCGGCATTCTGGTGATTGGAAGCCGGATTCTTAATATCGATCTCTTCATGGGCAACATTCAGATCACCGGTATAGATGACCGGTTTCTTTTCATCCAGTGCCTTCAGATGTTTTTTCAGCAGCTCTTCCCACTGCATGCGCCAGTCCAGCCGTACAAGACCTTCCTTGGAATTAGGCACATAGGCAGTCACAAAGTAATAATCCGGATATTCCAGCGTAATCACCCTGCCTTCATCCGTATCATCCCCTTCAATGCCATAGCTGACATCTAAAGGCTCTTTCTTTGCATAGACAAGCGTACCGCTGTATCCCTTGCGGGCCGCACTGTACATATACATGTGATACCCATCAAACTTCATGGCATCTTCCAGCTGGCCTTCCTGCATCTTTGTCTCCTGAATGGCAAAAATATCCGCATCCGCCTCATGAAAGAAATCCGCAAAGCCTTTTTTCATGCATGCCCTTAATCCATTGACATTCCATGAAACAAACTTCATCTTGTAATCTCCGCTGTTTCCTTCTTCAGCCAATCCTTCTCTTCCGCATTGAGATACGGGGAAAGCACTTCATAAACCTGCTTATGATAGGCATTGATCCAGCTTAATGTCTCATCATCGAGATACCTGGGATCAATCGCTTCTCTTTCATACGGGCACCAGGTCAGATTCTCAAAGTGCATCCACTGGCCATAGAAATTCTTGGTGCCGTTAACGGTAAGCAGTTCATTTTCAATCCGGATGCCAAGCTTCTCCGGCAGATACACACCCGGCTCATCCGTTACAATCATGCCTTCTTCCAGAACTGCACTGGGACGGGAAGCACTCGGTACACCCCATCTGACTGCCTGCGGCCCTTCATGCACACTCAGAGCATAGCCAACGCCGTGTCCTGTACCGCATTGGTAGTCGATATCGATGTTCCATAACGGCTGTCTTGCCAGAATATCCAGGTTATTGCCGCATGTACCATGCAGGAATCTGGCATGGGCCAGGCCGAGATGTCCCTTCAGCACAAGGGTGTAGTATTTCTTTTCTTCCTCGGTTAATGGACCGACGGCAATGGTACGGGTGATATCGGTAGAGCCGAGTTTATAGGTTCCGCCTGAATCCACCAGCAGGAATCCTTCCGGTTTCATCATGGCGTAATTGCTTTCCGTTGCCGTGTAATGCATCATGGCCGCATTGGCCTTGTAAGCCGCAATGGTATCAAAGCTCGGTTCAATATAATCTTCGCCTTCTGCTCTTAAGGCATACAGCTTGTTCTGCGCCTTGAGTTCAGACATCTCAGGATCAGCCGCATTTTCCTTGAGCCACTTGATGAAGCGGACCATTGCCACCCCATCCAGCTCATGTGCTTTCTTCAGATTGGCAATCTCAACTGTATTCTTGCACGCTCTTCTGATCTCTACCGGAGAAGCGCTGTTGAGGATTTCATTTCTGCCTTTGCTTAAAGCATCATACAGGCAGGCATTGATCTTATTGAGATCGGTCCAGACAATCTGATGTTCCATTGCCCCAAGATCTTCTTCCAGGGCTTCATATGGACGGATGACAGCACCGGCTTCGCTCAGGGCCTTTCTGACGTTTTCATCCACCTGGCTTTCATCAATGTAGTAATTGACGCTGTCTCTGGTTACTAAAGCAAAGGCATACGGTACCGGGGTGCAGGGAATATCATTGCCTCTGATGTTGAGCAGCCAGCAGGGATCTTCAAGCTGGGTCAGCAGCAGCGCATCCGCATGTTTTTCCTGCATGCGCTCTCTGATTTCTCTGATCTTGTCCACCGCACTTTCACCGGTATATTCCGTACCGAGCAGGAATGTCTTTTCCCGCGGCATGGATGGTCTGTCTTTCCAGATCAGATCTGTCAGATCTTCACTCATATGCACATGGGCATCTTTCACCATGAGGTTTCTGGCAAAGAACATCGCTTCTTCCGCCGAAACAACATGGCCGTCAAAGCCCAGGGTGCCTCCTTTGGGCGTATGTTCCAGGGCAAACAGATTGACGCGCGGTACGCCTTCCTGGCCCATCCGCATCAGGGTCACGCATGTGCCGGCCAGTTCATGTTCCGCCTGGGTGAAATATCTGCCGTCGGTCCATAAACCGGCAAAATCCTTTGTCACAACAACGGTGCCGCTGTCCCCGGAGAATCCGGACAGCCAGCTCTTGCACTGGAAATGGGCAGCTGTATATTCTTCTGAAAGATGATCATCCTGATTCGGTACATAGTACACGTCGATGTTTCTTTCCGCCATCAGCTGGCGCAGTGCTTCAATTCTCTCATTTACATTCATGCTTTATTCACCTCGCCATACCATTATACGAGACAAAACAGGTTTTTGCAGATTGTAGAACGTTTTGAAAGAAAGTATCATGGTACAGCTGAAAGGGGGATTCCATTTTGGCTCTTGTAACCGAAACATATGCTGTATCAGGCCTGGCGTATGAAGCCAGTGCTGAAACCATAGAAAAAAGATTATGTGCATTGAGCGGCGTAAGAAGCGCCGTTGTGCTGCTGAAAGATAAAACCGTACGGGTCAGCTATGAAGATTCACGGCTGAATCCCAAAGATATTATCAGAGAAATAGAAGCGTGCGGCTATCAGGCATGGCTGCCGCAGAAGGAAACAGAAGTGCTGCCGATCATGCCTGAAAAACAGAAAAGAGACCGTACCGCCTGGACTTTGAGTCTTCTGTCCATCGGGATTGTGCTTTCAGGCATCCTGATTCCATTTGCCTTCATCGGCATCATCCTGATGACGATCGGTCTTGCGGTAGGGTTTATTGATGAAGAAGATGACAGTATGCGCCATCGCATCAATGATGAAAGAATCCTGGTCTCTACATCCGTTCTGCTTGCGGCAGTCTTTGCCATCATCCAGGCTGTTCATAATACCTTGACCTGGCCCTTTGCCCTGAGTGCCCTGATGATTCTTCTGGTGCATCACATCGCAAACCGTATTCTCTCAAACGCAAAGGCATCCGCCCGAGCTATGTTTGAAACCGTATCCCTGCCGGCTCATGCCAATCTTTCTACCGAACACACTGAAAGCATCATCGCTTCCAGCGACCTGCAGAAAGATGATGTCATCATCCTGCGGCCGGGTGAAGTATCTCCGGCTGACGGGGTTGTCACAAGGGGCTTTGCCCATGTCAATGAAGCCGTGCTTTCCGGTCTTTCCGCCCCGGTGGAAAAGACGATCGGCGCCACGGTATATGCCGGCTCTGTACTGCTGGACGGCAATCTGTCCGTACGCATTGAAGAAGTCGGCTCTACGACAGCCATGATGAAATTCACGGCTGCCGCTGAAAAGAGTGCTGAAGGCCACCGCAAAGCCTCTGCTCTGACTTCCACCGGCCACTCTCTGCTCTTCTATCTCTGGGCTGCGGCAGCCGCGGCATTTACCGCCTGGTATCTGCAGTCACAGAACTTCTTTCTGGCCGCCATGTGCTCCCTGTCCATCCTTGCCTGCGGCGCCCTGCATGCCTTCAGCTACATCTCGCTCTCATCGGTCAACCGTACTGCACTCAAAGCCCGCAGCAGACGCATCCTCTTCCGTTCCGTTGAAGCCATGCGCGATCTTTCCGATACCGATGCTGTATACATGGACCAGGACGGCATCATCACTTCTTCCGCATTTACCGTTGACGAAATGACTCCGCTCAACGGTACCGATACAGCGCACCTTGGCTATGCGGCCTACGCTTTACTCTCCGACAATGCCAAGCCGGCCGCCCGGGCCATTCTGAACTACCTCAGAACCTCCTCCCTGTCGCGCCGGGACATTTCCACCCTGTCCCGCTACTCAAAACAGGGCCGTCTGACCTACCGCAAAGATGAAAACAGCTTCTGCGGCTCCGCTGCACAATGCACGGAAGCCGGCATTGACCTGAATTCCTGTCAATCATTGATCGATACCGCGCACCAGGAAGGAAAGCGGATTCTCTTCTTTGCTGAAAACAGAAAACTCATCGGCTATGCCATCCTGCATAAACCGCTTCTTGACCACATCAAAGAGCGCCTGGAGGCCCTGCAGAAAGAAAACATCGAACTGTATCTCTTTGTCAATGGCACTGACGGGGAAGCGGAATACTTCAAACGCACTCTGCCATTTGACGGGGTCTATACCCATACCGACAGAGAGGAAAAGAAGAAGATATTAAACGAAGCTTCCGCTTCCCATGACTGTGCCGTCTATCTTTCTGAAGACGGTGCCAACGGCTTTGAAAATACAGCTGACTATTGTGTGCTTGCCCATGCCCGGGCCGCATTAGACAGAACGGATTGTGATGTACTGTATGCTTCAGATGATCTGAATGACTTCAAAGAAGCTATGGAACTGTCGTCCCGGATGCGTACGGTCATGGAACAGAAACAGGCTTTCATCATCCTGTATCATATAGCCATGATTCTGCTCTGCGGCATTGTCCTGCCGCTGTTTGCCCACTTTGCCCTGCCTGCCTATATCAGCGTGCTTGGAGCTCTGTTCTGCCTCTGGATTGCGTCCCGTACATAATCATCAGTGTATGATAAAAGCGAAGTCACCCATGATAAAGTGGTACCCGTAAGGAGAACAGAAGTCTGACAGATTTCTGGTGCCCCTGCGGGTGCCATTTTTACGTTCAGACAACATGATTACTGTTATGAGCAGA
>JALCHG010000044.1:0-18224 GCA_022644565.1 Solobacterium sp. | reverse complement strand
AGACGATCATATGTCAGCCTGTAGAAGGAACGGGAAAAAGCAACGGTATCAATGACAGATAAAAGAATAGCAGCTGACAGCAGAAAGAAACCGATGGCCGCCGGCAGATCAATGTTCTTCTTCATTCTGCAGCCACTGTTCAAGATCACGGATGGCCTTGCCGCGGTGAGAAATGGAGTTCTTCTCATCCTTGCTCATTTCTGCCATGGTCTTGCCCAGGGGCGCATAATAGACAATCGGATCATAGCCGAATCCATTTTCTCCCTTCGGTTCATACGCAATGCGGCAGCGGCAGATCTCTTCAAAGACAACCGGTTCTTTGCCAGGACGGGTGATGGCAATGGCACAGGTGTAATGACACCCTCTATCCTCTTCCTTTACATCCTTCATCTTTTCAAGAATCACTCTGTTTTTATAGTCATACGGTGTATCATGTCCCAGAAAGCGCGCACTGTGCACACCCGGCCCGCCATTGAACGCATCAATGCTCAATCCAGAATCATCCGAAATTGCCTCAATGCCATAGCGGTCCGTTACTGCCTGTGCCTTGATCACCGCATTCTCACGGAATGTCGTACCGTTTTCTTCTGTTTCCGGCATATCCGGATAGTCAGCCAGACATTTTACCGTATAGCCTTCCGGCTCCAGCATCTGTCTGAATTCTCTGATTTTACCGCTGTTTGTACTGGCAACAACAATTACTTTATTTTCCATCTTTATACACTCCTTCTAATCTTTTATCCTGTGATTCCTTCAGCCATGAAGCTACAGTTCTGCCTAATACTTCGTTAATATCCAGGATTCTTCCCTTTCCTTTCACAATCGGGTTGATCCATCTCTTTTTGGCGTGGATCACAATGCCTGTTTCACTTTCATCTGTACCGCAGAGATAACAGAAATGTTTCCATTTTTCTGCATACTTCCCGCTGCTGAAATACTTCCTGATGAATTCATCTTCCCGGGTGTAGAGATCTTCTTCACTGATACAGTGATCGGCAAGCATTGTATTGAGCAGCCTCGCCAGCATTTCCATGCCATAGCGGTCATCATCTGCGGTATATACCTTTGCACACTGCAGCATCCATCTTTCAAACTGTTCTGCTTTTTCCTGATGGGCAAACTGCAGTTCAGCCACGCCTGCTTCATCTGTTCCGGCAATGATATCATCATAGACTTCCCGTATTTCTTTTTCTTTTGCAAAACCATAGTTGACGGCATTGCTCAACGTATATTCCAGACGGTCGCTGCTGAGACGCGGACTGTCATTATCCGCAATCGGATACATGTGATAGTCTTTGATTTCATCCGCGTCAATGCCATCTTTCTGCAGAAGCGACATAAGCTTTTCATCATGCCGGATGATCCATTCCGTTCTGCCTTCCGTCGCTTCCTCTTTCATGTAATCTCCCATGGCAAAATCTACCGTATGGGAGAAGATCGGCGCCGCGATGTCATGAAAGAGAGCTGCCAGCGTCTGTATACGATCATCTGTAAAATGCAGAACAATCAAAGCTGTATCGAGACTGTGGTCAAACCGGGAAAACCATCCGGTATGAATAAACTGCCGGCATGCCGTATACATCATGCCGCAGTTCATATCCACGTGCTTCAGCCTTTCAAGACTCTCACACGCCGTATATTCTTTCAGCCATTCCGGTATTTCAGAATGATAGATTTTCCGCATGGAAGTACTGTACATACCGCATCATTATAACAAAAAAATACCGCAGGATAACCCTGCGGTATGGGATAGTCTTTCTGTACCTCAGATCAGGAAATACTTCAGCACAAAGATCACAGCAAGCACATACATAAGTGTACTTGTATCGGAACGATCTTTGGCAAGCACGTGCAGAACAACCCAGCTGATGATACCGAAAGCGATACCATCAGAGATACTGTAAGCAAAGCCCATCATGGTAATGCAGATGAAAGACGGGACAGCTTCCAGCAGGTTGGTCCAGTGGATGTTTGAAACCTGCTGCATCATCAGGAAACCGACAACGATCAGAGCCGGAGCAGTTGCGAAGGACGGTACAGTCAGGAACAGAGGTGTCAGGAACAGAGCCAGCAGGAACAGAACACCTGTGGTAACGGAAGTAAGACCGGTACGGCCGCCTTCGGTAATACCGGAAGAGGATTCTACGAATGTTGTAATGGTGGATGTACCTAAGCAGGCACCTACAACAGTACCGCAGGCATCAGCTAAGAGAACACCCTTGATACCCGGCAGATTGCCGTTTTCATCCAGCATGTTGGCTTTGGAAGCACAGCCGATGACAGTTCCCAGTGTATCGAAGATATCAACGAACAGGAAAGAGAACATCATGACAATGAAATCACCTGGATGCTGGGCAATGAAGCCGAAGTCAAACTTGAACATGGTCGGTGCCATGGAAGAAGGCATAGAAACAAAGGCAGTCGGAATAACAGAATAGAAGCCGTTATCCGGATCCGGTACATAGAGACCGACAAGCTGGCAGATGATGCCGATGAGCCATGTCAGCAGGATGCCGTAAAGCATATAGCCCTTGACACCCTTATGCAGCATGAAGAAGATCAGAACAACACCGACCAAAGCCAGAATAACGGAGATACCGGCAGAACGGAATGTGCCATCGGACAGAGCCCCCTTGAATGAGAACAGCGTTACCAGAGTGGAACCATCCACAATGATATGTGCATTCTGGCAGCCGATGAATGTAATGAATAAGCCGATACCAACAGATACGGCAATCTTGAGCTGTGAAGGAATGGCATTGAAGATCGCTTCTCTTACATTTGTCAGAGACAGAATAATGAAGATCACGCCTTCAACTAAGACAGCTGTCAGAGCTGCCTGCCAGGAATAGCCCATGGAGCCGCAGATGGTATAGGCAAAGTATGCATTCAGACCAAGACCGGCAGACAGAGCAAACGGCTTGTTGGAGAACGCAGCCATACAGAAGCAGGCAATCGCAGAAGCCACAGCTGTAGCGGTCAGAATTGAACCGGCATCCATACCGGACTGAGACAGAATGGACGGGTTCAGAGCCAGGATATAAACCATGGTCATGAACGTCGTAAGACCGGCAACGAGTTCCGTACGGGTATCGGTACCGTTCTCTTTCAGTTTGAATACTTTTTCGAACATGAAGTCCCCCTCTTTCTGTTCCTGTATATCTCATAAAATCAAAAAAGGCCGCATTACTATCCCGATAACGCAGCACATTATTTGCAGGATCGTAGTCTGACTGCTTTGGGAGTCAGGTAGAAACACTCTCGCCAATCCGAAAGTTTATACGATATGCAGGACGCAATTATTATAGAAGATTGTCCTGTAAATGCAAAGACATTTAAAGACATATGTCTTAGATTCGTTTCAGATTATGGGTAAAACATGTGTAAGATACAGTATTTACACGAATATACCCTGCAGATATAAAAATAATCGAACTTCATCAGTTCGATTTCAAGGCTGGGATAGAGAGATTCGAACTCCCGAAATGACTGGTTCAGAGCCAGTTGCCTTACCGCTTGGCTATATCCCAACAGCAGTTTCTATTCTACTCAAAACCAGGGATATTGCAAGAGGTAATTTCAAAAATTTCAGAATAAGTGGTCTGCTCTCTGTTCAGCAGCCTTTTCCATTCAGGGAACAGCTGGCATGTACTTCCGGTGCCTTGGCATTGTATTCAGCCAATACCTTTTCATAGTGGAACGTCATCGTTCCATCTTCTCTGATGATGCAGGGAATGCCTACAAGTCCCCTTTCCCTCACTTTGTCAAAGTGAGGATCCGTATCCCTCAGACGAAGGAACGCCTTCAGATTCGGCATATTGGCACTTATATCAATGAATTCATAAGGAATATGCGCATCATCCAGCGCCTTCTCACATGCCGTGCAGTCCGGGCAGTATTGGCTTCCATATATCTTCAGCATCTTTTTATCCTTTCATTAACTTATTCAATCCCATATTAATCAGCGACAGCAGAAGCGAAGCCAGCATGGCAGAGCCAAAGCCGCTGATAAAGCTGCCGGAAGATAAAACGAAGCTCCAGTAAACAATTAATGCATTGATAATCCAATAGAACAGGCCAAGGGTAAGAAAAGCCAGCGGGAATGTCAGCACTTTCAATATAGGCTTCACTGTTGCATTTAATAGTGCCAGTACCAGTGCCGTAATAATCAATGCACCTGGGGCTGAAAAAGAAATGCTGTTCATGATGCCGTCAACAACCAGCAGTCCCAATGCGTCCAGCAGCCATGTCGTCAGTAATGTTTTCATAGCACTTCTCCTTTCTTTGACACTTCTAGAGTAGCGTAGAAAAGCAAGGCTGGCAAATGTTGTGCCATACCGGCATGAAAACAGCTCTAAAAGATTGAGTAAAGCGGTCAATAAGCGTAAAATAGCGTGGGTAAAGGAGTTTTGATAAATATGGCAATAAGAACACGGTTTGCTCCATCGCCGACCGGTTATATGCATATCGGCAATCTGCGTACTGCATTATATGCATACCTGGTAGCCAAGAAGGACCCGGATGGAGTCTTTATTCTGCGTATTGAAGATACTGACCAGGGCAGACTGGTCGAAGGTGCAACAGACATCATCTATGAAACGCTGAAACAGTGCGGTCTCAAGCATGATGAAGGACCGGATGTCGGCGGACCTGTCGGACCGTATGTACAGTCTGACAGAGTGAAGAGCGGTCTGTATATGAAGTATGCAAAGGAACTCATTGCTAAGGGCGGTGCCCATTACTGCTTCTGTGATGAGGATATGATCAATGCCCAGAGAGAGCTGCAGGAAGCGCGCGGTGAATCCTTCAAGTATGATGACCCATGCAAGAAGCTCAGCATTGAGGAATGTGAAAATAGAATTGCAAATGGCGAGAAGTTTGTCATCAGACAAACCATTCCGGAAACCGGTACAACATCTTTTGAAGATGAAGTATTCGGCAAGATCACGGTTGATAATGAAACTCTGGATGAACAGATTCTGATCAAATCCGACGGTTTCCCGACCTATAACTTCGCCAATGTTGTCGATGACCATCTGATGGGTATAACTGATGTTGTCAGAGGCATGGAATATCTTTCTTCCACACCTAAGTACAATCTCATCTATGATGCCTTCGGCTGGGATATTCCGCGCTACATCCACTGTCCGCCGGTCATGAAGGATGAACATCATAAGCTCAGTAAGAGAAACGGTGATGCCTCCTTCCAGGATCTGGTTGCCAAAGGCTATCTGCCTGGTGCGATCCTGAACTACATTGCCCTGCTTGGCTGGTCTCCGGAAGAAGATAAGGAAATCTTCACCCTGGATGAACTGGTAAAGGCATTCAATGTCAAGCACATCGGCAAAATGGGTGCCATCTTTGATCCGGAAAAGCTGAAGTGGATCAACGGCATGTGGCTGAGAAACATGGATCTTGATTCCTACTATAACCTGGTCAAACCCTATATTGATGAAGCAGTCAAAGGTGACTTTGACGGAAAGAAGATTGCTGCCATTCTGCAGCAAAGAGCACAGACCCTCAATGAAATTCCCGGCATGCTCGACTTCTTTGATACTTTCCCTTCCTATGACAACAGTCTTTATGTCAACAAGAAGATGAAGACCGATGAGGCAGTTTCACTGGAATCTCTGAAAGCCTGCTATGAGCTGCTGGAAAGCATTGATGAGGCAGACTGGAACCAGGAGAACCTGCATACCCAGTTATTAGCCCTTCCCAAGAAGATGGGACGCAAGAACGGACAGGTACTGTTTCCCCTGCGTCTTGCCATCACCGGCAAACAGTTCACCCCGGGCGGAGCAATTGAAATTGCCGATATCCTGGGCAAGAAGGAAACATTAAGAAGACTGGATCTTTCCATCAAACAGCTGGAAAAGTAATTGATTCACCAAAAACGGACAGTTCACATGATGTGAGCTGCCCGTTTTCTTTTACTGTATTGTGGCATTATAGAGAGAATTTCCATTCGCATCTGTAAGAATCAAAGAACCATCCTTACCGCTGTAATACGGATTATATCTGATCACCGATCCATCTGCACTGATGACAGTGATCAATACACTGCCATGTCCATCCGCAAACATACACCGGATAAGAATCGGTATTCCATCCGTACTGTAAAAGAGTTCATTGCCCTGCTGCAGTGTACCATCCGCAGAGAACACTGCATCATAGACATGTATCTCCGCATCACTATCTGCCGGCACAATGCAGAAAGCATTATATGGTGCATTTGTTTTCACTTCATGTACTTCATCTTTTTCTCCAATAAAAGGATATGCCTGCAGCTCCGCCTGCCACTGATCATAATCAGAAAGGGCAGGTGATTCTCTGTCTGTATAGCCAAGGTCTATGATTGCGGCAGCAGAGTTATGCTCTGCCGTCTTTTGACGCAGCTTTGTCAAAGCAGCTGTTTGAACCGGCTGAACAGATGCCGCAGCTGTACTTTCTGCGGCAGGCGCAGTTTCTTTTACGGATGCAGATGTACTGACTGTTTTTGTACAGCATTCGCCAGGCAGTACGGCTGCTGATACAGCTGCTATTAGTATGCTGATGCTGGTTTTCATATGATTCTCCTTCTTGTATGCAAACGAACGAAATGATATAAATCAGAATTACTTTTCTGACTTCATTATAGCGGAGATGAATATACCAGAACATAGATAACAAAAAAAACATGCCTTTCAGCATGTTTCTTCAGTGACGAGTACGGGATTCGGACCCGTGAAATGCTGCCTTGAGAGGGCAGTGTGTTAAGCCGCTTCACCAACTCGCCATAACAGGAGATCTCTCTCCCGTTGCTTGTCTATATTACAATAAACTCAATGTGATTGCAACAAAATTAAGCATTCGCTAATGCTTTTTTGGAAGCATCAACCAGATCCTTGAATCCAGCCTCATCATGAATGGCAATCTCAGAAAGCATCTTGCGGTTCATATTGATGTTAGCCAGCTTCAAACCGTGCATAAACTTGCTGTAGGACAGATCATAAGGTCTGACCGCAGCGTTGATACGAGCGATCCAGAGCTTGCGCATTTCACGCTTTGTCTGCTTGCGGCCGAAATAAGAATACTTCTGGCTGTGCATGACCTGCTCATGGGCAGTTCTGTACAGAAGGTGTTTGGAACCAAAATATCCCTTAGCAAGCTTTAATGTCTTCTTGCGTCTGTTTCTTGTCGGTGTAGATCCTTTTACTCTCATCTTTTATACCTCCTGATTAACCCTGAAGCAACTGCTTGTCGCGCTTGTAATCTGTATGATTGGCCTCAGTAGGCTTTCTCAGATGCATCTTCTGCTTGTGGCTCTTATTTGCAGCGAAATGGGAAATGTAGTTATGACTTGTCATCATCTTGCCGGAACCGGAGATCTTAACACGCTTGGCAAAGGTCTTCTTTGTCTTCATTCTGATCTTCTTCGGCTTTCTTGCTTTTGCTTTCATCTTTCTTCTCCTTTACTTTTTCTTAGGAGCGAATACAACTGACATTGTATTCCCTTCCAGGCTGGGGGCTTTTTCAACAGTGGCGATATCTGCAATGCCTTCTGTGAAACGGTTCATGACTTCACGGCCTACTTCCTGCCGCGTGATCATTCTGCCCCTGAACTTCATGTCGATACGGACTCTGTTGCCCTCTTCCAGCCATTCACGTGAACGGTTGAGTTTGGTTTCAAAGTCATGCTGATCAATAACCGGAGACACACGCAGTGCCTTTACTTCGGTAACATGCTGGTTCTTTTTAGCTTCCTTCAGCTTCTTCTGCGCCTCGAAATGGTATTTGCCATAATCAAGAATCTTACAGACAGGCACCTTTGCATTTGGTGCGACGCATAACAGATCCAGGCCCATATCATAAGCCTTGTTCAGTGCATCATACCGGGACATTGTGCCGAGCTGATCGCCATTGGGACCGATCACAAGAACTTCTCTGAACCGGATTTTCTCATTTACGAGATCATCGGGTTCCTTTTTACGATTTGTATTGCTTCTTCTGTACTTTGCCAAGAAAACCTCCCACAACTGAAAAGGCAGATACGGAAACGCACCTGCCTGAAGAAATTCATATCTGCTTCATGCGGCATTTCGACCCAGATCCCTGCGGATGTCGGGTGAGAAGCGGTGCTTCTTCTTTCCGTCTTTCAGTTTACCTATGTATTTAACTACATGGATTGACTGATGTCAATCTTTTTTTCAGATTTCAAATCCATCCACATTCACTGTTACATCCGCTGCCTTATAGCCGGTCATGAACAGAATGTTCTCATAGATCTTATTCTGTAAAAGTTCTGCTGTCGCATTGACGCTGGCACCGTATCTGACTTTGATCTCTGCCGTGATGTTGAGCTGTCCCTTATCAATTCTGACACTGATCGGATGAGAGAAACGGCTGTTCTTCAGCTTTACGGCATTCTCAATCTCGTCAATGGAAATATCCGCAATGGATTCAAATACGGATTTATTGATGGCAATCATGCCATATTCCTGATCATTATCAAGCTTTACATAATCCTGTGCCATTGTTATCACCTCTGTCTTTCTTGATTATATCAGATTAGGTTTCAATGCAAAATACTGGATAGCTGCTTCTTCAGCATCGCCATGCATATATCCTTTTCACTTTCATATTCTTCATATTTACGATAGCGCTGTTCGAGAAACTCAGTATATCTGCGGAAGACGCCCATCATCTTATGCAGGTTGTCTTCATGAATCATATCAATCTTCTCACTCTGAATCATGGCTTCTGCCAGCGTTTCCAACAGATCATCCCGTATTCTCTTCTGCTCGATTTTTGAAAAGTCAGAAAATGTCTTACGGAACCAGCCGGGCTGAACCAGGAGCTTTTCAATGACATGAACGAATTCATTGAAATCATCATCGTTGCTCTGGGGCTGGATCTCAAACAGCATGACAAAGAAAGTATGCCACTGGAAATCCTGATTCATGACAGACTGCCAGTACTGACCGATCTTGCTGCAGAAAAGATCAGGATCCGTATAGGCATGTTCCATGACGATTTCCTGACGCAGATCAATTTCTGTTTCAGAAAGATAATTGAGATGTTCCAGATAGTCTACCATGGCTTCCCGG
Organism: Solobacterium sp.; assembly: GCA_022644565.1. GTDB lineage: Bacteria > Bacillota_I > Bacilli_A > Erysipelotrichales > Erysipelotrichaceae > Bulleidia. Next base: position 9,138 of record JALCHG010000044.1, on the reverse strand, counting down.
TTGTGGGCACCGTTGAGGAAGTCATTGACATAAATGTACTGAGCAAGCGTTGCGCTTGCCTTCTTGAAGTCAGTGGTAAAACCGAAGGACTCTACCATCTTGCGGTTCATCAGTTCATTGATGGACTGAGCCGCAAATACCTTGAATCCCTTTTCATCCATGCCGATCTGCTGGTGGCTGGACTGATCGCTGATCTCATCAAACATGATCTCCAGCTGATGATCTACTACATCCAGATTATCCCGGATAGCTCCCAGCATGGCCTTGTTGAAGCGGTCATAGACGGCAAAATCCGGATTCTTGTATACCATCTCATGTTCAATATCGCTCCAGAAGTTATGAACCATGGATTTGATCTGGAGTTCAAAGTTGACATGGCTGTTATTGAAGACAAAATAACCGTCCTGCCGGTAGATGGTAAAGCCGTTGCGCTGGTACTGGGGCTGGGGCATGCGGGTATTCAGAAAGATCCGGGGATCTTCATTGCATACCGCATAGCCTTCATCATACTGGGTAAAGTGCCGGATGAGATTCTGATAGATCTCATTCTCATTGCGGATGAAGCGGCATTCAACAGTGATGCCGATCAGATCTGACAGATGGGCAATTGCCTCTTCCCCTGTCTTATAGTCCAGATAGAAGCGGTTGCGGATGAGCTTTTCCTTCAGGCTCTTTTCTTCTTTGATACGGCAGTGATAGGAGACAACTCTCTCGCCGTCTTCTTCACACAGCTTTTCAACCGCTGTTCTGATCTGCCCCATGGCATATTCATAGCTGCCCATGTGCAGGTTATAGTATTTAATGGTGTCCTGTATAAAGGAAAACAGTTCTAATTCCATTGCTTACCTCAGTCTCAATTGTTTGGGATACTTGTTTTTCAATACCTTTCCATCACTGTGTACGCCGCCTAAGGCATGTCCTTTCCACATCACGGCATGCCAGCCTTTTGAGGATGAACGGGCAATCTGTTCCCCATGCAGGTAGGCCTGTACTTCACTTTCCGAAAGTTCAATTGGTTCTTTGAATGTGACACATGAGCTCATGAAGAATGCATGGGAAGGCACAAACCGCTTTCCTTTGATTTCACCCAGATATACCTGCTGGGAAAGGATATGGCAGCGGCCTGTTTCCACAAACGGGAATGTACCGCCATAGACTCTGTTTCTGTACTGATACAGATACGGATAGGCATCTGACAGTGTTTCATGCAGGAAAGATGTAACGATAGGATCAATCCTTTCCGATTTCTTCAATCTCGCATCTCTGCAGGCATTGCCTGCTTTTTTCATGCGGCAGATGAAATGACCTTCCCCGCCATCCATCGGAAAGATCCGGATGGCACTGCCGCAGCCCTCTGCTTCTGCTTTTCTGCCGAAAGAGACGGCCGGCGTATCGATGGACATATCACTGTGCTGTGACAGGAAAGACTGAATGACCTCTTCGTTTTCATGCCGGTTGAAAGTGCAGGTTGAATAGACCAGTGTACCGCCTTCTTTGAGACACGCATATGCATTTTCAAGAATTTCCTTCTGGCGTGCGGCACAGGATAAAACGAGTTCAGGCGACCATTGGCTGCGGGCGGTATCATTCTTGCGCATCATCCCTTCGCCGGAACACGGCGCATCACAGAGTACCTTATCAAAGTAAAGCGGAAAAGCGTCTTTCAGTAAGGCTGTATCATTGTTTGTGATTAACACATTGGCTGCCCCGTGTCTTTCGATGTTTTCTTTGAGAACGGCTGCCCGGGAGGCATTGATTTCATTGGCGCACAGAAAGCCGGTGTTATCCAGCATTTCAGCAATCTGGGTGCTCTTGGATCCAGGGGCGGCACAGAGATCCAGCACTTTATCATTCTTCTCAGGATGCAGAATGGTAACAGCAGCGGATGCACTGGGCTCCTGAATATAGAAAAGACCGGCAAGAGCGGCCGGTGTTACACCCAGCCCCTTTTCATCCTGCAGATAATAGCCATGATCGCAGAACGGGATCGGCTCTTTAACTAAAGAAGGCATCAGAGAAAAGAATTCTTTCGCATCTGTCTTGAGCAGATTGATGCGGAAACCTCTTCGTGGTGAGGCATCAAGTGTTTTCTCCCAGGCATCATATTCACTGCCCAGAAGTTCTTTCATTTCATGCAGAAATCTCTCATCCATTGTTCAATGTACCAAAATAATTTTCTATATCACGCATATCCTGATCCAGCTGCAGGATCAGATTGTCTTTGGAACGGAATGTTTTTTCATGACGCATGTACTTCAGAAATTCAATGCATATTTTCTTATCGTAGAGATCGCCATGGTAATGAAACAGATGTGCTTCCAGGGACATATGGTCGATATCATGAAAGGTAGGATTGGTGCCGATGTTGATCATGGCTTCATACCGTTTTCCATTCACAATGGCATAGCCTGCATAAACGCCGGTTCTTGGCAGCAGATATTCATCGCTTAAAGAGACATTGGCTGTGGGAAAGCCCATGCCGGTGCCTCTGTGTCTGCCATGTACCACCCGGCCTTCAATATTATAGCGGTAGCCAAGCATCTCATTAGCTTCTTCCATCCTGCCTTCGACCACACATTCGGAAATACGGGTGGATGAGATCTTGCCCTTTTCATCTTCTACCGGAGCGATCACCGCCACTTCAAAAGGCGCATGTTCCTGCAGGAACGCTGCATTTCCACTGCCATGATCTGCAAAGCTGAAATCAAAGCCGCACACAAGTGCCTTGAGGTTCAGTGAGCCAAGTATCTTATCGACAAAATCCTGCGCAGAAAGTTCGGACATATCTCTGGTAAAGTTCAGCAGCACAATATTATCGATGCCATAGGATACCGCCCGGTTCATCCGCTGGGCCATGGTGGACAGATGCTTTACATTCGACATGCCTTTGATGACTACCCAGGGATCCGGGTCAAAGGTAATCAGGGCAGTTTCACAATTGTACTTGCGGCCCAGTTCACATGTCTTTTCAATCAGCTTCTGATGACCTCTATGCAGACCGTCAAAATAACCGATGCAGGCACACATCGGTATCCTGCTGTGTTTCAGATGATTCAGATCCACACGAATCACACGCATCAGAAAAGCCCCCTTTGACAGTGATACAGTCCGTCTTCTTTCTTTATATAGGCAGCCAGCACATCATGTCCTTTGATAAACATGACCTGTTCACTGTCACATTCCATTTGAATCTTCTTCCCATTGCGGATATCCGCTTCATACGCGGTGCCGTCTACCTGCTTCCATGCAGGATCAACGACTCTTAACGGATCAATGAAGCCGTGTCCATTGATCAGTGTATCAAGCGTACCGGCCTCATCCAGCCAGAGTGATTCAATGCCTCTTCTTTCCAATAGACTCATGGCACCGATCTCATTCATCTTTGCACAGTAGTCAGTGATCAGGGTCCGGATATAAGTACCGCCTGATACGATAGCATCCATGCTGTAGCGGTTTTCACCAAGGGCATGTACTTCCAGTGAATCAATATAGACCGGCCTCGGTTTACGCTCTATTTCTCTGCCTTTGCGGGCAAGTTCATACAGTTTCTGACCATTGACTTTGATGGCCGAATACATAGGCGGAATCTGCGACGAAGCACCGATGAAAGAAGCACTGATGGCAGTCAGTTCTTCTTCCGTATGCGGATGGGCTTCTTTCTCTTCCAGCTTTTCTCCCCATACATCTTCCGTATCGGTTCTGATGCCGGTGATGAATTCAGCGTGATAGCGTTTATGGTCATGTACACAGTACGGCGTCAGTTTGGTATATCTGCCCAGCAGGACAATAAGCAGTCCTGTGGCATTGGGATCCAGTGTACCGGTATGACCGGATTTCTTCTCCTGCAGGATATGACGGCATTCATTCACCGCTTTGAAGCTTGTCATGCCGGCAGGTTTATTAAGCAGTATTACAGCATCCATAGCCCGGTTATTATAGCATTGTTCCCCCTCTTTGTCAGACTCGCCGTTGGAATGGCAAATGAAAGAAAATTGAATCTTTTCACAGAATATTTCACAGTATTTTCAAATAGCAATTGACATCTTTCCCATTTCCGCTTAATCTTTCCGTATAGAAAATCGAATAGAGGTAGCGATGCGGATGAGTAGTGCATGGAGCCGGCAGGCAGTGAAGTACATGAAAGGCAATCATCGCCGAATGCATGTGCAGCGGCAGCTGTCATGCATGGGGATATGGACAACATTCATATCACTCCTTCGCAAGAAGTGGCGCTATTACCTATGGATGCATTCAACCGTATGTAATAGCATACGGTTTTCTTTATCAAATGGGAGGAAAATGTTATGAACAGATTATTCAGAAGCGTATCAGTAATTGCGGCCGGCGCCATGTTGCTGGCAGGATGCGGATCCAGCAGTTCCGCAGCGACATCCACAGCCTCTTCCACAGCTGACTCCAATACCCTGAGAGTCGGCATGGAATGCAACTATGCTCCATACAACTGGACCACAACCAAGAAGACTGATACGGCTCAGAAGATCTCTGATGTTGACTATTGTGACGGTTATGATGTCATGATGGCAGAAAAGCTTGCCGATAAGACAAACAAGGAAGTCAAGATCGTCAAGCTTGACTGGGACAACCTGATTCTTTCTCTGCAGAACAATCAGATTGATGCCATCATCGCCGGCATGACCGATACGGAAGAAAGAGAAAAGGAAGTTGACTTTACAACTCCTTACTATGTATCCACTGAAGTTGTTATCGTCAAGAAGGATTCTGATCTGGCAAATGCCACAAGTCTGGAAGACTTCTCCGGCAAGAAGGTTCAGGGCCAGATGAACACCCTGTATGATACAATCATCGATCAGATCCCGGATGTTGTGCATGAACCCGCTGCCGAAACATTCCCGGCTGCCATCCAGGCACTGCAGTCCGGTTCCATTGATGCCGTGACAAGTGAGCTGCCGGTTGCCAAGGGCGTATGCGAAGCCAATTCTGATCTGACTTATGTCGAATTTGCGGACGGCAAGGGATTCACTGGTGCCGATAAGGATGCGTCCGTTTCTGTTGCCGTCAGAAAGGGCGACAAGCTCAAGGATGAACTGCAGTCTGCCCTTGATACGATCTCTGATGATGAACGTGAACAGATGATGGAAACCGCAGTCAGCAACCAGCCGGCAAGTGAGGAATAAATGTTCTTTCAGACCATTGGTGAAATCATTCGTGACTACTGGCCATCCCTGCTGTTAGGTATTAAAACAACCGTAGAAGTAGCGATTGTCGGTACGGTACTGGGCTTTCTGTTAGGTCTGCTGATCGGCGGCGTAAAAGCGATCAGGCTTGACTATACTGCTTCAAAGACAGCCCGCTTCTTCAAGAAGCTGTATGACATCATTGCCAACATCTACATTACCGTCCTGCGCGGTACGCCGATGATGGTACAGGCCCTGTTCTTCTACTATGCTCTGCTGAATGTATTCCACTGGGACAAGATGACAGCTGCCATGTTTGTCATCTCCATCAACACCAGTGCCTATATGGCGGAAATCATCCGTTCCGGTATTCAGGCTGTTGATCCCGGCCAGACAGAAGCAGCCAGATCACTAGGCATGTCCAACTTTCAGACCATGATGACAGTTGTGCTGCCCCAGGCTGTCCGCAATGCATTCCCGGCCATCGGCAATGAGCTGATCGTTAATATCAAGGACTCTTCCGTTCTGATGATCATCTCCATTACCGAACTCATGTTCCAGGCTAAATCCATTGCCGGTACAACCTTCCACTTCACGGAAACATACTTCCTTGAAGCCATGATCTATCTTGCGCTGAATATCATCGCAACCCTGATCCTCAACGCCATTGAAAAGCATCTCAACAAGAGACCGGCCGCTACCATTCCGATGAGCGATACCGATCCTTCCAGCATGAAACTGGCCGCACACCAGGGAGGCAGCAAATGACAGAAGCAGCACCGCTTGTACAGATCAGAGACATCCATAAAAGTTTCGGCGCCCTGGAAGTACTTAAGGGCATCGACTTCGATGTCAATGAAGGTCAGGTTGTTACCCTGATCGGCCGCTCCGGTTCAGGCAAATCCACCCTGCTTCGCTGTATCAATCTATTGGAAAAGCCTGATTCCGGATCCATCACCGTCTTCGGTGAAGACATTACAAAAATAAAGAATGTAAATACCTATCGTGCCAAGGTAGGCATGTGCTTCCAGCAGTTTAATCTGTTCAATAACATGAATGTACTGAATAACTGTGTCAAGCCGCAGATGAAAGTACTGCATGTCACCAAGGCAGAGGCAACTGAAAAAGCCATGCATTATCTGAAACAGGTCGGCATGGAGAATTTCGCCAATGCGGATCCCCGGATGATTTCCGGCGGACAGAAACAGCGTGTCGCCATTGCCCGTGCCCTGTGCATGTCACCCAAGCTCATGTTATTTGATGAGCCGACTTCAGCACTCGATCCGGAAATGGTTGGTGAAGTACTGAATGTCATGAAGGATCTGGCAAAGGAAGGTCTGACGATGATCGTCGTCACCCATGAAATGTCATTTGCCAGAGAAGTCAGTGATAAAGTTGTATTTATGGCAGACGGTGTCATTGAAGAAGAAGGCACACCGGATAAGATCTTCACCCATCCTGACAGTGAAGTTACCCGCTCCTTCCTCAACAGTTTCATCAATCACTGAGAAGGTCTTCGGACCTTCTTTTTTGTTATAATCAGAACATGCTCAAACGTGTCTATATCGAAATCACCAGCATATGCAATCTGCACTGTTCCTTCTGTCCGGAAGTAAAACGGGAAAAGACCTGTATGTCCCCTGCTTTCTTCGTTTCTCTTCTGAAGCAGATTCATCCCTATACTTCCTATATCTACCTGCATGTACAGGGTGAACCGCTGACGCATCCCGCTTTTGATGAAATCATGACAGCCTGTGATGAAGAACACATGCAGGTACAGCTGGTTACAAATGCCACTCTGCTTGCACGCTATCATGCTTCTCTTCTGCAGCATCCTTCTCTGCGCCGTATTTCCTTTTCCCTGCAGAGCATTGAATACTCTTCTATAGATGTGGATGCCTGTATGAAGGAAATCCTGTCCTTCTGTAAAGAAGCTTCTCTTTCCGGCCGGCCGGAATGCGATATCCGCCTTTGGCGGGATGATACACTGAACTGTCCAAGGACAAAAGAATGCCTCAGAATACTAAGACAGTATCCGCTCACTCCGGAAAAGCGGGCCAACAGCTATCTGCTCATGTCCCATGTCCATCTTTCAACTGCCAATTCCTTTTCCTGGCCTGAAGATACGGGAATCCCCGTGACAAGAGGTACATGCCGCGGCGCCCGGGATCAGATCGCCATCCTGGCCGATGGAACAGTGGTGCCGTGCTGTATGGATCATGACGGCCGCATTGCCTTGGGCAATGTCCATGAACAGTCCTTTTCTTGCATTTATGAAGGAGAAAGAAGAAAAGCAATGGCGGCCGGCTTCTGTTCTGATCGGATCATTGAACCATACTGTCAGACCTGTGCCTTCCGCCATCGCTTTGACCGCTAAAGCAGCAGAAAGGACATGCCTTCTCTTATGCCTGCTGCTTTAAGCGGTCTGTTTTCATAAACTGCAGTTTCATCCGGATAGGAAAACACATCCATTCCGGTCACATCCTTTCCCAGTACTCCGGAAAAAGCTGTCTTGATCTTCTGGAAGTCCGTATGCTCAAACACCAGAATCCGATACCATTGATTCTGACTGACAAGCCAGAGATAGATCATGATCTTCTTTTCTTCCATACTTCACCTCAGACATCTAATAGACGTATCTTTCTGCTTCGGCCATGATTGAACACGATTCCTTCATTCTCTTTCAGATCCCTTGGCAGATATGCTTTGAGCGTATACTGATGCCTGAACCCGCTTCCCGCATAGAGAATGATGGCATCTTTCTTTCTGCGCAGGGATCCTCTTTCATACGCATCACTCAGGGTAAAAATCACTTCGGCATCACTGTCTGTTCCTTCATAACTGAAGACACAGTTCTTTCTCTCTTTCAGATATTCATATAAGCCAAGCAGGGTCACATCGTACTGCGCCATGATAATCGTCTGTCTTCCTTCTTCCAGATAAAAGCGGGAAAGATCATCCATATAGATACCAAGATACCCGCTCTCATCCGGTTTCAGCAGCTTCGGCAGCGTCGGCATGACATAGGTATTTCTGCCATGACGGGCTTGCAGCTCTGTTTCATTTACACCTGGGTATACACCGCGCAGAATATGCCCGTTTTCACAGAGGAGAAATGCATGGTCTTCCTTAAAGGGATGATGACAGGCTTTTTCAAAGAAATCGGAAATCTCTCTTTCATTCATACAGGAAAGCACCAGTTTCATTGGAAACAGCACACTCAGCCGGTGTGTCAGATCATGATTCAGATGAATGACACAGAAAAGACAGAGCTCTGTTTCTTCTTTCCGGCACCATTCCTGAAACAGCTGAATCCGCTCTTCTCTGTCGCCAAGAAAGGAAGCCGTTTCATCCATCAGGATGATGGAAGGATGATGCGTGCGTATTCTCTGCTTCAGCCAGTCAATCCGATCATCATCCATGCAGGATATAACCGCACTGATGCCGGGATGAGAAACAAGAGGAGCATAGACCGGATCATCTGACAATATATAGATTTCACGGTTTTCCTTCAGCTTCTGATAGAGACAGGAAAACAGAAAGTCTTTTGTTTTCTGTGCGTCATCTGAAAGCAGAAGCAGCTTTGAAGAAGGAAGCAGCGGCCGATAGCAGCCCGCATAGAAATCATCTATGATGCCTAATGCGTCCGGAATTGATCGAAGCTTTGACCAGGTAACAGAGCTGATGCGTTCCGGCCACAGCGGTCTAACCTGCATATCATCTGTTTTCAAAGACAATAAGGCATGTACAATGCATTGGCGCTCGGAAGGTCCTTCTGCCATGGGCTGGTGCAGGCGTTTGTTATTCTGATCCCATATTTCAATCTGCTTTTCTCCCGGCACATAGCGCCGGCCGGAATAGCCTGAATAGCCATGTTTCAGCGTACCGTCCACACTTACATAGAATTCACCCGGCTGCTGGATGCGGCTGGCTGAGATGTCATTGATCACATCTCTTGAATCTTCAGCATCATTGACTTTTA
>JALCHG010000043.1:0-18437 GCA_022644565.1 Solobacterium sp. | reverse complement strand
ATCGTTCGTATGCATGCCAACCACAGAAAGGATATCGACGCTGTCTATACAGGTGATATCGCTGGTGCTGTTGGTCTGAAGTACACCTCTACAGGTGATACATTATGCGATGAGAATCATCCGATTGTACTGGAATCCATGGTATTCCCGGATCCGGTTATTCAGATGTCCGTTGAGCCGAAGACCAAGGCTGACTCCCAGAAGATGGATGATGCTTTACAGAAGCTCGCTGAAGAAGATCCTACTTTCAAGACATACACTGATGAAGAAACAGGCCAGACAATCATCGCCGGTGTCGGTGAGCTGCAGCTGGATATCATCATGGATCGTATGAGAAGAGAGTTCAAGGTTGACGCTACTGCTGGTGCACCGCAGGTTGCCTACCGTGAGACAATCACCAAGGAAGCTGAGGTTGAAGGCCGTTTCATCAGACAGACCGGCGGTCATGGTCAGTATGGTGATGTATGGATCAGATTCTCTCCAAACCCGGGCAAGGGCTTTGAGTTCGAAGACGCTACCATCGGCGGTTCCGTACCGAAGGAATTCATCAAGCCTACTGAGCAGGGTCTGGAAGAAGCTCTGCCGAATGGCTTAGTTGCCGGTTATCCGGTTGTTGATATCAAGGCAGTTCTGTTCGACGGAAGCTACCATGATGTCGACTCTTCCGAACAGGCTTATAAGATCGCTGCATCTCTGGCTCTGAAAGAAGCTGCCAAGAAGTGCGCACCGACCATTCTCGAGCCGATCATGGCTGTTGATGTGACTGCACCGAGTGAGTACTTAGGTACAATCATGGGTGATATCGTCAAGAGAAGAGGTCAGATCCGTGAGCAGGAAGAGACAGGCAATGCCGTTAAGGTAAAGGCATTTGTCCCGCTGGCTCAGATGTTCGGTTATGTTACAGATCTGCGTTCTTTCACACAGGGCCGCGGCATCTACACGATGCAGATGGACCATTACGAGGAAGTGCCGAAGAGCATTGCCAAGGAAATCATCGAAAAGAACAGCACTTCTGCTGATAAGTAATGATTGATTTTAGAATCTGTATATCATAAAATGACTACAGACTTTAGGTAAAAAAACCAGGAGGAAATAAAAAGTTATGGCTAAGGAACATTTCGACCGTTCGCTGGAACATGTAAACATTGGTACCATCGGCCACGTAGACCATGGTAAGACAACTCTGACAGCAGCGATCACAAAGTATCTGGCAGAACATCCGGAAGATGGTAAGGCTGTATTCGAGGCTTACGATCAGATCGATGGTGCGCCGGAAGAAAAGGCTCGTGGTATCACGATCAACACTGCACACGTTGAGTATCAGACAAAGAAGAGACACTATGCACACGTTGACTGCCCAGGGCACGCTGACTATGTCAAGAACATGATCACAGGTGCTGCACAGATGGATGGTGCTATCCTCGTCGTCGCTGCTACTGATGGACCGATGCCTCAGACTCGTGAGCACATCCTGCTTGCCCGTCAGGTAGGTGTTCCGTACATTGTTGTATTCCTCAACAAGTGCGATATGGTCGATGATGAAGAACTGATCGACCTCGTTGAAATGGAAGTTCGTGAGCTCCTCAACGAATACGGATTCGATGGCGACAACGCTCCGATTATCCGCGGTTCCGCTCTGAAGGCTCTCGAAGGCGATCCTAAGTGGACACCGGCTATCAAGGAACTCCTTGATGCTGTTGATGAGTATATCCCTACCCCTGTACATGACAACGATAAGCCGTTCCTGATGGCTATCGAGGATGTCTTCACAATCTCCGGACGTGGTACTGTTGCTACAGGCCGTGTTGAAAGAGGTATGCTGCATCCGAACGATGAAGTAGAAATCGTTGGTCTGAAGCCGACAAGAAAGACTGTTGTTACATCCCTCGAAATGTTCAGAAAGACTCTGGACTTCGCTGAGGCTGGTGATAACATCGGCGCTCTGTTAAGAGGTATCAACCGTGATGAGGTTGAAAGAGGTCAGGTTCTGGCTAAGCCGGGTTCTGTTACTCCTCATACAAAGTTCAAGGCTCAGGTTTACGTTCTGACTAAGGAAGAAGGCGGCCGTCATACACCGTTCGTCTCCAACTACCGTCCTCAGTTCTACTTCCGTACAACTGATGTAACTGGTGTTATCACACTGCCGGAAGGCACAGAAATGTGCATGCCTGGTGATAACGTCGAAATGACTGTTGAACTCCTGGCTCCGATCGCTATTGAAAAGGGCACAAAGTTCTCCATTCGTGAAGGCGGCAGAACAGTAGGTTCTGGCAACATCACTGAGATCATTGAGTAATTCAATTGATGGATGAAGAGGGACACATCGGGTGTTCCTCTTTTTTGTATCTGATAAGGAGAAAACATATGAGAAAGAGTTTTGGTAAGAATTCATGGCTGTTCCCGCTGCCGGTATTATTAATCGGTACATACAATGAGGATGGAAGTGCAGATGTTATGACTGCTGCCTGGGGCGGTATTTATGATACCAACCAGGTATTTCTGTGCCTGAGTGATGATCATAAGACAACAAAGAACATCCTGCGGGAAAAGAGCTTTACCGTATCCTTTGGCGATGCGGCACACGTCAAAGAAGCGGACTATGTCGGCATGGTATCAGGCAATCAGGTAAAGGATAAGGTGAAAAAGTCCAGGCTGACACCGGTGCAGGCAGAACATGTACATGCGCCTTACTTTAAGGAACTGCTGGTATGTGTGGAATGTTCTTTATGGAAGGTGAATGAAGACGGCATGATCATCGGCAATATTGTGGATGTCAGTGCTGAGGAAGAGGTATTGACAGAAGGAAAGATCGATTGTGATAAGTTCCATCCGCTTGCCTTTGATCCTTCTGTCAATGCCTATAGGACTGTAGGAGAAAAGGTCGGCCAGGCTTTTGGCACAGGCCGTGAAATTGCCCGGGAAAAGTAAGTACTTGGAAATTAAGAACAGAAATAGCACCGGCATGCGGTATAATGTATCATAGTGATTACCGGAGGTGGAGAATATGAGTTTTAATCCCGATTCCCAGGAGAATCAGCTGCTGTTTGCCAGAGCGAAAAGCGGATCTGCCGCTTTTGCGCAGGAACTGCTGAAGCAGCAGACGAATGATATGTATTACCTTGCCCGTGCGTATCTAAAGGATACCGAAGAAGCCAAAATGGCTGTACGTATGGGTTTTGCCAAAGCTTTGAAGCGCCTTAATACGGTGAATGATGTTCATGACTTCCGTGACTGGCTGGCCAATATTGTCAGACTGACGGCAGTGGATTCCATTGTGCCTCTGGAAACGGAGAAAGCGCAGGGACGCTATACAAGACTGGATGAAAGACCGGCAGAGAATGTTTCTTTCCCTTCTGAAGAGACTTGCCAGAGACAGTTATTGCAGGTATTAAATCTTCTGAGTGATTCAGAAAGAGCTGCTGCAGCCGCCCGCTACTATGATCATATGGAGGTAGAGGACGCTGCCTCTCTGTTGAGACTGTCGGTAGAAGATACGGAAACACTGCTTGTCAATGCGAAGAAGAAGCTGACAGACCATAAGGTCGATATCAGTGAATTTACAGCGTTGACCGAGTTCATCAATCCTTCCGCAAGACTTGAGAAGGCAGTGCCGGAAGAAGAGACACTGATCCTCGATGATGAGCCGAAGAAGGAAGAAACACCGGCTGATGCCTTCAGCAACGGCACACCGCCTGCCGCCAAGCAGGAAACACCGGCAGCGGAAGAGGAAAAGGAAGAAAAGTCTGAGCCGGTCGATGAAACATTCGAGTCGGCAAAGCCTCTCAAGCGTCAGGAAAAGCGCAGAAAAGCAAAGCCGCAGCCTGTAGAGGAAGAAGACGATGATGAGGATGACATCGACTACGATGATGATGAAGGCTATGATGACTACGACTATGATAAGAAGGGACGCAGAAAACATCATAAGAGTCATATCGTACTCAAGATCATTCTGATCCTGATCATCATTCTGGCGGTCATCGGTGCCCTGTTATTCGGCATCTATAAAGTTGACCAGGATCTGTTCTACTCCATTCCAGGCACTACCCGTCTTGTGACAGCACTTGAAAACATCACCGGCAAGGATATTCAGCAGCCGTATGAAAATACGACACCTGTCGCTACGGCTGCACCTGAAAGCACAGCAGCAGCCACACCTGAAGCAACTGTATCTGCGGCCCCGACTGAAGGTCTGATTGCCGGTACGGAAACAGGTACGGATACAGCTGTAGGCAATGTACAGATTCAGCTGGAAGCGGTTAATGTCAGAAGCAATCATGATGCGTCAAGTGAACAGGTCGGGACGGTATATCAGGGTGAGACATATGATGTCTATGGTGTATTCAAGTCTGCCGACTACACCTGGTACAGAATCGGTGAAGGCATGTGGGTTGCGGATGACGGCTCCTACCTCACCTATACAGCATTGAATTGAACCAAAAGAGACTTTGGGAAAACAAAATGTTAAAGTTTTTCCATCGTCCCTTTTCTTTTCTCTATGCTCTTCTGTACAATAAGAAACAGAAGAAAATGACGGATATAACAATGGAAGTGGTTCAGAGAAGAATTGTCATTATTGACAGCAGACGGGAAAGACATAAACTCCTGCAGAAAAGACTGGGACCGGCATTTGATTATGATGATTACACCAGAGGCAGTGATGCTTTCAATCAGCTGTGTCATGATAATGCGGATATTGATATGGTGTTTGTCGGTGATGACCTGAAGGATACGGATGCGATGGGCATGCTTTTTATGATGCGTAAGCAGGGGTTTGATGGGATTGATGCGGTTCTGATCCTGGATGAGGCAAATGCGGAGCAGATGAACCGCGGATATTTATGCGGCTATGATCTGGTACTGATTGACGGTATGGAGGAAGAAGCGTTTAAGAATGTAATTGAGTGGCGGCTGATGAAGATAAGACAGCTCAGGGATTCTCAGATGAATTTTAACCGCTACAGCATTGCCCATGAAAAGAGTGCAGCGCTGATGCTTTCCATCCTGCATGAAGGGATGATGAGACGTCTGGGGGCAGAGAAAAATACGGCTCTGATGAAAAGAGAATATATGTATGAAATGCTCAGAAGTTTGCAGCAGGAGAAGGGCTATTACCGGTGCGATGATAAAGATATCGATGCCATGGTACAGGCTTCTGCCGTCTATGATGCGGGCATGCTTTTCATCAGTGATACAATCCTGCAGGCTGAACGTCCTTTGACACAGACTGAGAAGATTGAAGTGCAGAAACACTGTGAGGCTGGAAGAAAACTGGTGGGAAAGTGCACTGAGAATGTCGCTCTTCCCATTGTCAGATGGGCAGGGATGATGTGTGCGTATCATCATGAAAGATATGATGGAAGTGGCTATCCGGAAGGAAGAAAGGGTCATGAGATTCCTCTGCCCGCTGCGGTATGCGGTATTGTGGATGCTTATCTTGCCTTGAGAAACAGACGCAGCTGGCGTAAGGCATATGATGCGGATGAGGCAATGAAAATGATCCGCAGCGGGGCATGCGGTATGTTTGATCCGGTACTGGTATGGCATCTTGAAAAAACAGCGGGAAAGCTGGAAGGAAAGGAAATTCAGGTATCGTTTGAAGATACGGATACGCTCCATCAAATGCGGACGCATTATTACCATGAAACCGGGGATACGATGAATGCTGTGAGTCGTGTAGAGTTTCTGGCAGCTTTATCGCATGACATCATCTTTGAATATACAAAAGAACCATCTATTCTGTATCTCAGCGAGCATGCCTCAGATAAGTTCGGCCTGCCTTCGGTGGTTCTCCATCCCCTGGTGGATGCTAGGATCAGAACGATCCTGGATAAGGATGAAATGAGTGAGATCTGGGCAAAGATTGCGGCCATGCAGGATCATGATGACCGCGTGCGGGAGGATGTGCAGATCAACTACAGAGGGAAAAAGCAGTGGAACCGGATCATAGCGGCACCGACATATCAGAATAATGTACTGACAGGATGCATCGGCGTATTGTCAAATGTGGAGAGAGAACATCAGATGATGGATACGCTGGCATTCCAGGCGGTTCACGATCCATTGACCGGTCTTTTTAACCGCAACCATTTCCGCGTCAAGGCAAAGCAGCTGCTGGAGGAATGTCCATTTATTCACTATGCTTTTGTGGAACTGGATGTGGATCATTTCAAGCAGATCAATGATACATACGGTCATACGGCAGGAGATCAGGTACTGAAAAGACTTGGCCGGATGATGAAGGAATGTACGCGGAGAGATGACATGGCCGTACGGCTGGGCGGCGATGAATTCCTGCTGTTCTATAACTTTAACATGGCGGCAGATAAGCCTGTACAGCGTCTGTTTGAAAGACTGAAAAAGGAAAATCAGAACTGTGATATTCCCTTTACCATTTCCTGCGGCATTACCACAACACTAATGTCGGGAAGGGAATATGAACATCTCTATCAGGATGCGGACAGAGCCCTGTATGAGGCAAAGAAAGCAGGGCGGGGATGCTATAAGATTTATACGGAGGAGATGAAATGAAGCGTCTGTTTTCAATGCTGTTATGTTTCTTTCTGTGCATCGCGGCAGCCGGATGCACAGAAAGAAGCGCTTCTGTATCAGCAAATCGCACCCTGCCGGCAGTTACAGCCTCTTCTTCCCCGGTACTGGCGGAAGATGGGTCATATGATACAAAAGAAGAAGTGGCAGAATATCTGATAGCATATGGACATCTGCCGGATAATTACATGACCAAGGAAGAAGCCAGAAAAGAAGGATGGGAAGGCGGTGCACTTTCCACTGTGATGGAAGGCAGATGTATCGGCGGTGATGTATATGGCAATTATGAAGGCACGCTGCCTGAAGTTGACGGCAGAACCTACTATGAATGCGATATCAACACCCTGGGAAAAGAAAAAAGAGGTGCGGAAAGAATCATTTACAGTGATCCGGATCTGAATATCTACTACACAGCGGATCATTATGAGACGTTTGAACACCTGTATGGAGATGATGAATAGCAATGGACAGAGCAATAGTACTGGATGCCTCACGCATCACAGATAAAGATGACATGTATCTATATTTCCATAGTCTGTTCGGCCCTGACTTCAATGCGGAAAACCTCGATGCGCTGCATGATGCCTTATCTGAAGTGAATGAAGACGTCAGGTTCCTTTTGACCCAGAGCAATGTTTCAAAGATGTGTCTTAACAGCTATGCCTATCGGGTATTGCTGGTTATCGGAAAAGCAGTGGAGGAAAATCCTCATCTGCATATCCAGTTTACTAAGTGAGAATCTTCTCACTTTTTATTTATCCTTTTCCATGAGCTTAGCATATGTTACATATTGAGTGCTAAGAATGAATTCTTTACAAATCCACAATAACGACGAATATCTTTGAAAAAATAATTAAATATTTTTAGCACTTGACACTTGACAGTGCTAAAACCTGGGCTATTATAACAGGTGTAAGGATAAGAAAGATCCTCAGGAGGTACAAAGATATGACATATTATCCAGAAAGAACTTTATTTGATGATTTCTTCAATAACGGTTTTGCAGGAAATGGCCTGATGCGTACCGACATTGCTAAGAAAGACGGTATGTACACACTCAGTATTGAGCTGCCGGGATATAAGAAAGAGGATGTTAAGATTTCTCTCTACAATGGCGAGCTGAAGGTTACAGCTTCCAGAAATGAGACAAAGGATGAAAAGGATGCCAAGGGCGATCTGGTCAGAAGTGAGCGCTATAACGGCACCGTGAGCAGAAGCTTCTATGTTGGTGATACGATCCGTGACACAGATATCCACGCATCTTATGCGGATGGTATTCTGACGGTGACAGTTCCTTCAGCTGAGAAGAAGGAAGCGGAAGGAAAGAAGTTTATTTCCATTGAATAAGCATTGCACATAAGAAATAGGAGATGATATTTATGATGTTCATGCCTGTTGTAAATGATATGTTTGATGATTTCTTCGATGATGACGATGATTTCGATTTCATGCCTGTCTATGATTCCGGCACAGCCAATCTGATGAAGACAGATGTAGAAGAGAAAGATGGAAAGTACATCATGAAGGTGAATGTACCGGGGCTGAATAAGAAGGATATCAGAATTTCTCTGAAGAATGGCAATCTGGTTGTTTCTGCTAATAGAAACGAAAACCATGATGAGAAAGACAGCAAGGGTCATGTCATCCGTCAGGAGAGATATGAAGGCTCCTATGCAAGAAGCTGGTATGTCGGCAAAGATGTAAAGGAAAACGATATCCACGCATCCCTGAAAGATGGCGTACTGACGCTGGATCTGCCGGATCGCAAGAGTGCGCCGGCGGTTGAGAACAATCACTATATTGCGATTGAATAAAAGAAAGAATGGAGGGTGATACTATGATGTTCATGCCGATGATGAGAAGTATGTTTGATGATGATTTCATGCCTTCGTTCAGAACAGAAGGCATCATGAAGACAGATGTCAGTGAGGAAAACGGCAGGTATGTCATGAAGGTTGATATGCCTGGTGTGAAGAAAGATGATATCAGGCTGTCATTGAAAGACGGCAATCTGACCATCAGTGCTTCCTCTGATACAAATCACGAAGAAAAGGATAAGGAAGGACATGTCATCCGTCAGGAGAGATATGCCGGCTCCTACAGCAGAAGTTTCTATGTGGGCAAGGATATGAAGGAAGAAGATATCCACGCATCTTTGAAGGACGGTGTGCTCAGAATTGAGCTGCCGAAGAAGGAAGATACGCCTGAAGTAGAAGAGAAGCACTACATTGAAATTGAATAGCCAATAGCTTGAAGGGCTGGAAGATAAAACTTCCGGCTCTTTTTCTGTCCCTTCCGCCATAACAGAAAGAAGAGCCGGACACGCAGTGTGCCGGCATGGATCCTGCATAAGGATTGGGGGAGGCATGTTAATCAGGGGCCTGAGAGGGCTTTCAGGTACCGCCAGTATACAAAGATGAGCATCTGTCAGTGTTTTTTTATGGGTTTTGTGACAGAATATAAAGCGAGTTGAGGCCGCAGTGCGCTTTCTGCGGCCTGATATAGGGAGATATTCTATGGCAAAGTTTACTGAAAACCTGACACACGCTGCTGAGAGACAGGCGATCTCGGTAATTATTGACGGGCTGATTAAAACTCTGAATAAAGCAGACAGTCATGAAGCACGTACAGATACATATCTGAAGCTTGTGGATGTGGCATCTCATTTCTATGGCCCGGAAGCACAGGACAAGATTGACGCTGCCCGCAAATACGTATCCAATCCGAACAACAGATGGATGAAGCTCATCAACAGTGTCATTGATGATGCGGATCCGCATTATCTGAAGATGTTCTTGCTGAACCTGGGCTATGAGTCCTTCTTCCGCGGCACAAAGACAATCCGTGCCAACCGCCAGAAGTACAACTGCAATATCCCGTGGCTCATCCTCTTTGATCCGACCAGTGCCTGCAATATGCACTGTGTAGGCTGCTGGAGCGGCACATACGGTCATAAATCTTCATTAACATATGAAGAGATGGACAAGATCGTAACGGAAGGCAAGGAACTCGGTCCGCATCTGTATATGATGACAGGCGGCGAGCCGATGGTTAAGTGGAAGGAAATCAAGAAGCTGGCTGAAAAGCATAATGACTGCTTCTTCGCACTGTATTCCAACTCTACACTGATTACAGAAGATGTCTGTAAGGATGTGCAGAGACTGGGAAACATTTCCTTCATGCTTTCCATTGAAGGCACACCTGAGACAAATGACGCAAGACGCGGTGAAGGCCACTACGCTGCTGTCATGAAGGCAATGGATCTCTTAAAGAAGTACGGTATCATCTTCGGTACTTCCATCTGCTATACAAAGGCCAATGTCGAAGCTGTTACATCTGACGACTTCTTCAGAATGCTGGCGGATAAGGGTGCTCACTATGGCTTCTACTTCCATCTGATGCCGGTTGGCAACAATGCCGTACCGGATCTGATGCCGACACCTGAACAGCGTGTCTACATGATTCACAGAATCAGAGAAGTACGGTCCGAGAAGAGTGATATCCAGTTCTTCCCGATGGACTTCCAGAATGACGGTGAGTATGTCGGCGGCTGCATTGCCGGCGGCAGAAACTACTTCCACATCAACTCCAATGGTGATGCGGAACCATGCGTCTTCATTCACTTCTCCAATACAAATATCAAGAACAATACAATTCTTGAAATGCTGCAGAGTCCTCTGTTCATGGCTTACCATGAAGGCCAGCCGTTCAACAGAAACCACCTCAGACCGTGCCCGATGCTGGAAAATCCGGATCTGTTAGTTGAAATGGTTCATAAGACAGATGCCCACCAGACAAACATCGAGTCTCCGGAGTCCGTTGAACATCTGACTGACAAGTGCCGTCCTTATGCGGAAGTCTGGAAGCCGGTAGCGGATCAGGAATGGGCAAGTGAAACACATAAGCGTCCTCTCTACGAGAACTATACCGCTGAAAAGCGTGAACATCCGGAGCTGGCCGCATTTGAACATGCGGATGGTTCAGAGCATATTGATCTGGATACCACTGCACCGGAACAGTCCAATCGCGCCTGAATGTGATGAAAGATTCTGAAAAACAGGATCTTTCTTTTTTTATACCTCGGTTTTGTCATACAATTTCTTTATTAAAGGGAGGAAGGACATATGGATGCGATTCTTGCCAGGGCCAATTCATGGCCCATGTATTGTATTGCCATTGTGATCGTATGCGGTGTGCTTGTGCAGGCTTTTCTCTTTCTGCATAAGGCATGGAAACATGGAAAAGAAATCGGGATGGATGAGAAGGTCATGAAGAAGGCAGCTGTTTCCAGTGCGGCCTTTACCGTCGTGCCGGCGATCGGGATTCTGATCGGTGTACTGGCACTGGCGCCGGCTTTAGGCGTGCCGGTGCCCTGGATCCGTCTGTCCGTGCTTGGTGCACTGCACTATGAAAGCAGTACGGCCAATAATCTGGCCAAGGGACTCGGCATTGGTGAACTGCCGAGCAGTACGATGACGTCTGGAGATTTTGCCAGCATTGTGCTTGGCATGACGGTAACGATTCTTTCAGGACTTCTGTTTACACTGTTCTTCTTCAAGCGGTATCAGAAGAAAATACTGCAGAAGACAAAGAGCGATCCCAAGGCTTCGGATATTCTTCTTTCTTCGATGTTCATCGGAATGATTGCGGCATATCTCGGTGATGCGGTGTCCTATCTGCGTACGGTACAGGTATCAGGACAGACACGAACACCCAATATTCTGCCGTTAATTGCCTTTGGCACGGCGATGGCGGCCATGGCGCTTTTCCAGTATTTGATTCAGAAAAAGCATGTGAAGTGGCTTGAGAATTATGCTTTGAGTTTCAGTATGCTGGCTGGAATGGCGTGTGCAGTACTGGGACAGTTTGTGTTCCCGGGCATGAGTACATTTCTGTAAGAGGTGACGCATATGAATTATTATGATCAGATGCATCGCATGGGCCGTATTTCCATGGCTGTCATGCTGGTATTGATGTTATCGGTACCGTTCTATGTCTGTCTTGTCTTTGATACTTCGTTCCACTTCAATGCCGGCTATTGGGCGGCGCTTGGTGCCATGTTAATTCAGTATATTCCTTCCGGTATTCTGGAAGTGATTACGTATGCACCGTTATTGGGTACAGGCGGAACGTATCTCGGTTTCATTTCGGGCAATCTCATCAACCTGAAAGTACCGTGTGCGATGAATGCAAGAGATATTGCAAAGGCGGAACCGGGCACGGAAGAAAATGAAGTCATCTCCACGATTGCCATTTCAGTCTGCACCATTGTGACAACCCTTGTCATTGCTTTGGGCGTAATCTGCATTGTGCCCTTGACGCCGTTATTGGAAAGCAAAGTGCTGACCCCGGCATTCAAGACGGTTGTTCCGGCGCTTTTTGGCGGGATGGGTTTTGTGTATGTGAAAAAATACCCGAAGATTGCCATTGTTCCATGGGTATTGGCAGTGCTGCTGTTTCTATTGATGCCGTCATTAACATCGATGGTTTCGATCATGGTTGTGGTTTTAGCGGTTATTGCCATGGTGAGCGGGCATGTTCTTTATAAGCGAGGTAAGATCTGATGAAGAAGAAGGTAATGGGTGTTATGGCAGCTGTTCCGGCAGCGGTATTTGGAACAGCTGCCATAAGAACTGCTTTGATGAAAGCAAAGCCGGCAGGGGAAAGATGTGCCTGTTCCAGAAATGAAATAGAACTGGAACGGATGGGACATGATTTTGCCCGCATGATTCAGGTAAAGACTTATTCCTGGAAGAGTGAAAAGGATAATGAAGCGTTTGAGAAGCTTCATGCAGTGATTGATGATTTATTCCCGCTGGTACATGAGAAGCTGGAAAAGACGGTGCTGGAGGATGAGGTGCTGCTGTATCACTGGAAAGGAAAACATGCGGGAAAGGCTGTTATTATTACCGGCCATCAGGATGTTGTGCCGGTGGAAGGACAGAACTGGAGCTATCCGCCTTTTGCCGGTGAAATTCATGAAGGAAAGATCTATGGCCGGGGTGTGAATGATGATAAGTGCAATATCTTCACCCAGCTGGCGGCCTGTGAGAGTCTGCTGAAGAAGGAATTTGTACCGGACAGTGATATATGGTTTGTCTATGGGACAAATGAAGAGTGCAGCGGTCCTTCTGCTGTACACGCCATTGCGTGGCTGAAGGAACATGGGGTGGCAGCTGCCTGTGCCTGGGATGAAGGCGGAGCGGTTGTCGATAAGGCCATGGCTGGTATGGACCGGCCGTATGCGGTGATCGGCATTACGGAAAAGGGCTATGCGGATGTGAAGTTTACCGCAGCTGGGGAAGGCGGTCATTCCAGTGCCCCGAAGTCTGAAACAACAATGACGCGTTTAGCTGATTTCATGCATGATGTGAATCATGCTCATTTGTTTGAATGCTCGTTTACCCCGCATGTCAAAGCCATGTTTGAAAACATGGCACCATCCTTCGGCTATGGCATGCGCTTTCTCTTCGGCAATCTGTGGCTGACGGAAGGACTTCTGACAATACTCATGCCGAAGATCTCAAACCAGGGGGCTGCTCTGCTTGGTACAACCGTATGCTTTACGGAAATGAAAGGTTCAGATGCGACCAATGTCATTCCGACCGAAGCCAGTGTTGTTGCCAATGTGCGTACCGGCTATACCCAGGGACTGGATGCATCTTTGGCGATTCTGAAGCGGAAGGCAGATCAGTACGGTCTGAAGATGGAAGTGCTGTCCAGCCGGGAAGCTTCTCCGGTTACACCTACGGATACAAAGGTATATGCGTATCTGAGCAAATGCATTCACCATCAGTTCCCGGACTGCGGCGTTTCACCCTATGTCATGATGGGCGGTACGGATAACCGTCATTATGCGGATATGACCAGGAACTGCCTGCGCTTCTATCCGCTGCGGTTAAGCAGTGCACAGCTTGGTACGATGCACAGCTCGGATGAGAATGCAGATCTCGCTTCACTCAGCGACTGTATTGATTTCTATGCGTACTTTATTGAAAACTGGAAAGCAGAGTATGGCAGTGAAGCAGTATAAAGCAGTTATTTTTGATATGGATGGTACAACCCTGTACACCCTGCAGGATCTGTCTGATGGATTGAACTATGCTCTCAAAAAGAATGGTTTTCCACCAAAACCGATCGAAGAGATCCGGCTGTTTGTGGGTAATGGTGTACATAGTGAAGTAGAACACAGCGTGCCGTCCGGCACATCTGAAGCAGAAATTGAGAAAGTGTATCAGGACTTTCTGCCCTGGTACAATGCCCACTGCAATGATCATACAAAGCCGTATGACGGTATTCTGGATCTGCTGAAGCATATCCGGGCACACGGCATGCGTACGGCGATCGTTTCCAACAAGGGGGATGAAGCGGTACAGATTCTGGATGAGATGTATTTTCATGGCCTGATTGATGCAGGTGTCGGGGAAAAGAAAGGTATTGCCCGCAAACCGGCGCCTGATACGGTCAATGCTGTATTGAAACAGCTGAATGTCTCTAAAGAAGATGCGGTGTATATTGGAGACAGTGAAGTGGATCTTGAAACAGCGAAGAATGCCGGCATGGAGTGCATCATTGTTCTGTGGGGCTATCGGAATGAAGCGTTTCTGAAGGAAAAAGGTGCAGCAGACCCGGTACATACGGTAAAGGAACTGGAGGAAAGACTGATACATGAGTGATCTGAGAGATAAACAACTGATCATCTTTGATATGGATGGGACAACGCTCTACACCCTGGATGATCTGTGGGATACAGCGAATTATGCCCTGGCGAAAAACGGACTTCCGTTAAGAAAGAAAGAAGAAATCCGGCAGTTTGCCGGCTATGGCCTGAAGCGGCTGATTGAGCAGGCGGTACCGGATGGTACATCGGCTGAACTGTGTGAGCAGTGTTTTAAAGATCTGACGGAACATTATAAAGTGCACTGCAATGATAAAACGCGTCCGTATGACGGAATACCGGAACTGATGCGTGCACTGCGGCAGGCAGGAAAGAAAACAGCTGTTGTTTCCAATAAGGCAGACTATGCGGTACAGATTTTGGATGAGAAGTATTTTCCGGGTCTGCTCGACATGGGTGAAGGCGAAAGAGAAGGCATTGCCCGCAAGCCTCATGCGGATATGGTCAATGCAGTACTGGAACAATTGCATATTGCAAGAGAAGATGCAGTGTATATCGGAGACAGTGAAGTGGATCTTGAAACAGCGAAGAATGCCGGCATGGACTGCATTGCGGTGCTGTGGGGATACCGGTCAGAAGCGTTTCTGAGGCGGCTGGGAGCGGCCCATATTGTCAAAGATGTGGATGAATTGAAGAAGGTTCTATTAGGATAAAAAGAAAGCGGCTCTGCACGAGATGTGCAGGGCCGTTTCAGGTTCAGAAATCTGCTTCATCCGGATTGATGTTTTCCGGGCCGTAATTTTTCATATTATCAAGATATTTCATCTCGTCTGAAGAGAGACGGAAATTATAGGCGTTGAAGTTTTCAGCCAGTGTCTTTTCATCACTGCCGTTGACTAAGGCAATGCAGTCTTTTTCAAACAGATATCTGACACAGATCTGCTGGGGTGTTACCTTGTACTTCTCGGCGAAGATCTTCAGCTCGCGGCTGTTGAGAATCGGTGCATCCTCATCCGGCAGATAGCCTTCGGTCTGGATCTTATGGGAGGAAGCGCAGTCTACATTGTCAGTGAACGGAAAGCCCGGGTAGATGCGCGCTTCATTCAGCATCGGAGCGATCTCACTGTGATCCAGCGTGTATTCAATATGCCGTGATTCATAGTTGGCAACACCGATGGCTCTGGCACTGCCTGACTTGTAGATCTCTTCCAGAGCATGCCATGTGGCGACAATTGTTTCTTCATACGTATCACGGAAGCCAACCGGATTCGGCCAGTCAATCAGAAGCAGATCCGCATAATCTGTCTGCAGACGGGACAGAGAGTTGCGGAAACCGTGTCTTGCGGCATCAAAGCCGTGATCACTGTTGGCAATCTTGACGGTCAGAAAGAAATCTTCCCGCTTCAGGCCGCTGTCCCGGCAGGCGCGGGCGAACGCCTTTTCCACGTCATGATCGGAACAGACATCAAAGTGCCTGTAGCCGGCATGAATGGCGGTGAGAACATTCTGATATACATTTTTATCTGTTCTTCTGACCCGGTAGCCAAGGGTGGGGATTTTTACACCATTATGCAGAAGAACAGACGGTTTATCGATAAAACTCATCTGGAAACCTCCGTGTTTTATTATATAACAGCAGACTCATGAAAACTGTGGAAGAATGCGGAAAACGCAACCCGTTCTCTCATATGAAAAAAGGTGTTGTTCTGCCAGAAATGTAAAAATTTACATGCTATTGCTGTACACAGCTGTGCACAGTAACAAAACCTTCTTTCTTTAGTATATAAATGCGGCTGATGATCAGCGGCTAAGAAAGAAGGTAATGTTATGAAACGGAAAATCAAGAAACGCATGACCGTATCCGAAGGAGAGATCCATGTTGAGGATCTTACGCCGGAACAGCTCTACCGTGCTCTGCATACGGGCTTTATGAGCCTGGCCATGCCTGCCGCTGTTCATCAGGAAAAGAAAGCCGCCTGACCGGTATATTCAATTCTGCCTCTCATCATCAGTGAACCGGTCTGCAGATATGGTGCTGCCACACTGTATCTGCTTTTCTTTTACTTTATTGTAAACATGAAAAAAGATCAGATCTTTCGATCTGATCTTACATGGTGGTCCCTGAGGGACTCGAACCCTCGACCCACTGATTAAGAGTCAGTTGCTCTACCAACTGAGCTAAGGGACCATTTCCCTTGGTGCTTGATTATATTAACTCTGTCTGTCATAAGTGTCAACATAAAATATCAAAAAAAGTTGAGAAAATTTACAGCGGCATATAATGTACTTAAGAAGAAGGTGAGAAGTATGACACCGGTGAATCTATCAAAGAAGACGGTAAAGAGAATGCTGAATATGAATATGACACCTGCTGAACTGAGTGTAAAAACAGGCATACAGGCAAACCGGATCAGACTGTATCTGAATGGTTCGGCTGTATTAAGCGATGAAGAGATGGAAAAGATATGTGACTGTATCGGCCTGCCGCTTGAAACGCTTGTAGAGAGTGAAGACCATGACAGTGCTTTGCAGAAACTTTCCGCATGCCGAGCGATGGTGAAACAGAAGAATATTCTGAGCGGGATCATTATGATCATTGCCGGCATTGCAGTTCAGGGTGTATCACGGCTGATCACAGGCGAGAAAGGATTTGTTTCAGGGGTTCTTGTCTGTATTGCTGTGCTTCTGATGATTTATGGAGCAGAAAAGATTGTACAGGCAAGAGGCGGTTCAGTATAATGCAGGCATGAAAAAAGGTGCGATATTTGATATGGATGGACTGCTGATTGATTCTGAGGCAGTTTATCATATGTTCTGGAAAAAAGAAGCAGAAGAGCGCGGTATTGAGCTGGATCCGGCGTTCTTTGTGAAGATCAGCGGATCCAGCCGGGATGAGGGAATTGCTCTGATCAGTCATTATTATCCGGGAGCGGACAGTACGGAAGTCTATGAAAGCTGTGTCAGAAGAACAGCGCAATACTGTCAGAAGTATGTAGAGGAAAAGCCCGGGGCACATGAGCTGCTGGCGTATCTCAAAGCGCATGGCGTGAAGACTGCGGTAGCCAGTTCTTCGGCAATTGAACTTGTCCGCAATAACCTGAAGCGGCTGAACCTGCTGCCTTACTTTGATGCATTGACTTCCGGTACGGAAGTGGAAAAAGGAAAGCCGGCGCCGGATATCTTTCTGAAGGCGGCTGAGAAGCTTGGCTTATCCGGCAGAGACTGCTATGTGTTTGAAGATGCGTACAACGGCGTGAGGGCGGGTCATGCGGCCGGCTGCTTTACGGTAATGGTGCCGGATATGGTACAGCCGGATGATGAGATGAAACAGAAGGCGGATGCCATCTGTTCAAGTCTCTATGAGGTGAAAGAAAAGATGGAAAGAGGCGAAATATAAATGATCAGAATGCTGGAAGAAAAGGATATTGAACCATGTCTTTCCATTTACAACTGGTATATTGCAAACAGTCCGGCAACCTTTGAAACAGAACAGCTGTCTCTTTCTGCTTTTACAGAGAGAGTTCATCGCATTGTAAAGCGCTATCCCTGGATTGTGCTGGAAGAGGAAGGCAGAGTCATCGGCTATGCCTATCTTTCTGCTTTCAATGAAAGAGCAGCATATGACTGGACATGTGATCTGGCCATTTATCTGGATCATGAAGAAAGAGGCAGAGGTGCCGGTTCAAAGCTGATGGAAGCGATTCTTCAGCTGGCAGAGAGAGACGGCTATCATCATATGACTTCCATCATTACTGAAGGCAATACGGCATCAGAACATTTACATCAGAAATTCGGGTTTGAACATATGATGTTCTTCCCCAAGGCTGGCTTTAAAAACGGCACATGGCTTGGTGTGCACTACTATGTCAGAACACTCAGTACGCGTGAAGAAGCAGGGAAGATATTCAATTACTGCATTGAGGCGGAAAAGGACAGATGACATTGACCGCTTCTTTAAAGCGATGCTAAGCTTGGCATGTCTGGCAAAGAAATAAAACAGGAGAATAAAATGGATAATGAAGAACTGAAAAAACATGCGGCACATATCCGCATGAACATCATCAAGGAAGTATCCACAGCCCAGTCCGGTCATCCGGGCGGATCCTTAGGCTGCACGGATATTCTGACAGAGCTCTACTTTGAAGTCATGGATATCAATAAGGACAACGCTGATTCCATTGACAGAGACAGATTCGTTCTGTCCAAGGGACACTGCTCCCCGGCTTTATATGCCGTATTAGCAGAAAAGGGAATTATCCCGGAAGAACAGCTG
>JALCHG010000042.1:0-18942 GCA_022644565.1 Solobacterium sp. | reverse complement strand
AAAGTGCATAACAATCGTTTTTTCAGATTGCTATGCACTTCAGATCCTGATTGAAAGCGCCTAAACATGAAACTGCTGATCAGTTTATGAATACCTTTACTTTTTCAGCAGCCTCCCGCAAGGCATCTTTTTCTCTGCCAAAGTGATCCCGGATCACCATGATGAAAAACGCACACATTCAGTGTCTGCATTTTGTAATGAATGAACAGACAGTTCAGATCCGTCTGATCTTCTCCTTTGCAAACCGATGGGGATCCACGGCGATCCAGATGATGACAAGTGCTGCAATATTGCAGGCAATACCGACCAGATAAATCACCGGAATACTGACCGTATCAATCAGAATACCGCCGATATAATTGGCCGCAACCGAACAGATTCCTGAAACAAAGATAGTCAGAAAAGACTGTCCTTTGACAATATCCTGCGGCTGCACGATTGAATAGCAGAAATATACCGCTGCCACCTGATAAAAACCGGACTGGAAGAAGTGAAGCAGATTTGCCCACATGAACCAGGTGACATCCGGAGCACAGAAGAAAAGAATATCCTTGGCAAGAGCACCTATGGCACTGACTTTCAGCATCCATCCCGCTCCCATCCTGCGCATCAGAAAACTTCCCATGACAATGGCGGGAATTTCCGCAAATGCCATGATGGAGAAGCAGCGGCTCATCTGAGCAGCCGTACCATGATAGTAGTCTATGAAATAGATCATATAGGTACCAAGGATGCTGTTCATAAACCAGAGCAGGCTGAATCCTGTTACTGCCGTCATGAAACGATGATAGCGGTGAAAAAACTGCTTTAAAGAAGAGGGCTGATTCGCTTCATGCATGTCTTCTTTCCGCCTGCCCTCAGGCACTGGAAGAAACAGTGTCAGTACAATCATGATGCCGTACACGCCGATCAATAGCGGCAGAATGATCTCTGCTCCATACTGCTCCGTCAGATTGCCCATAAAGAGAGCAGCACAGGCATAGCCGAAAGAGCCGGCTGCCCGGGCAATGCCGAAGTTCATATCATAGCCATGGTCGCTAAACTGCAGGCACAGAGAACTCAGCAGCGGCTGAAAGCTGATCTCAAGCGTATAGGCCGCCGCAAAGAACACAAAGGAAGACAGATAGGTATGCGGCAGAAAGATCAGAGCAGCCGGTGCCGCCATACAGAGAATCAGAAAACCGGCAGCCATCCATTTCAATGGCCTGATGCTCTGATCCGCTTTTGTACCGATATACTGCTGCAGCAGGCAGGATAAAAGAGAACCGATTGCGGTTACGGTTCCGATCTGTCTGGCATCGAATCCCCTTCCGTTCAGAAAAACAGCCGCAAAACCGGTCAGAATCAGAAAATTAACCCAGTAGCCGCCCTGTATGATACTGTACCGCCCTGTCGGTCCTTTACGCATTTCACTCATTTTCATTACGCCTCAGATAGCTCAGATTCATTATAACAGGCGTAAGAAAAGGAGAATATGGTATCATGCGATTGTCAGAAATCAGATGAAAAAAACAGCCGCTCATCAAAGCGGCTGCTCAGATATCAAGTGGAGAATATCGGGTTCGAACCGATGACCCCCCGCACGTGAAGCGGATGCTCTCCCGCTGAGCTAATTCTCCGCTGTTTATAATAACACAAACACGGATACCCTACAAACATTTTATTCCGTGCTTTATTCATGGCCCAGAAAAAAGCCGGACAGGTATGATCCCATCCAGCCTGCAGGACTTATGTATTACTGCTCTGTAATAATTTCATCCAGGTCCTCGTCCCATGGATCTGTTTCAATGTCATCGACTTCCTGTACGCTGAAGGCAATGCCGGTTTTGTGTCTGCAGTAAGGCAGGATTCTGTCATAGTATCCCGCACCATAGCCGGTACGATGATGCGCAGCGTCAAAGGCAGACAGCGGCACCAGCATCCAGTCAATGCTGGAAGGATCTGTTTCCGGTTCTGTTCCGTCAGGTTCCGGAATGGACCAGACACCCGGGATCAGATCAGAGAAAGCATGGATCTCATAGAAGTGAATGTTCTTCCCTTCTACTTTAGGCACATGGACATGAATGCCGCTGTCGAAGCAGTACTGTATGATTTCTTCTGTTTCCACTTCATTCTGAATGGAAACATAGATACCGATCGAAGAAACATGGTCCAGCCGCCCTTTCAGCTTCAAAAAGATACGGTGGCTGTACTGTTTCCGGCATGAAGCAGAAAGGGCAGTTCTTGCGGCAAGACCTGCTCTTCGTGCTTCTTTTTTATCCAATGGAGTTGGTCATGTCGATCTTGAGAAGCTGGTTCAGTTCGACTGCGTATTCCATCGGAAGTTCTCTTGTGAACGGCTCCAGGAAGCCCATGATGATCATTTCCGTTGCCTGGGATTCGGATAAGCCTCTGCTCATCAGATAGAACAGTTCCTCTTCAGAAATCTTGGATACCTTGGCTTCATGTTCAATGGTGGAAGATGCGTTCTCATTGATGTTGAGCGGAATGGTATCGGAGCGGGATGCCTCATCCAGGATCAGTGTATCGCATTCAATCTTGGCTTTGGAATTATCGGCTTTCTTGCCGAAGTGAATCCAGTCGCGGAAGTTGGTAACACCGCCGTTTCTTGAGACGGACTTGGATACGATGGAGCTGGATGTATGCGGGGCCAGATGAATCATCTTGGCACCGGTATCCTGATACTGGTTCTTTGAACCGACGGCAATGGAAATGCACATGCCGTGCGCCCCTTCCCCGGCCAGAATGCAGGAAGGATATTTCATGGAAATACGGGAGCCGATATTGCCGTCTACCCATTCCATCGTTCCGCCTTCATCCACCCAGGCACGCTTGGTGACAAGGTTCAGGATATTGCCGGACCAGTTCTGTACAGAAGAATAACGGCACTTGGCATGTTTGCCGACAAACACTTCAACCACCGCCGCATGCATGGAATCCTTGCTGTACTGCGGGGCCGTGCAGCCTTCCACATAGGAACACTCCGCACCGTCATCCACAATGATGATGGAACGTTCAAACTGTCCCATCGATTCACTGTTGATCCGGAAATAGGACTGCAGCGGCTTTTCCAGCTTGACTCCCTTCGGCACATAGATGAAGGAACCGCCGGACCATACCGCCCCATTCAGCGCGGCCAGCTTGTTATCACTTGCCGGCACAATCCTTCCGAAATACTTTCTGAAGATTTCCGGATATTCTTTCAGGCCGGAATCGATATCAAGGAAGATAACACCCTTTTCCTGTACTTCGGAAAGCATGTTATGGTAGACCGCTTCCGATTCATACTGTGTGGTAACACCGGCCAGATACTTTCTTTCCGCTTCCGGAATACCGAGCTTTTCAAAAGTATTCTTGACCTCTTCCGGCACTTCATCCCAGCTCTTTTCTGCTTCCTTGCTTACCTTCTTATAATAGGTAAAGTCCTGGAAGTCGATCTCGGACAGATCCGGTCCCCACTTGGGCATTTCCAGTTTTTCAAATGTATGGAAAGCATTGACCCGGTATTCAGTCATCCATTCCGGTTCATGCTTATACGCAGATATCTTACGTACAACGTCTTCATTGATGCCTTTGCCGGTATCATATACCGCCTTGACATTGTCATCATGAAAACCGTACTTGTAATCATCCTGCGAGGTAATTACATCGTTCTGATCACTCATTCCTTACCCTCGCTTTCATCAATCATCTCTTTCATGGCCTTCCAGCCGATGGTCGCACACTTGATGCGGTTGGCCTGCTTGTAGACATTCTTCATGGCTACTGCCTCTTCCAGTAGATCCGGGTCATATTCCTTATGTTCAATCATATTGAAATAGTTATGGATGATCTTATCTGCTTCCTTAGTGCTCTTGCCTTTGAGCAGATCCGTCATCATGGATGTGCTGGCTGTGGAAATCGTGCAGGCAACACCGTCAAAACGGATGTCTTCGATCTTTCCATCTTTGATCTTTGACTGTACGGTAATATCATCGATACAGCTGTCACTTGCCATATGACGGGAAGAATAGCCTTCTTCCTTAGTCAGTTCATGGTTATGGGGATACTGATAATGATCCATGATCAGTTCTCTGAGTACCATAGGATCATTCAGAAGATTCTTATCATCACTCATATACAGGCCTCCTAGAAGAATATACCTACCGCATTTTCCAGTGATATTTCGGATGCGGCTTTGACAAATCTGTCAACTTCATCTTTTGTGTTGTAGAAATAGAGAGAGGCGCGGATGGTCTGATCCGTACCAATAATATTGTGCAGCAGTTTGGCACAGTGATTGCCGGATCTGACTGCAATGTTCTTAGACGCAAGATAACCCGCTGCATCCTGGGCAAATACGCCTTTGGCATTGAAATCGATCGGCCCCCAGGCATTGTCAGGATTGTAGAGCTCAATGTTGTCAAGCTTCTGCATTTTCTCAACAAAGTAGGCTCTCAGTTCCTTTTCATAGGCATGGATGTTGTCCAGACCGATATCCATGATATAGCGGGCAGCTGCTTCTGCGCCGATAATGCCTTCAATGTTGGGTGTACCGGCTTCAAACTTGATCGGTGTTTCCTTGAGGATCATGGAGCCGTCATCCGCAAATCTGGCATTCATATCACCGCCGAATTCCATCGGCGTCATGGCATCAAGCAGCTTCTTCTTTCCATAGAGAATGCCGACACCGCCCGGTCCGCACATCTTATGAGCAGAGAAACCGAGGAAATCCACATCAAGATCCTGTACGTCCACTTTCATATGCGGAACAGACTGGGCGCCATCCACAATCATGTAAGCGCCATGGGCATGGGCAATGGCAGCCATTTCCTTAATAGGCTGTACAGAACCGAGGACATTGGTAACCTGGGCCGCTGAAACAGCTTTGATGGTAGAATCCTCAAAGCACTTTTCATAGCCGGCGAGATCCACATTGGCCTGACTGTCAAGCGGCATGTATTTCACATGAATGCCGTATTCCTTCTGCAGATAGAACCAGGGCAGTACATTGGAAGCATGCTCTGCTTCTGAAATCAGTACCGTATCGCCTTCATGTAGAAAGTCATGTGCCATGGAAAAGGCTATCTGATTCATGGCCTGGGTGACATTGTGGCAGTAAATGATTTCCTTCGGGTCGCAGTTGATGAGTTTTGCAAAGGTCTTGCGGGCACCATCATACAGACTGTCATTTTCAACGGCAACCGCATAATCTCCGCGGTGCACATTGGAAGTATGTTCGGCATAGAAATCTGTTACCGCATCGATGACGCACTGGGGCTTGAGGGATGTGGCGCCTGAATCAAAGTAGATGAGTTCAGGATGATTCACCAGCATCGGAAAGTCTCTGCGAATATCTTCTACCTGGCGCATATTTCACCGATCCTTTCCTGCATTTCAGCTTTGAGTTTCTCCTGCAGTTCAGGGTTGGACAGTGTCTCGGTAATCGGCATGAGATAGCCGGCAGAAATCAGAGAAGTGCACTGTGCCAGTGAAAGGCCGCGGGACATCAGATAATACAGCTGTTCCTCATCAACCCGGCCGATGGACATGGCATGGCTTGCCTGTACATCATATTCATCAATCAACAGCTCCGGCAGAATTTCCGCTGTCTGTCCCTCTTCAAAGGAAAGAGAACGGGAAGTCTGATGGGACTCTGAACCATGCGCACCCTTGACTACCTTGCCGACGGCATCAATCAAGAGCTTTCCCCCTTTGAGCACAACGGCATAGTTCTTCATATCACCATAGGTATGCGGTCTCTCATTGACCACCTGCATACGGTAGTTCTTCTTGGTATTAACAAGGGAAGCACTGGAGAAAAGACCTCTTGCGCCTTCCTCTCTTAATACCATGTAGGTATTGCGCTTTGTCTCAGCAGAGTTGATCTCGCCATAGGCCACGGTCACATCCGCATCGCCCATGACTTCATGCGTTTCTTCCGTTTCCAGAAGAGAATCGCAGCGGTTATATATAAGATAGGATACATGTACGCCTCTGGCGGCATAGGTTCTGAGATTCAGCTTACCGCTGTGATGAATCTCGATGAACACATCCGCATCCTGATCAGCCCGGAAAGTCAGTTCCAGATCTCTTTCACTGTCGATCGCATATTCACTGTAGCCCGGGTTCAGACGCACATCCATTGATACATGGATCGGGTTCATTTCTGATTCGCTCCTTCCGCTGCCTGACGTACGGCACAGGTGCCAATGGAAGCAGACACATGTCTGATATTCTCTTCTTCCACTTCAGCTGAAGGCTGAGCACCTGTCTCCTGATAAATCCAGTCATAGCCTTCCGCATCAATGCGTCTGGCCAGATCCCCATCGCCTTCCTTGACGATTCTGCCATCCACCAGAACATGAGTGAACTGGGGATGAATGGACTCATAGAAACGCTCATAATGAGAAACAACCATCATGGCCATATGCTGCTGTTCATGGCACTTGTTCAAGGCATCCGCCACAATCTTCAAGGCATCAACGTCAAGGCCGGAGTCGATTTCATCGAGCATCGCAAGAGATGGTTTCAGCATTTCCATCTGTACGATTTCATTGCGCTTCTTTTCGCCGCCGGAGAAGCCTTCATTGAGGAAACGATGGGCCAGATCCGGCTTCATCTGCAAATCCTCAATGGTCTTTTCCATTTCCTTGATGAAGCGGAACAGCGGTACCGGCTTCTCGCTTCTTGCATTCATGGCAGCTCTCAGGAAGTCGCTGTTTGTAACCCCGGGGATTTCCTGGGGATACTGCATGGCTAAGAAGATACCGGCCAGAGATCTTTCATTGACCGGCATGGTCAGGATGTCCTTTCCATCATACGTGATGGAGCCTTCGGTCACCTTGTATTTGGGATGGCCCATGATTGTACTTAACAGCGTGCTTTTGCCGTTGCCGTTAGGGCCCATCAATGCATGTACTTCGTTTTCTTTGACGGTAAGATCAATTCCCTTGAGAATTTCCTTATCTTCTACCGTGACATGTAAGTTTCTTATTTCAAGTGTTTTCATAGAAAATACCTCTTTTCCTGCCTGCGTATTATACCATTAAACTAAAAACAATGAATGTATGACGCTCTTTGGATGACATATCATACAAAATGTCGCTTTATACCCGGCAGAATGTGAAGTCATATCATTGCCGCAGTAAATTGCAAAAACCATGCCCCTATCTTATAATGAATAGGCTATTTTTCATGAGGAGGCATTATGGGCAAATTCCTAAAAAAGAACTGGTTCGTATTGCTGATTATTGTGATCTTTGCCGTAATCAGCACCTACTATATCTATGATACGAACAAAGGCAAGCTCAAAGGAAAAACAGTTGACGGAAAGGATGTCGTCTATTCCCTGTCGGACGGCGATGTCACCGCAGATGATTTCTATGATTCACTGAAGAAGGCAACGGGCACAAACGCTGATGTTGTTCTCTTCCAGAAAGCAGTTGCCAACGAATCTTACCGTACAACAAAATCCATCAAGGAAGACGCTGCCAAGCAGGCTGAATCCATTCAGTCCAATTATTCAAGCAACTATTCCTCCAGTTCAGACACACAGCTCAAGAGCGACCTTGCGTCCAGCGGCTATGATGATCTGACTGACTATCTGATTACCCAGATCAAGCTGAACAAAGTCACCGGTGCTTATGCGGCCGATCACTTCGATGATCTGAAGATCCGCAAGATCTCCTACATTCTGGTTCAGTTTGAGGATTCTTCCAATGTACCGGATACACCTACTGCGGATGAACAGTCCCGTATGGATGCCGTTGACAAGATGCTGGATGACGGTTCAAGCTTTGCGGATACCGCTACCAAGTACAGTGAGGATACTTCCACTGCTTCCAATGGCGGCGTGCTCGGCATTATCGATACAAACTCTTCCAGTTCTCTGGATTCCACTTTCTTTGAAACAGCGATGAGCCTCAAGGAAGGTGAAGTCAGCGACTGGGTCAAGAGTGATTCCTTCGGCTACTTCAAGATCAAGTGCGATGCTTCTACAGCCAAGACACTTGAGAAAGATAAGGATTATGATGATCCGTATGTTACCCTTGTCACAACATATGACACAACCCTGCAGAATACAGCGGTATGGGCAAAGGCAAAGGATCTCGGTGTTGACTTCAAGGGCGACAAGGATCTTGAAAAAGAAATCAAGGCTGCCTTCGGTGTAGAAAGTGATGATTCTGATGCGTCTGCCAGTGCTTCTCCGGAAGCT
Source organism: Solobacterium sp. (assembly GCA_022644565.1). GTDB lineage: Bacteria > Bacillota_I > Bacilli_A > Erysipelotrichales > Erysipelotrichaceae > Bulleidia. Next base: position 10,745 of record JALCHG010000042.1, on the reverse strand, counting down.
TCCGCATCTGCTTCCGCTGCTGCCACAGCTTCAGCTTCCGCCAGCGCTGCTACAGAAGGAGGAACCAACTGATGAAACATATTGCCGAGAAAGTATTGACCATTGCGGCAGCAGCAGGCTGCTGCGTTACCCTGAGCGGATGCTCTGACGCATCTGCCAAGCTCTCTGATTCAAAGACGGTTCTGTTCAAGATCGGTGATACCTCTGTTACCAAAGGTGAAGTCTACAGCACTATGATGACGATGTCCGGTGCTTCTACCTGCATCAACAACGCCACCAATACGATTGCCAAGAAGGAAGTCGAAGTTACTGATGACATTACCAATCAGGCAAAGTCCACGCTGGATACATACAAATCCATGTATGGCGATTCCTTCACTTCCTATCTGAAACAGGCCGGTATGGATGAAGACAGCTACCTGAATGACTATCTTGTTCCTTCCCTGCTGGCTTCCAAGATGACCGACAAGTATGTCGAGTCCCACTTCGAAAACTTGTGTAAGGCATACAAGCCTTTCAAGGCTACAATCCTTGCCTTCACTTCCGAAGATGATCTCAACGCTGCCAAGGCAGAACTGGATGCCGGTACAGATGCCGCAACCGCTGCTTCCAACCACAACTCCTCTTCCACCGGCACTTCCACGCTGTATACAAATGAAAGCACTGACATCGATTCCTATGTCAGAACAGCCATCAGCGCTCTGACCCCGGATGATGGCTGGCAGGAAGTCAAGAGCTCTGATGGCGCAACCTTCAACCTTGTCAGAGTTGATGCGGATGATCCGAATGACTTCAAGGATGAAGCGGTTGAAGCACTGGCCAATATTTCTGAAGTATCCTCTGCTTCTACTTCCTACTATTTCAAGAAGCACAAGTTCCACATTTATGACATCACCCTCTACAACGGTATCAAGGCGGATTATTCCGACTACCTGGTACAGGATGATGAAAGCAGTGCCAAAGCATCTGCTGCCAGCACTTCCAGTGCTGAAGCTGCTGCTTCCAACTGAAACATGCATGAAGACGCCTGCGGGCGTCTTTTTCTTATTGTGACGTGATATAATCAGAGACAGTTAGACCAGGAGGAAATAATCATATGTGTGTATTCTGTGATATCATTGCCGGTAAAATACCGTCAAAGAGAGTGTATGAAGATGAGGATGTACTGGCGATTCTTGATATATCCCAGCTGACTGAAGGCCATACCATTGTCATGCCCAAGAAACATGTCGAAAACATTCTGGAGGCAGATGATGAAACTGTCGAAAAGTGCATGAAGACCGTAACGATGCTGGCACGCCAGATCAAACGCAACACCGGCTGCAAGGGCTTCAACATTGTCAATAACTGCGGCACAGCCGCGGGACAGAGTGTGCCCCACCTGCATTTCCACATCATTCCCCGCTATGATGAAACAGACGGCTTCGGCTATCGTGAGACACCGCATGAAGGAAAGGATCTTGATGCCATCCTGGCAAAGGTCAAGGGTGAATAAACATGCCTACGGCCCTTTACTACCTGCATGATCCCTTCGCACCGGATCCCAACTGTCCGGCCCGTTTCGGTTCTGCTGTCATTATTACAGCAGAAGGAAAAATTCTGCTGGAAAAGCGGAAGGACAACTTCAGATGGGGGATTGTGTCAGGCGATATGCATGCGACCGAAACCTTCAAGGATACGGCTGTACGCAAAACCATGAAGGAAACCGGCATCAAGATCTATCCGGATCAGTTGAAGCCGCTGAAGGTATTTGATGATCCCAGCCGTATCGTCAATTTCCTGGATGGCAATATCTACCGGATTGTTTCATTTGGCTATGTCTGTGAACTGGATGCCATACCGGAAACAAAAGTAGGAGAAGAATCACTTGAGCTCAGATGGGTAGAACCCTCTGAACTGACGGATCTCTCTCTTGTCATCACCCATCAGGAAATCCTTGAGTACTATCTGAAACTGAAACAGATTGATATTGAACTGCCCTATCGGATCTACCGGCAGTAAATGAAAAGAGAAGGACGCATCCTTCTCTTTTCATTTCTTCAGCACGCCAAGTCTTTCCAGCATGACTTCCCGTGCCTTGTTTTCTATTTCATCATCCAGCGGTTCCAGTTCAATGTCGCCATTGCGTCTGCGTAATGCCTGGCGGATGATCGCATCCGCAATCTTGGGATTCTTGGGCAGCAGCGGTCCATGCATGTAGGTAGCAATGACCTGATCATTCATGAAGCCTTCATAGCTGCTGTGATACAGATTGCCATGTCCTTTCAGCACTTTACCGAAAGGCGTTGCTACATTCTTTGTCTGGCCGCCATGGTTTTCAAAGCCTACGGCCTGGAATGTTTCGCCATCTATTGTTGTTTCAATGGCAATATTGCCGATACAGCGGTGATCCCTGTCACTGGCTTCCGTATAGTAGTCAAAGAACTTCAGGCCGTCAATTGTATTGCCGTCCTGGTCCTTATAGTACTGACCGAACAGCTGATAGCCCCCGCAGATCAGCAGGAAAGCTGTGCGATGATCCATCGCTTCCTGGATCTGATCCCGGCGCTTGAGAAGATCCTGAAAGATCAGGCTCTGTTCATGATCGGCGCCGCCGCCAAGAAAGAACAGATCATAATCCGGAATATTCTTCTCTTCACCGATCGTACAGGTGTCAACCACACAGTCAATGCCGCGCTTTTGACATCTGACCTTGATCACTCTGGCATTGCCCTTGTCCCCATACAGATCCATCAGATCGTGATACATCCATAATACTTTGAGCTTCATGCGTGTACCTCCTCTTCCTTCTTCTTCAATAAGGCACGGGTGGAATGCAGGGCTGTATACGTGGAAATGACATAGGAAGGCAGATCAGCCTCATTGAGCCAGTCCACTGCTTCAGCCGCATTTTCTCTGACAATGATCCTGTCTTCCAGTCCTTCATACTTCAGCCGCAGGGCCATATCATAGGCCCGGGTACCGGAACAGACGATCTTCTTTACCGAAGGTACATTCAATCTTTCAAAGTGGGCATCCCAGATCCAGCTGATATCATGCCCATCCTGATCATTGTCATTCAGCAGGATCAGAATATTCTTTTCTCCCGGCTGAGCCAGGATATACTTGAGTACTTCATTGGTGCCGGTTGGATTCTTGGCCAGATTGATGACGCATGGCTTCTTCAGCTGGAAGACTTCATTGCGGCCTTCTTTCAGAACAAATGTCGCAAATACCTCTCCAGCTGCTGTAGGATCCAGTCCCAGTACCTTCATGACCGTCAGAACTGCCGCACAGTTATAAATGGCATAGATGGCATCGGTAAAGGAATGATAGGTATGGCCGTCGGCTTCAAAGGTTCCCTTATCATAATCGATGGAAGTGACTTCAACATCATACGGAACTACCCCGAAGCCATCGTTGTCGCAATGGAACTTGCCGATATGAGAATACTGGTAGTAGGCATAGTGCAGCGGTGCCCCGCAGCGGGGGCAGAACTTGCCTTCGGATGCTTCATCGGTTGTTTCCCGGCTGACGGCGTTGCGGCCGACCGCAAAGTAATGTTTGCGTGCTTTCGGTGCGTTATAGCCGATGCGCATAACGTTAGGATCATTGCCGTTCAGGATGAGGTCTCCCTCAAAGTCCTGGGTTACATCCATAATCTTGCGGATGATAGTTTCCATTTCACCAGCCCGGTCCAGCTGATCACGGAAGAAGTTGGTGACCACTAGAGCAGTCGGATGGAGGTTCTTGAACTGCCGGTACAGGGTCAGCTCATCCACTTCAATGACGGCCGCATCTGCCAGCACATTGAAATGCATATCACTGTTTGTGGCAAGCAGGGTGGCAATGCCGACATTGAGATTGTCGCCATGGGTGTTATTGATGACCTTCAGACCGCTTCTTCTTAATGATTCAGCGATCAGATTCTGCGTGGTTGTTTTGCCGTTAGTTCCCGTCACCAGGATGACGATCTTTGGCATATGGAATTTTTCAATGAAATGAGGGTCCATCTTCAATCCGACAATGCCGGGGAATGAACCGCCCCTTCCCATCTTCTTCAGGATGGATTCTGTCAGTTTGACAATACCTAATCTGAGATCCATAGGCTTATTTCTCCTTGGCATTGAACTTGGGCTTATAGAACTGCCTGTTCTCCATGGCAAATTGACGGGAGCTCCATTCACCCGGACGGATGCCGTCCAGTACCTGTTTTAAAGTATTCATACGGGCATCCAGGTTGTCGATGGTCGCCAGCACTTCTGCTTCCTGTGTGCTTGGCAGAACCGGAGAACCATATTCATAGTGGCCATGATGGGAAAGAATCATATGATGCAGAAGAGCTGTCTCTTCCTTGTCTTCCAGGTGTTTTTCAGCTGCCACTTCAGAAAGAATGCCGTTGCCGATGGAAATATGACCTTCAAGCTTTCCTTCCAATGTATATTCCGTGGTAACCGGACCGCTCATTTCCACCGTCTTGCCGACATCGTGCACAAGCGCACCGGCAATCAGAAGATCCCGGTCAAGCTGAGGATAGTGGTCGCATACAGCTTCACACATCTCCGCCATGGAAAGACTGTGCTCCGACAGACCGCCCATAAAGTTATGATGGATCTTGGACGCAGCTGGGTAATCAAAATACTTATCCTTGACCTTGTCAATCATACCGATGACCAGTGTCTGTAAGACCGGATTTTTAATCTTATGGATATAGTCTCTGACTTCCTGTCTGCGGTCTGCTTCACTGCGGGCACTGGCTGTCACAAACCGGCTCATGTCCACGGTACTCTGATCCAGCGGTTCAATCTTTGTAATTCTTAACTGCAGCGCATTCTTATATAAGAGAACATCAAAAGAAAACTCAGCCACTCTGCCTGGTACGGCAGCCCTGACATCCTCTTCTTTGACATCCCAGAACTTGCCGTCAATCTGTCCGCTTTCATCGGCCAGTACAAGTGAAAGATACGGTGCTCCCTTATTTGTTGTTCCGTTGACACAGTCCTTGATCAGCAAGGGCATGCTCAGACGGTCATGTTCTTTCAGTTCTTTAATTCTCGTCATTTTCCCACTCCAGTTCATCTACTACGGCATATATATCATCCGTATCATAGCCCTGGGACACACAGTAGCGGAACACATGGTTGCGCAGCTCCGTCCCCTGGTATTTCTTCTCATATCTGTGCTTTGCCTTCTGTGCGCACTTCTTCAGATTCTCAAGCTCTCTGCCCTCAGCCTTGACGAGCGACAGCTCTTCCACCGCCTTACGGGCTGTATCCAGACTGTAGCCCCGCTGCACAAGCTTCTGTTCAATCCCGTATTTCATCCTCCGTACAGAATCATTCTTATAGCTGTTCATGCATTTACGGGCATATGTTTCAGCCTCATCCAGCGTCGTATCCGGCAGTTCATCCAGCTTTTCATGAATCATTTCAGCCGGCAGGCCCTTCTTCATCAGTGATCTGACAATCCGCTCCGGACCGTACAGAGAAGCCTTCAAAGAACGTACAGCCTCTGCACAATAGCGTTCATCATTGATATAGCCGAGATTTTCCAGCTTATCGACAATGCGGTTGATCATGGCAATGTCACAGTCTGTTTCCCTGGTCAGCCAGTCATAGATTTCCTTGCGTGTTCTGTCTTTGATGGAAATCCTGACAAGACATCCCTGATAAGCTCTGACCCCGTTTTCTTTCTCCTTGAAACGATCAAACGTATCATTGGAAATCTTGCCGCCTTTGCGCAGACCTGCATCCGCATAATCATCCAGTGTAACAAGCAGTCTTTCCTCTTCATCATGATCATTTTCCAGATACAGCTGAACAAAAGAGTCTTTTACCTGAATATCATCAATTGTCCATGTATTATCGTATTCCATCTTGGCCTTCTCATATACCTGCAGTACCGCTTTGGCAAATGCTTTTGAATTGTACGGTTCAGCCTGCTTCACACAGTTTTCTCTGATCTCTTTTTTTCTGTCTTCACTTAAAGCCGTATAAGCTTTGAGGTGTGTAATGAAATCTTCTGAGTCCCTGCAGAAAGCACCTGTCTTACCCGCAATAACTAGAGAGGAAAGTACTTCATCGTAGCGCGTCAACAGCGGCAGACCGCTGGCCAGCGCTTCAATGAAGGTCATGCCCTGGGTTTCAGAAAGGGAAGCAGAAACGAAAACATCGGCCGCACGGTAGTAGTCTGGCACTTCTTCCTTCGGCTTGGCACCGGCAAAGATGATGTTATTTTCCTGCCCCAGCTCTTTGACAAGCTTTTCGTATTCTTCCTGCTGCGGACCTGATCCGACTAATAACAGCCGGCATGAAAGTCCTGCCGCATTGGCATCAGCTGCCCAGCGAATAATGACATCCACTGACTTTTCTTCCGCCAGACGGCCGATGGAAATCAGTACAAGATCATCCGCTTTGAAGCCATAGGCTTCACGGATCTTGGCTGTTTTAGCCGGATCTTCTTTTGCGGGATTGAATCCTTCCAGTTCAAGACCTGTTGGAATGACCGAGATATCCCGGCGGATATGATAGCCTAAGAGCATGTTTTTTGTTTTCACACTCGGGGCAATGACCGCATTGGCCCGGTTGCCGTAGTCACGGGACAGTCTTGCGATGACTTTACGGGCAGCAGTATCAATGGTTGCGGAATTGATGAAGTTGATATAGTGCGTATAGTCTTCATACGTAGTGTGATACGTACAGACAATCGGCAGATCCAGGTGCGCGGCACAGATATGGGCAAAAATGCCGACGCCGAACTCTGTCTGGCAGTGGATGATATCCAGATTCAGGTTTTTAATCTCCTGCAGGGCCCTGAAATGAAAAGGCGACGTCAGCACATAGCCATAAAGGAATCTTAGTTCTGTTCCTTTGAAGCGCAGTGTCTTTCCGTCCTCTTCCCAGTGTGAATCAACGCCTCCCTTGGCATTGACGGTGATGACATAGACATCATGACCGAGTTCAGTCAGAGCATTCTTTAATAAATATGTACTATTGGCAACGCCGTTGATCTCCGGCGGATAGGTGTCCGTAAATAGTCCGATGCGCATGCATGCCTCCTGCTATTCGTGTTCTATTGTAGCATGCTCACCGCTTTCTTTCTTATCTGATTGTGCCGGCATGGCCAGCATATTGTCATAGGAGATCTCAGGACGGGTCTTGGCATAGATGTACACCCCTGCCCCGACAATGGTCTGGAAGTAGTAGGTCAGAATGCGCCATACCAGCATGATGGAAGTTGCCTGAATGCGGCCGAAGATCGTGGAAAACATCAGGATGAAGGTCGCTTCCGTACCGCCGCTGGAGCCCGGCAGCGGCAGAAAGGCATTGACCATGGCCACAAAGGAAGCCAGGGCAACACAGTCAATATACATGCCTGCCGTGACTTTGACGTGCAGCGCAATCGCTGCCAGATACGCCACACTGTAGTAAATGACAAGCCTGAGAAGATCACTTAAAGCAATCAGCAGAATCGTCTTTTTGTGTGCTCTTAATATGACAATCTCCTGATCAAACCGTTCCAGCTGGCCGTCAATGCTGGCCTTTGTCTTTTCCTTGTCCTTGATGAGATGCAGCTTACAGCCGATGTTAAGGCCGCTTGTAGTCAGCCAGCGGTAAAAACGCGGATGCGTAGCCAGCGCCCATAGCAGAAAAATCACGGCTGAGTTAACCATGAAGCCGAAAATGACAATGATGAAAAACTGGGAGTATTTGGCATAGAAGTAAGGAAAACGCAGCACCAGCAGCAGCAGGACAAAAAGACTCATCGTTGTCTGATAGATGATGAAATCCAGCCACAGTACACCGATGGCATCAGATGTCGGTACACCCTGTCTTCGGAAAATGTAGACCTGGGCAAACTGACCGCCGGAAGCACTCGGGGTGATGTTATTGAACAGTCCTGCCGTATAGGCATTGATAAAGCCCTGGCCATACGTATAATGCGGCACGGAAAGCCGGCACTCCCTGGCAAGTCCCCAGCCGTGAATCCATCTCTCCAGCACCATGCATGCGGCAATGACACCAAGCATGAGCCAGTTGGCATGATGAATTATGGAAAGTATTTCAGCACCGTCATTGCGTAATGAAAGCCACAGGACAAGAATCGTCAGTCCTACGACTAACAGAACATTAAAAACAGGATTGCGGATTATTTTTTTCAGCTTTGCTTTCATACAAGTGATTATATCCTCTTCAAATCCTGCTGTTCAATGCACATGCAATTGTTCACACAATATTAATAATTTTTAAGTACAGATAAATAGATTTCTTTCAATTGACGGCCGATGGCCGGCAGTGATCTTTCCTCAGCTGTCTCATAGCCGGCTTCGGTCAGATCCGGCAGCTTTTTCTCAACAACGCCCTGGATCAGACTCACAAAGTCCGTATTGCTTTCCCCCATATAGCAGTTACGGCCGCTCTTCAGCCAGGGATCATAAGCCCCTATGTTTCTTACAACCATCGGACAGCGTGATGCCAGTGCTTCCAGTACGACAATGCCTTCTGTTTCCTCATAGCTTGGAAAGAAGAAGCACTGGGCGCTGCTGTAGGCCCCTTCAATGATCGGTCCTTTGACATAACCAGGGAAAATGCAGTTTTCCGGGGCATGGTCAATGGCATCCAGGATTTCATGCGGCACCACAATATGGGTCAGATCACCAAACCAGATGAACTTGTACTGCGGCAGACGTCTGGCCACTTCGATGAAATCCAGTAAACCCTTGCGCTTGAACAGAAGCCCTACCCCCATGACCACTCTGTCATCATTTTCAAGGGAGAAATAGCGGCGGAAAGCCCTGATCTTCTCATAGTCAGGCTTATAGCGTTCCAGATCAATGCCGTTTGAAACCGGATAAATCGGCAGGGTTATGCCATAGCTCTGCAGCAGTTTCTTCGAATACGGGGTCGGTGTAATAATAGCATCCGCCTTGTTATACAGTGATACTAGTCTTGTTTTATAGATCGGAGCAATCTGATTGGACAGAATAAAGGAATTGCGGAAGTCCTCTTCCGTACTGTGGGCATGATAGATCACCGGTCTGTTTTTACTGCGGGCGGAATGAATCACCGCCTCACTGTTGGCTGAATAGGTATTGATATGAAGAATGTCATAATCATCAAACGGATCATCCGTCCATTCAATTCCCTGGCTTTCCAGAGCCCTTTTCTGATGTTCACAGGCTCTTCCGATACCGGATATCTTGATCAGATCTTCCCCTTCAAAATACAGCAGTACTTTCATTTACGCATACTCCTGTTATCCATTATAACGCCATAACCACAAAAAAACTGCTGTGCATCACACACAGCAGTTTTGATGAAACTTCTGGAAATTACTTCTGGTCGTTGACCTTGGTAACCAGCTTGCTGTAACGCTTCTGTGCATCAGACAGAGTCTTGGCAAAGGCAGCTTCAGCAGCTTCAGCACCTCTGATCTTCGGTAAGTTGAAGTAACGGGCTTCGTTCATCAGGAAGTCATGGAACTTGCTCCAGTCAGGCTCCTTGGAGTCGATGGTAAGCGGCTGTTCCTTTCTCGGATCGTAACGATACAGAGCAACATAACCGCAGTTGACAGCGTTCTTCTGGATCTGCGGAGCGTGGCCTAAGCCGCCCTTGATACCCTGTTCTGCGCACGGGCAGTAAGCGATGATGATGGAAGGTCCGTCATAGGACTCAGCTTCCTTGAATGCCTTGATGGTCTGCATCTGGTTGGCACCCATAGCAACGGAAGCGACATATACCGTGCCATACTCCATGAAGATCTGACCGAGGTCCTTCTTAGCCATAGCCTTGCCGCCGGCAGCGAACTTGGCAATGGAAGCAGCCTGAGAAGACTTGGAGGACTGACCGCCAGTGTTGGAGTAAACTTCAGTATCAAGTACCAGAACATTAACGTTCAGGTTGTTAGCCATGACGTGATCAAGTCCGCCATAGCCGATATCATAAGCCCAGCCATCGCCGCCGACGATCCAGACAGACTTACCGACGAAGTCTCTCTTCATGTCGAGCAGTTCCTTGGCAGCTTCGTTAGAGGAAGCTGCCAGGTTCTTGACTAAGGAATCATAGACAGCTCTCTGCTTGTCTCTGTCATCCTTGGCAGCCAGGTATGTTTCGAAGTCAGCCTTCAGAGCCGGCTCAACCTTGTCCAGGTTCTCTTCCATCAGACGATAGATCTTAGCCTGCTTGTAGGACTGGGAAATAGCCATACCGAAGCCATACTCAGCGTTATCCTCGAACAGGGAGTTAGCCCAGGCAACACCGTTGCCGTCCTTGTCATATACGAACGGTGTGGAAGGTGTAGCAGAGCAGTAGATCATGGAGCAGCCTGTCGCGTTGGCAACCAGCATATCCTTGCCGAACAGCTGAGTAGCCAGTCTGTAGTAAGGAGCTTCACCGCAGCCCGGGCAGCATCCGGATACTTCGAAGTAAGGCATCTTCAGGGAGACACCGGCAACTGTATCAGGGTTGCCATACTGCGGCTTGTACTCTGTTTCCTTATAGAGGTAGTCAGCGATCGGTTCAGCACCTTCAGCCTCAACCACATCAACAGCAGACAGAGCCTTGGCAGGACATACATTGATACATACGCCGCAGCCTACGCAGTTCTGAGGAGAAACCTGAATTCTGAACTTCAGACCATCAGCCTTAGCTGTCTTATAAGCAGGAGAAGGATCCTTTACATCAAAGCTGAATCCGGCTTCCTTGGCAACAGCTTCTGCCTTGGATACTTCTTCCGGTGTCAGTAAGAACGGACGGATTGTTGCATGC
>JALCHG010000041.1:0-19325 GCA_022644565.1 Solobacterium sp. | reverse complement strand
CTTCCATTTCCGTGGAAGGAAATGATCGTATCCGGGTTCAGCTGGCCGGTGTTACGGATCAGGAAAGTGCCAGACAGATGCTGGGTACAACCGCAAATCTGACCTTCCGTGATGTGGATGATAATGAACTGGCGGACGCTTCCATTCTGAAGCAGGGCGGGGCATCCCTGGCTTATCAGGATGGCAAGCCGGTTGTTTCCATCAAGGTGGCTGATACGGAAAAGTTCGGTGAGATCACCAAGGAGATTTCCCAGAAGTCAAGCGGGGAAAACATCATGGTTATCTGGCTGGACTATGAGGATGGCGATTCCTACAAGGAAGAAGCACAGAAGGCAAACAAAGGGGAAGAACCGAAGTACATCTCGGCTGCTTCCGTCAATGAGGAAATCACCAGCGACTGTGTCATTTCCGGCAACTTCACCGAAGATGAGGCAAGAAACCTGGCCAATCTGATCAATTCCGGTTCTCTGCCGGTGAAGCTCAGTGAAATTTCTTCCAATGTTGTTTCCGCTGAATATGGCAATGATGCCTTAGCCAAGACGGCAATGGCCGGCTTTATCGGTGTTCTGCTTGTCATGGCATTCATGGTCTATGAGTACAGAATGCCGGGCGTACTGTCCTGCATCATGCTGGTACTGTACATCTGGGCAGTCTTCGGCTTATATGCATTGATGGGCGCAACGTTCACCCTGTCAGGTATCGGTGCGCTGGTGCTTGGTGTCGGTATGACCGTTGATGCCAACATCATCAACTTCGAGCGTATCAGACAGGAGCTGTATAAAGGACATTCCGTCAGGAACTCTGTTGCCAAAGGCCAGCAGCTGTCCTTCTCCGCTGTCTTCGATGCCCAGTTCACAACCCTGATCGCAGCTTTGATCATGTATATCTGGGGCAATGGCGCGGTCAAGGGATTTGCCACGATGCTGATTATTACCGTTGTCATGACCCTGGCCATCAATGTAGGCTTCTCCAAGTGGCTGCTCAATACGGTTGTCAAGACAGGTATCTGTGATGATAAACCGGGCTGGTTCCATGTCGCAAAGAAGAATATTCCGGATGTTGCCAAGGGTGAAAAGCAGTTCTATACCGGTACACATCATCTGGACTACATGGGCAAGGCCAAGTATCAGATTACCGCAGCCATTGCCGTGATCTGCCTGGCGCTGGTCATGGGTATTGTCAGTGCGGCCAGAGGAAATGGATTCTTCAATCTCGGTATTGATTTCTCTTCCGGTACAACTCTGACCGTTACAAGTACTGAACCGATTACCATTGATGAGGTTTCCAGGGAACTGGAAAGTGTTTCCGATCTGCATTATTCCTATCAGCAGGCAGGTGATAATACGGTCTACGCCACAACAAAGACAAGTATTGAAACGTCTGATCTGGAACAGATCAAGTCTGATCTGAAGGATAAGTTCGGTGAAGAGCCTGGCGATAACGTGGTGACGCCGGTAGTGGGGCGTGATCTTGTCAGAAATGCGATTATTCTGACCATCGTTGCCTGGATTGCCATGATGCTGTATGTCACGCTGCGCTATGAGTGGCAGTATGCCTTGGGCTGTATCATCGCTCTGATACACGATGTTGCCATTGTTCTGTCAGCATTTGTCATTCTGCGCTTTGAGGTCAATACGGAAGTTGTCTCCGTCCTGCTGACCATCATCGGCTACTCCATCAACAACTCTATCGTTGTATTCGACCGTATCCGTGAGAACATGGCGGATATGCCGCATAACCCGACCAGGGAACAGCTGAACGGAATCTGCAACGATTCCCTGGATGAAACAATCCTGATGAGTTTATACTCCACGATTACAACCATTCTGCCGGTTATCGTTCTCTTGATCATGGGCTCTAAATCCATCTTCACATTCATGTTTGCCATGTTTATCGGTCTAATTGCCGGCAGCTTATCTTCCATCTTCATTGCCCCGACCGTATGGAAGGCAGCTTATGCCAGATTCGGCGGACGTAAAAAGAAGAAGAACAGTAAGAAGAACGGCCAGTATAAAGAAAAGCTGGATGAGTATACATTCAAAGGCATTAATGCTTAAATAGTAAGGCGGCTGAGATTCAGCCGCCTTTTCTGGAGGAAAGATGAAAACAGTATTATTTGACTGCGACGGCCTGATGTTTGATACCGAGCGTATTTCCATCGCACACTGGAAAGAAGAAGCCGAGAAGAACGGAATTGTTCTGCCGGAAGATTTCTTCATCCATACAACCGGGGTAAGGGATGATGAGGCAGATGCCTATATGCGCTCTGTGAAAGGGTTTGACCGTATTCTTGACCGTCTTAAGGAAGAAAGGTTTGATCTTTCCTTCTGGCGCTCTTTCGGGACGGATGCCCTCAATAAGAAAGGCCTGAAGGAACTGATTGCATGGATGGATGCACATCATATGCCCCGGGCCGTATGTTCCTCTTCAAACTATGACTATGTGAAGGGCTTAGTGGACACGGCATCGTTTGATATGCATATTGATGTGTATGTGACCGGTGATATGGTAAAGCACGCCAAACCGGATCCGGAGGTCTTTCTGAAAGCGGCAGAGAAGCTCGGGTTTGAACCAGAGGAATGCCTTGTGCTGGAAGATTCCAAGGCCGGCATCATTGCCGCCAAGCGCGCCGGCATGCATTCCTGCTGGATAAAGGATATGATAGAAGCAGATGAAGAAATGAAAGAAGCGCTGGAGTATAGAGGAGAATCACTTCTCGATGTGATCCCGCTTCTTGAAACAGGAGAATAACATGGATTTCAGAACACTGCGTGAAACATACAGACATTTCTATTACCATGCCTTCCATATTGAAGAAGACAAAGAAAAGGTAAAAGTCACCTATGACATGGAGATTGAAGGCCTGTCTGCCTTCAATCCGACCTTTACCTTGAAAAAGCCGGATGAAAAAACCGTAGGGGATACGGAACTGTTCAGAAAGGCTGCCTTTGCCTTAGGCATGGTTGAACTGATCAGCTATTGGAAGATCGCCTGCCCCCAGGAGACCATTGTTGAATGCGGATCGCTTGACAGTGAAGATACGGCCTGGTGGAAGAAGCTGTATTACAACGGTCTTGGAGAATTCTTCTACAAGAACCATATTGAAATTGATGAAGAAGAGTTCATGCATCTGACATCTACCGGAAATGCTATTACCGGAAAGCCTTATACAGACTCCTTCCATGGCAATCTGATTCCGGTAGGCGGCGGCAAGGATTCTTTTGTCACCCTGGACCTTTTGAAAGATGAAAAAGAAGAAAACCATGCCTTTGTCATCAACCGGGTCATGAGTGCGATCCACGCTTCCATTGCGGCAGGTTATGAAGGAGACAGACTCATCAATCCTTCCCGCACATTGGATCAGCGCATGCTGGAGCTCAACCGCCAGGGCTATCTCAACGGCCATACACCGTTCAGTGCCATGGCAGCCTTTGCGTCCTATCTGACGGCCGTTGTCTATCACAAGCAGTATATCTGTCTGTCCAATGAAGCCAGTGCCAATGAATCAACGATCAAAGGCTCCTCCGTCAACCATCAGTATTCTAAGACATTCGGCTTTGAACAGGACTTCAATGCCTATGTGAAGAAGAATCTCAATGACGGCATTCATTACTTCTCCTTCCTGCGGCCGCTGAGTGAACTGCAGATTGCCGGTCTGTTTGCGGATCTGAAGCAGTATCACAGCGTATTCCGCTCCTGCAATGTCGGCCAGAAGGAGGAAAAGTGGTGCGGGCATTGTGCCAAGTGCCTGTTTGTATGCATCATGATGACAGCGTATCTTTCAGAGGATGAAGTTGTCAGGATCTTCGGCCGCAATATGCTGGCTGATCCGGAGATGAAGGAGCTGTTTGAACAGCTGTCAGGCCTGGTGGATGACAAGCCGTTTGAATGTGTCGGTACAAGGGATGAAGTCAATACCGCCATTGCCATGGGCATCAGAAGGTATGAGGCGGCAGGCGAACAGCTGCCGTATCTTTATGCCTATTACCGTACAACAAGCTACTATGACTTCTATAAAGACAGAAGCGTAGACTGGCATGCATACAATACCGTCAATCTTCTGCCGGAAGAATTCGCACTGAAGCTGAAACAGCGTCTGGAGGAAAAACAATGAGTCTCAAAGACTGGAAAAATGATTTTGAAAATAAAAAGGTAATCATCTGGGGTTTCGGCAAAGAGGGAAAATCTTCGCTGCAGTTCATCCGTTCGCTTCTGCCACAGCAGAACATTACGGTTGCGGAAGGAAGAAAGACGGATCTGAAACAGATTGAAGCAGAAAATCCTCATGTTACTGCCGTCTATGATGATACGGTGGATTTCAATGCATTTGATCTGATCCTGAAATCCCCGGGTATTGTGGTAAAGCAGGCCATTGACCGTGATAAGCTCAGCGGCCAGACTCAGCTGTTTCTCAAGCACTACGCGGATCATACCATCGGCATTACCGGTACAAAGGGAAAGTCCACCACAACATCCCTGGTCTATGCCCTGTTGAAAGAAAAGTACAATACAGTACTTGTCGGCAATATCGGCATTCCGTGCTTTGAAGCTATTGCGAAGATGGAAGAAGGGTATCTGGCTGCTTTTGAAATGAGCTGCCATCAGCTTGAATTCTGCCCATATTCCCCGCATATTGCCGTCTATCTGAATCTGTTTGAAGAACATCTGGACCATTATGGTACCTTTGAAGCTTATGCCGATGCCAAGGCCAATATCTTCACTCATCAGAAGAAGGGCGATGTTACAATCCTGCATAAAGATCTCATGCAGTTCAAGGACAGATGGGTCAATGAACCTGTATTTATCGGCAGCGACATTGATGCCCATGATCATACCCTGGTGATTCCCGGCCATGAACTGGAGATTGATGACTGTGCATTGATTGGTGAACATAACTACCGCAATCTTGCCGTGGCATACTATATCGCTCATCTTTACGGCATCAGTGATGAACAGGTCAGACACGCTGCCCGTGTCTTTGAACCGCTGCACCATCGTCTGGAAGACCTTGGTGAATTCCATGGCATCCGCTGTATCAATGACTCCATCTCTACAATCGGCCAGGCATCCATCCAGGCCATGGAAGCACTGCACAATGTGGATGTCATTCTGATCGGCGGGATGGACAGAGGCATCGCTTATGATGAGCTGGAACAGTACCTGTATGACCATCAGAACATCAGAGTCGTCTTCATGTATGCGACCGGCCATCGGATTCATGAAGAGATGAAAGCTTCCAATAGAGACAGAGAAGGTCTCTATGAAGTGGAAAATCTCAAAGAAGCGGTAAAGCTCGGCATGAGCCTGGTACAGCCCCATCATATTCTTTTACTGTCACCGGCCGCATCCTCCTATGATCATTTCAAAAACTTTGAAGAGAGAGGGGACGTATTCAGACGTCTGGTGTCAGAGGAATGAGATGGAATATCATTCAGTCTGATGGCACAGAACTGCAGGAGAAATACCATCTGACTTCTCTTGCGGCCAAAGTGCTGGCCGCCTCAGATTTATCGGAAGATAAGATCGAAGAACTGCTGAATCCCGGTCCTTTGACAACAAGTCACGCGCCCTGTGTGAAGCAGGCATGTGCCCGTATTGCAAAGGCAAAAGAAAATAAGGAAAAGGTATTTATCGGCGGCGATTATGATGCGGACGGCATCTGTGCAACAGCGATCATGAAGAAGACCCTGGATGTATTCGGTCTGCAGACAGGCTACTACATCCCGGATCGATTGAAGGAAGGCTATGGGCTTTCCGTCCATACCGTTGAAATGGTACATGAGCGGGGCTATTCCCTGATCATTACAGTCGATAATGGTGTCAAGGCAATTGACGCATTGAAACGGGCGAAAGAGCTCGGCATGGATGTCATTGTCACAGACCACCATGTCATTGAAGAAGAAGTAGAAGCGGATATTGTTGTTCATCCGGATTATATGGAAGAACCATACCGGACCTTATCCGGAGCAGGGGTAGCACTTGAGATCTCCCGTAATCTCATTGGTGATGATCCCGATCTGACATCTCTTGCCATGACGGCAGCGATCGGGGATGTTATGCCGTTATGGGGTGAAACTCGCCGTATTGTCATCTACGGCCTGGATCATCTTCATGAGGGCAGGCCGAAATCCCTCTGTGCTTTACTGAACAATACAAATGACTTTGATGAAGTATCCGTTGCCTTCCAGATTGTCCCTAAGCTCAATGCCGTATCACGCATGGATGATGATGCCAATCCCAACCGGATTGTGACATATCTGCTTTCAGACAATCCTGCCCAGATCCGTTTCATGGCTGAGCAGATCAATCATGAAAATGAATCCCGCAAATACCATTCCCGTACCATGATTGAAAAAGCATCTGCCCTCATGGATGAGAAGAGCTTTCAGGTCATCTATGATCCTTCTTTCAAACAGGGACTTGCCGGACTGGCCGCAGGAAAGATCGCTGAAGCCTGTCATAAACCGACCCTGGTACTGGCTGAGAAAGATGATCTGTTAACCGGCAGTGCCAGATCCGTTGACGGTTTCAATATCTATGACTTCTTCTCTGATTTTGATGAACTGGAAGCCTTTGGCGGACATGCCAAGGCAGCCGGTCTTTCCCTGAAGAAAGAAAACTATGCTTCCTTCTGTACGCATATCGACAGAAAGATGCAGGAAACAGGCTTTGTCTATGAAGAGCCGGTACAGAATGCCATTGAGATTGATGCGGATGAAATGACCATCGACAATGTCATGGGACTGTCCGCCATCAGACCTGTCCCCAAAGATATCCAGCAGCCTGAATTTGCCATACGTAATCCTGTGGTACTGGATAAAAAGGAATATATAAAAGTACTGCGCTATCACTATGCCAATGTATGCGGCGGGTTTGACGGGGTGATCTTCAATCAGTCTGTTGCCGGCAATGACAATCCTTCAGCTGTGATCGGTACACCATCCATCAACCGCTATCGCTCACGCATAACGGTACAGATGATCATTGATGCGTTTAAAGACTGAAATATAATGTTTTCGAATGGAACGATGTAAAAATGATGCAGCATCGTTCTTTTTTATTGCATTCATTTAACATGCGTGCATAAAATAGAACTGGCAGAAGTAACAAAAGCAGCACAATAATTTGAGTAATATCTAGTATGGCATGTTTTATGCTCATACTGTTGCTGTATAAATAACGTGATGGGAAGGATAATTAGCTGATGGCAGAGAAAAAGATATACATAGCCCATCTGAAGCAGACAGAGCAGGGTGTAAATGAAGTTCAGACGGTAAAACAGCACTGCATTCAGAGTGCTGCCAATAGAGACAGAGAAGGCCTCTATGAAGTGGAGATCACACCCGTATGGGCGTTTGAGTAGAAACTAGAAAGAGAGCATACAGATATGGAAACCGGTGGATCACGCCCGTATATGCGTTAAATTGCTGCACCTGATGTAAATTGTTTATTTACAATTGGCATGTCAGGAAGTGTATAGAAATTTCGTATTCATATAGTGACACAGAAGGTGGATAGGAAGCAAAACCGCAGCACAGGCTGTGTACAGATGATGTGACACGTCTAAAAGCATAGCCAATTCAAAGTTGTACGATGTATAATTAGTAGGTAATTTTTTTCGGAGGGTTAGAAAAATGGCAGTCAATCTTGAAGAGTACATTGCGTCAATCCGTGATTTTCCTAAGCAGGGTATTCTGTTCCGTGATGTAACACCGTTAGTACAGGATCCGGAAGCTTTCCATGAAGCGGTGGATTATTTTGCGGAATATGGAAGGAAGGTAAATGCGGATGTTGTTGTCGGTCCGGAGAGCAGAGGTTTTATTTTCGGTGCGCCGGTTGCTTATGCGATGCATAAGGGATTTGTGCCGATCAGAAAGCCGGGCAAACTGCCGCGTGAAACCGTCAGTGTCAAGTATGATCTGGAATACGGTTCCAATGAGCTGTTCATGCATAAGGATGCCGTCAAGCCGGGTCAGAGAGTCCTGATTGTGGATGATCTGCTGGCAACAGGCGGTACAGCAGTAGCAGCGGCCAAGATGATTGAACAGCTTGGCGGTGTTGTGGCAGGCATTGCCTTTGTCATCAATCTGACAGGTATTCCGCAGGCGGAAGAGCTCAAGAAGTACGATGTCTTCAAACTGATGGATCTCAGCGATCAGTAATCAGACAGTTTTCATGCGTTTCAGATGAAATCGAAGAGTGATCTTCGATTTTTTCTGAATGAGAGAGGGGAGGAAAGAATATGGCTGAACATAAGAATCCGGGCGTAGAGGACGTCATTGCAGAGGCAGGAAAATACATACACAATCCTGACAGTATTGCTCTGATCAGACATGCGGCCAATTTTGCCATGGAGCGTCATGCCGGGCAGTTCCGCAAGTCCGGCGAGCCGTATTTCATCCACCTTGTCAACGTTGCCTATATTCTGGCCGGCCTGCAGGCCGGACCGAAGACCATCGCGGCCGGCTTTCTGCACGATACAATTGAAGATACCGGCATTACCAAGGAAGAACTGGCGGCAGAATTTGATGATGAGATTGCGGAGCTTGTGGAAGCGGTAACCAAGATCGGCACCCTGAAGTTCAAGGGCAAGGATGATCCGGAATACCAGGCAAGCAATCATCGTAAGATCTTTATTGCCATGGCCAAGGATATCCGTGTCATCCTGATCAAGCTGGCGGACAGACTGCATAATATGAGAACCCTCCAGTATCAGTCTGAAGCAGCCCAGAAGCGGATTGCGGCGGAGACGCTGGATGTCTATGCGCCGATTGCGCATCGTTTAGGTATCAGTTCTATTAAGAATGAACTGGAAGATCTGTGTTTCTTCTATCTCAACAGGGAAGAGTACTATCATATTGCGGCTCTGGTGGATAATAAAAAGACAGAGCGTGATGCGGCTGTTTCCCATATGATTGATGAGATTTCGGCCATGCTGAAGGAGAACGGACTGCAGTTCCGTATCTTCGGCCGTTCCAAGCATCTTTACTCCATCTACAACAAGATGGTGAAGAAGAACAAGCGCTTTGATGAGATTCTGGACCTTCTTGCCATCCGTATTGTGACCGATACGGAACTGCACTGTTATGAGATTCTGGGTTATATCCATGCCAAATACAAGCCGATTCCCGGCCGTCTCAAGGACTATATTGCCGTGCCTAAGACAAACATGTATCAGTCCCTTCATACCACCATCATCGGCGATGACGGCAAGATCTTTGAAGTACAGATCCGTACCGAAGAAATGGATCAGGTTGCTGAACGAGGCGTTGCGGCCCACTGGCGCTACAAGGAAGGCTCCCGGTATGATCCGAAGAAGGAACAGCAGGAAATTGAGGATAAACTGTCCTGGTTCAAGAACTTTGCGGTTTATTCGGAAGAAGCCAGTGCTTCCGCCAATGCATCGGAATACATGGCAACGCTCCAGCACGATGTCTTTGAAGCCAATGTCTATGTTATGACGCCTAAGGGCAGAGTCATTGATCTGCCGAATGGGGCAACGCCGATTGACTTTGCCTACCGCATTCATACAGAGGTTGGTCATAATACGGTCGGGGCCATTGTCAATGATGTCATGGTGCCGCTGAATACCGAACTGCATACCGGCGATGTGGTGCAGATCAAGACGCAGAAGGGCACCGGTCCAAGTGAGGACTGGCTGAAATTCGTCAAGACCAACCAGGCCAAATCCAAGATCAAAGCCTATCTCACCAAAAAGCAGAACGAAGAGAAGTCCAAGCGGATTGCGGATGGTGAGAAGATCATGACAGAAGAGCTGCGCAAGAGAGGATTTGATCCGAAAGAATACATGGACCGCAAGAAATTTGAAGCGATCATGCATGGCTTCAATGTTTCCAATTATACGGATTTCATGTACGGCATTGCCGTCAAGTCCATCAACCCGACGGATGTGTGTCAGAAGCTGACCAATCAGAAGCGCTCCATCAATATGGATGAAGCTCTGATGAAGGAAATCAACAAGGAACCGGTCAAGCGTCCTGTTTCCAGCAAGTTCGGTGTTTATGTACCGGGCATTGAGACGATGAAGATGTCCATTGCCGGCTGCTGTCTGCCAGTCTATGGCGATCCGATTGTCGGCTATATTTCCAAAGGCGCCGGGGTTAAGGTACATCGGGCGGACTGTCCCAATATTGCCGGGGTCAAGGACAGAAGAATCGATGTGCGCTGGGGTGATTACAATCCGGAAAGAACATATGATTCTGATCTGACGATCACAGCCAATGACAGACAGTTTCTGTTAACGGATATTGTCACGGTCATCTCCCAGTCGAGAACACCGATGAATTCCATCAAGGCGGCGGTCAATCATGACAATCTGATCTCAACGATCAAGCTTTCCATCAAGGTTCATAATCTGGATGAGCTCAATAATGTCATTGCCAATGTACGCAAAGTGGAATCGGTCATCAATGTCATCCGGGCATCCCATTGAAAGATGTACATTATCGTTTGTCGAAACGAAGGAAAAAGGCTATAATCGTCTTACATTCGTTGAAGGAGAAATTCTGTTTGAGCGGCATGAGAGAGACAGTGGTCAGGTGAAAGCACTGATGACGGACAGACAGAACAGACACTCTGGAGAAGTTTCTCTGAAAACAGTAGGAGAAAACGTATGCCGCGTTAAGGCTTTGAGCGCATGATTGAAACAATCATGAACTGAGGTGGTACCGCGTTGAACAAAGCGTCCTTGGATACAGGACGCTTTTTATTTGTTTATGAAGGAGGAAGCCTATGAAATACCAGACCCCCAGGGGAACCTATGATATCCTGCCGGATGAAATTGAAAAATGGCATGATGTCGAACGGGTCATTCGTGAAAAGACCAAGCTTTACCGCTATCACGAGATCCGTACGCCTTACTTTGAAGCAACCAATGTCTTCTCCCGTGAAAACGACAGTTCAGACATGGTCAACAAGGAAATGTACACGTTCCAAATGGGAAGTGATTCCTATACGCTGAGACCGGAAGGCACAGCCGGTGTGATCCGTGCTTTTGACCAGCATAAGCTGTACGGCTCCATGGAACTGCCGGCCCGTTTCTATTACATGGGTGCCATGTTCAGACATGAGCGTCCGCAGAAGGGCAGACAGCGTCAGTTCCATCAGTTCGGTGTGGAGAATATCGGCGTCAAATCACCGGAACTGGATGCCGAGTGCATTGCCCTTGGCTGTGATATTGTCAAAGCCATGGGCATTTCCAGCGTGAAGGTATGCATCAATACGCTTGGTGATGATGCCTCCCGTGCGGCCTATCGGGCTGCATTGAAGGAATACTTTGCGCCGTATCTTGATACACTGTGTGCGGACTGCCACAGAAGATATGAACAGAATCCGCTGCGTATTCTTGACTGCAAGGTGGACCATGATGCGGAATGCATGAAGAATGCCCCGCATTTATCCGATTATCTCAATGAGGAATCAAAAGACTACTTCAATAGAGTCCTCAAGGCACTGGATACCCTTGGTATTCCGTATGAGATCGATGACCGGCTTGTCAGAGGTCTTGACTACTATACGCATACCGTATTTGAAGTCGTCTCAACAAGACCTGAATCCGGCGCGCAGGCAACGATCTTTGCCGGCGGCAGATACGATCATTTCGTCGAGTATTACGGCGGTCCGCAGATGAGCGGCATCGGCTTTGCGATCGGTCTGGAAAGACTGATTTCCTTAGCTGAGGAAGAAGGCCATGACTTTGCGGAAAACGATGATACGGATGTGTATGTTATCGGCCTTGGCGATGTGAGCGACCATGTGCTGGAATGCATGCAGAAGTGCAGGGCAGCCGGATTGTCAACGGACGGGTGCCTGACAAAGAAGTCCCTGAAGGCACAGTTCAAGAGTGCGGACAGATGCCATGCGAAAAACATTGTCATCATCGGTGAAGATGAGCTGAAGAACGGTACAGTCAATGTCAAGAACAGTGAAACAAAAGAACAGGTCACTGTACCGTATGAACAGGTTATAGAAGTATTAACGAAAGGAAAGAACTGATATGGAAAGAACATGCGGCTGCGGCACTCTGCGCAAGAGTGACGCAGGCAAGAAAGAAACCGTCATCGGATGGGTCAACAAGCGCAGAAACTTCGGTGCCCTGGTATTCATGGATCTGCGTGACCGCTCCGGTCTTCTGCAGGTTGTCTTCAATGAGGATCTGAGTGAACAGGTAAAGGATGTGCGCAATGAGTACATTCTGCAGGTGACCGGTACGGTCAATGTCCGTAAGGACAGCAATCCCAACATGCCTACCGGCGATGTTGAACTGCAGGCTGAATCCGTCAATATTGTCAACACCGCTGAAACAGCCCCGATTGACATCTCTGACAACTCCTCCTCTTCCGAGGATACAAGACTCAAGTACAGATATCTGGATCTGAGAAGACCGGTACTGCAGAAGAATCTGATGATGCGTCATCGTATCTGCATGATTGCCCGTCAGTACCTCGATGAAAACGGCTTTGTCGAAGTCGAGACCCCGATTCTGGCCAGATCCACTCCGGAAGGCGCCCGTGACTACCTTGTGCCTTCCCGTATCTACAACGGCAGATTCTGGGCTCTGCCCCAGTCTCCGCAGATCTTCAAGCAGCTGCTGATGATTGCCGGCATGGAGAAGTATTTCCAGATTGCCAGATGTTTCCGTGATGAAGACCTCAGAGCGGACCGTCAGCCGGAATTCACCCAGATCGATATTGAAATGTCCTTCGGTGATGAAGAGACCATCTTCGCGACTGTTGAAGGTCTGATGAAGAGAATCTTCAAGGGCGTCAAGAACATTGATCTTGAAGACCATTTTATCCGCATTCCATGGCATGAGTGCATGAGAAGATTCGGTTCTGATAAGCCGGATCTGAGATTCGGCAATGAAATCGTCAACCTGAATGACGTTTTTGCAAGTACCGGTTTCAAGGTATTCGCTGACTGCCTGTCAGCGTGCGGTGAAATTGACGGCCTGCACTTTGAAGATGCGGCTGACAAGTACTCCCGCAAAGGCCTGGATGCCTTACAGGAGTTCATCAGACACGGCTTCAAGGCCAAGGCGCTTGCCTACCTCAAGATGAAGGATGGTACGCTGTCCGGTTCCATTGCCAAGGTGCTGAGTGATGATGAGAAGCAGGCTTTGATTGACAGATTCAGCCTGAAAGATAACAGCCTTCTGCTGATTGTAGCAGATAAGCCATTGGTTGCTGAGACATCCTTAGGTGCCCTCAGAGTCAGACTGGCGCATGAACTCAACCGGATTCCGGAAGGAGAGAACTACAAGTTCTTATGGGTAACTGAATTCCCGATGTTTGAGTGGAGTGAAGAAGAGAACAGATGGGTCGCTGCCCATCATCCGTTCACAGCGCCGAAGGAAGAAGATGTCGACAAGCTCTTCAGCGATCCGGAACATGTTTCTTCCCGTGCCTATGACCTGGTTCTCAATGGCTATGAGCTGCTTTCCGGCTCCATCCGTATTCATGATCAGGCTTTACAGGAGAAGGTATTTGAAGCCATTGGCTTAAGCATGGAAGAAGCGAAGAAGAAGTTCGGTTTCTTCCTGGATGCCTTCCGCTACGGTACACCGCCGCATGGCGGAGTAGGTATCGGTCTTGAAAGACTGACCATGGTACTGGCCGGTACAGACAACATCCGTGATGTAGTTGCCTTCCCGACAACCAACAGCTCCATGGATCTGATGTCTGAATCACCGAATGAAGTGGATCAGGCGCAGCTTGATATTCTTGGCATTGAAATTGCCGATAAAAACAAATAAAAGATGAAACTGCCTCTATCCCTGGATTGAGGCAGTTTTCATATCAGGAAAATAAAAAGAAAGTTAAGAATAGGGAAAAACATATGCTGTGTCAAGACTGTTTATTTCCTATGCCCTTGCTATAATGAAAGTGCCGAAGGATATTAATATTTTTCCTACATTTTTGATATAGGGAATCCTGACTGGAGAGTCCTGTGTTGAACGCCCGATACGGTCGGGGATCCTGACGGATGACCATGGATGCCCACCTCTACATAAGAGGGAACATATCACCCCTTCGGCCGCAGACAGCTCAAGCCGTTCACTGTTATGGGGAATGGCTTTTTTGGTGCTATGATGATGGTGGAAAAGGGGGTACCCCTTATGGAATCCGCAATCTCTGAAGCATTTGTAAAATATATCATGAGCCGTAAAGATCCTGCCTACACCATCGGCAAGTTCCGTGATGATGAAGGCGAGCACATCGGCTATTCCACGTCCTATGCCATCGGTTCTGTCACCATGCATGAGATCGGCACAATGACCGTAACCGAGCTGAAGATCGTCCGTCTGAAAGATGATAAGACCGTATTCTATCTGCACTTTGAACTGAAAGATCTGGATCACGCAAGAGACCTGTTTGAAGAGATGATTGATACGCTCAAGGCAATGAAAAAGGAGGACAGAATCACGGTGCTTTTATGCTGCACCAGCGGCATCACCACATCCTACTTCAACAGTCGTCTCAAGGAAGCACAGAGTCTTCTGGAACTCAACTACAATTTCAAAGCAGTATCCTATAACCGTCTCTATATGGATTCATATGATGCGGATGTCATCCTGCTGGCGCCGCAGATTGGCTATCTCAGAGATAAAGTAGCGGAGATTCTCGATGACAAGATTGTTATGACCATACCGGCATCTGTATTCGGTGCCTATGATGTATCAAAACTGATCCGGCTGGTTGATGATGCCCTGGCTCATCAGAAAGAAAAAGAGGAAACGGCCAAAGTGCCATCAGAGCGTATTGCCTTCCGCAATGAGAAACGCACGCTTGTTGTATGCATACTGATACAGAACAAGAATGTGAGAATCGGTTTCCGTATCTATGATCAGGGAAAGATCGTTCACTCGGATCAGATGATCAAACAGACCTATCAGCTGAGGGATCTTGAAGATGTGCTGGATGTTGTGCTGGCCAAAGACAAAGAGATCAAAGACATCATTGTCGTTACCCCGGGTATCTATCATAACGGCATCCTGACATTCCGCCAGCCGGGCATCATCAACGTCAATGTGGATGAACTGTTTGCTGCAAGATATGACCGCCGTATTACGTTCATGAATGATGCCAATGCCATGGCTTTAGGCTACTATGGCAGCCAGAACAGGTATGATACTCTGTCATTCTATTTCCATCCGATTTCCGCCCGTACACCCGGCATCGGTACGATTGTCAAAGGCAGACTGCTTAAGGGAAACAGCGGTGTTGCCGGGGAAATGC
The DNA here is from genome assembly GCA_022644565.1 of Solobacterium sp. Classification (GTDB taxonomy): domain Bacteria; phylum Bacillota_I; class Bacilli_A; order Erysipelotrichales; family Erysipelotrichaceae; genus Bulleidia. The sequence continues at coordinate 4,068 of JALCHG010000041.1, read as the reverse complement.
AGTTTGTCAAAAGCACTCTTGGTATTTCTGATCATATTGATTCGCTGGCCCTGACTCCGGAAGGTACGATGACCATCATCAGCTATTATCTGACTGATCTGATTGCCTATATCGATCCGCAGGCTATTATCATCAGCTGCGATTTCCTGGCATCGGCTGATGATCTGAAAGAAACCCTCAAGGCTTCAATCAGGCCGGATGCCGTACCGGCACTGATCCAGGTGGATGACTGTGTGGAGTATATGTATACAGGCGCCATGATGGAAACGGCAGTTGCCAATACGAGCCGTGAATGATACATTGCCAATTTCATGGGAAAAAGGTAGAATTAACTCTGTCTATTAAGAGAGGGTATAGAAATGTCAGTATTCTGGTCTAGTTTATTATGGTTCCTGGCCGGCGGTGTCGTAGGTGCCATCATTGCCTACATTGTGACCCGCCGCAAAGTTGCCAAGGAAATGGAAGAGAACCCGCCGGTAACCCCGGAAATGATCCGTGCCATGTATATGCAGATGGGCAGAAAGCCTTCTGAAGCACAGATCAATCAGGTCATCAACGCCATGAACCGTGCCAACACAAACAACAAGAAAAAGGCAAATACAAAAGACAAGGCAAAGAAGAAGTAAGAGAGCTGTCGGGAGTGATCCTGACAGTTTTTTATTAAGGCTCCGTTTTTTCTATGAAACAGCAGGAACATTGCTCTGTGGTCATTAATTGTGCCAGGACTGTGCGTATAATAGAATCAGAAACAAAAGTACAGAGTAAAAAGAAAAACTCCCTTACGGGAGCTTCATCACACAATGTGATTCCGGTTTTACGGCAATTTCGCTGAAAGCTTATTTGAACCTACTCTGTTAATGTTCTGGTAATGAACAACTTCATCATATGCCAGACCATGGAAAAGTCAAGACGGGAGCAAGTATGAAAGTTATTGAAAACAAAGGTGATTATTATCTGGGACTGGATGTCGGTACAAGTTCAGTTGGATGGGCTGTAACAGACAGAAATTATGAACTGAAACGCTTCAAGGGCAAGGATATGTGGGGCGCGCGTCTTTTTGATGAAGCAAGCGATGCTTCAGAAAGAAGAACAAATCGTGAAGCCAGAAGGCGTCTGGCAAGGCGTAAAACTCGTTTGCTGCTTCTGGAAGAATTATTCCAGGATGAGATAAACAAGACAGATCCCAATTTCTTTATCCGTATGCATGAAAGCAGCCTGTATCCGGAGGACAAAACAGATAAGACATGCCGTTTTTCACTGTTTAATGACCATGATTTTACAGATGATGATTATCTGACCAAGTATCCGACGATTTATCATCTAGAGAGCGAATTGATCCATGATGATCGGCCGCATGATGTCAGACTGGTATTCCTGGCACTGCACAGTCTTCTGAAGAGCAGAGGACATTTTCTATATGAAAACACCGGTGATACCGGCATAAGAAAACTGGATGATGCATTGGATGACCTTAACAGCATTCTTTTGACTTATGATCAGGAATTTCATCCTGCTGACAGAGAACAGTTTGATGCTGCTCTTACCGCTGAGACAACAATAACAGTAAAGAAAAAAGAGCTGAAGAAAGCTTATGGAGAGATTGAAGGGTCTGAAAGTCCCATGGTTGATCTTTCTCTTCTGATTGATCTTCTTGCCGGAGCATCCGTTGATCTCAGCAAAATGTTTCCTGGAATCAATAAAGAAGATCTGGACAGCAGTAAAATTTCTCTTGATCAGGATCTGGATAGTCTGATGGACAATCTTTCTGCTGTTCTGCAGGATCGCCTTGATATTCTGAAATGTGCCAAAGATGCTTTTGATATTGCCCGCTTAAGCCTGATGCTTGGAAGTTTCAACTATATTTGTGATGCAAAAGCAGCTCAGTACAATGAAAACAGGAATGAGCTAAAGGCATTCAAACAGTGGGTTAAGGACAACTGTAAAGATCATTATCGTGCAATCTTCCACAAATACAGTGATTCATCAGAGAAAAAGGGGAAGCCAGTAAATAACTTTGCGGCTTATATGAGCAATGAACAGGATATATCCTGCACGCAGGAAGATTTCTGCAAGTATCTGCGTTCACTTGACTGCCTCAAGCCAATGAAAGATAACACTGATACTCTGATTTCCGGTATCTACAAGAAGATTGAAGAAAATACGTTCTTCCCAAGATTGAGAACATCAGTAAACCGGTTTGTGCCTTATCAGCTGGAGTTGAAAGAAGTTACGGCAATTTTGAAAAATGCGGAAGGATATCTTCCCTTTCTGAAGGTGAAGGATGAAAACGGCCTTACCGTTTCAGATAAAGTAATCAGCACATTTAAGTTCAAGATTCCCTATTATGTCGGTCCCCTTGGCAGAAATGCTGCAAATGGCTGGGCTGTACGGACAAATGAAAAAATCTATCCATGGAATTTTGAAAGGGTTGTCGACACGCAGAAATCAGCAGCCGCTTTTATGGATAAGCTTGTGGGCAGGTGTACATATACTTACGACAGAGTTCTACCGGAAAATTCTCTGCTTTACAGTAAGTTTGAAGTATTGAATGAAATCAATCCTCTCAAGATAGATAATGAGCCGATCAGTGTTGAACTGAAGCAGAAGATCTATGATGATCTCTTCCTGCATTCCAAGAAAAAAGTGACAAAGAAATCAATCACAAAATATCTTCTCGCAAATGGCTTTATTACGGATAGACAGCAGGTAAGCGGTGTGGATGATTAGATTAAATCCACTTTGAAGCCATACCATGATTTTGAAGTGATCCTCAGCCGTACGCATGATGAAAAACTGGTGGAAGAACTGATTGAGGGTGCAACGGTTTTTGGAGCAGATGCTGTAATGCTGAAGAAATGGCTGCAGCAGAACTATGGAGACCGCCTCAATGCCGGTGATATCCGCCACATCTGCAAACTGAACTATAAAGACTGGGGAAGATTATCAAAGACTTTCCTGCATGATATATATTCTGAAAACGAAGACGGGGAAGTATTCTCAGTCATTGATCGTCTCTGGAATACAAATCACAATCTGATGCAGCTGATGAGCAATGACTATCAGTTTGCTGAAAATGCCAGACAGTACAGAATTGAACATTATGGCATCAGTGATAATATTCAGGATCGTCTTGAAGAGATGTATATTGCACCGGCAGTGAAGCGCAGCATCTGGCAGACCTATCGAGTTGTTGAAGAAATATCTCATATTGAAAAGAGTGCCCCAGCCAAGATTTTTATTGAAATGGCCCGGACAAGTTCCAAGGAAATGAAGAACAAGCGTACCGAGTCCCGCAAGAACCGGCTGCTGAAACTGTATGAGTCATGTAAGAATGATTTCCCTGAGCTCTATGATTCGCTTCAGAAGGAAACAGATGAATCTCTGCGCAGAGACAAGCTGTATCTGTATTACACCCAGTTCGGCAAATGCATGTACTCAGGAGAGCCAATTAACTTGACGGCGGCTCTTGCTAACAATGAGACATATGATATCGATCATATCTTTCCGCGTTCCCGCATCAAAGATGACAGCATTGATAACCGTGTGCTTGTTCGAGCAGATCTGAACCATGCCAAGGGCAATAACTATCCGATTAAATCTGATATTCAGACCAGAATGCATTCCTTCTGGACAATGCTTCATAGCCGCAATCTGATTTCAGATAAGAAATATACCAGATTGACAAGAACAACAGGATTAACGATTGAAGAGCTTTCTTCATTTGTAGCAAGACAGCTGACAGAGACACAGCAGTCAACACTGGCTTTAGCAAGGGTTCTGCAGGAGGTATTTCCAAATACAAAGATTGTCTATTCCAAAGCGGGAAATGTTCATGACTTCCGTCAGACGCCATCAACGAAGGAAAAATTCAGGGATATTCATTTTCCCAAGTTCCGTGATGTGAATGATCTTCATCATGCAAAAGATGCTTATCTGTAAACTGGATCGCATGTCAAGTACAAAAGTCTGACAGTTCGATCTGATGGATCCAGAAGCCGAAAGATGGGCAGTTCACGTGATGTGGGCTGCCCTTTTCATATGCTTTCATGGTATATGAAAGGTATTCCA
>JALCHG010000040.1:0-19382 GCA_022644565.1 Solobacterium sp. | reverse complement strand
TGCTGGCAAAAAAAGTGCATAACAATCGTTTTTTCAGATTGCTATGCACTTCAGATCCTGATTGAAAGCGCCTAAACATGAAACTGCTGATCAGTTTATGAATACCTTTACTTTTTCAGCAGCCTCGCTCCATGACTCTTTTTTGTGCAATACGCCTATAATGAAAGATAGGAGAAAAAGCATATGAGTCTCTGGAGCGCGCTGCGCAGCCGCAATGTCATCAGCGGTACTGTCGTAGACATCAAGCTTGAATCGCATCATGCCAGAACCATAGGTCATCCTTATGACTCTTATGATTTCGGTATCTATGAACACAATACGTCTGTACGTACAGGCTATTGCGATCTGCGGATCGGCATGAATGAAGAACTGTACTATGCCGGCAATGTCGGCTATCGGATCAATCCGCCATACCGCGGACATGGCTATGCGTATGAGGCATGCCGGCTTCTGTTTCCGCTTGCCCATGAAAGATACGGGATGGACCAGCTGATCATTACCTGTTCCCCTGATAACATTCCAAGCAATCGGACGGTGCAGAAGCTTGGCTGTCAGTATATGAAGACAGAGGATGTGCCGGCATGGCACTGGCTGTATATGAGGGGTGAAAAGGTAAAAAACATTTACCGCTATGACTTTGGTGTAAAGGACGAAAACTGACAATCTGAGTATAATGAAGGAGTATGAAAAGACTGCTTAAGGTAATATTCAGCCGGCTGGTACTCTTTATCGCCTTGATCATCTGTGAGTTTCTTTTCCTGGTTTCTTATGTGCAGAAGTTTACCCTGGCGCATAATCTTTATCCTCTGATGGAAGTGGCGGGCCTTGTCATTGCCATCTACGTTGTAAACAGAAACATGGATCCGGCTTATAAAATAGCCTGGACAATTGTTCTTCTGGCTGTACCGATTATCGGTATACCGCTTTATTTTATTGCGGGCAATAAAACCGTACCGAAGAAGCTGTATGACGGTACGATCCGCTCATCCCGCAAGCTGAATGATATGCTGGAAGAAGACGCGGCGAGAGAAAAGATTGAGCTGAAGGATAAAACCGCAGAACATATGCTTTATGAATACGGCGTGAAGCACTGCGGCTTTCCAGTCTATACAGGTACGGAAACCACCTATTACAAGTCAGGAGAGGAATGGTATCCGGTCTACCTTGAAGAGCTGAAGAAAGCACAGCATTTCATCTTCATCGAAATGTTCATCATTGATAAAGGATGGCTGTGGGATCAGATCCTGGCCATTCTGAAAGAAAAAGCAAAGGCCGGGGTGGATGTAAAGCTCATCTATGATGATGTCGGTTCCATTACCATGCCCCACAGCCTGGCTAAGAAGCTGCGCAGCTATGGAATTGAGACATACTGTTTCAACCGGCTTCGCCCGGCACTGATTGTGCAGATGAACAACCGCGATCATCGTAAGATTACGGTCATTGATAATCAGGTCGCCTTTACTGGCGGAGTTAATTTTGCGGATGAATATATCAACCGGATTGACCGCTTCGGATATTGGCGCGATTCGGCGATTCGTCTGAGAGGACCGGCTGTATGGAGTATGTGTGCCCAGTTTCTCGGCATGTATCATTGGCTGGCAGGGAAAAAAGATGATGAGAACTATGAAAAATACCATCTGCCCTGCAGGACATATGATGAAACCGGCTGTGTGCAGCCTTTTGCGGATTCGCCTACAGATGATGAATACATGGGCATGAGCGAGCACCTGAACCTGATCAACCACGCCCGCAATTACATCTATATCAATACGCCTTATCTTCTGCTCAATGAAAGTATTGCCAGAGCATTGATCAATTCGGCCAAGAGCGGCGTGAATGTGGTTATTCTTACCCCACACCATCCGGATAAACTGCTTGTCTTCCAGGCCACCCGCAGCAACTATCTGCGTCTTTTGAGAGCCGGCGTGAAGATCTATGAATTCACACCCGGTTTCAATCACGCCAAAACCATAGTGGCAGATGATGAATGAGCGCTGGCCGGATCCATCAACACAGATTTCAGAAGCTACTTCCTCCATTTTGAAGATGGGGTTATGATGTACAGGACAAAGAGTATTGCCGGCATCCGCAGTGAATTTGAACAGGCACTGAAAACATCACAGGAAATTACCGTAGAGCAGATGAAGAAGACCAACATCTTCGTCAGGATGCTCAGGGGTGTTCTGCATGTGCTGATGCCGTTAGCGTAAAAGTAAAGGAGAAACTATGACAAAAATCGGACTTGTACTGGAAGGCGGCGGTGTCAGAGGAGCCTATACGGCCGGGGCACTGGCATGGATTCAGGATAATCATCTGAAATTTGATTATTATAACGGCATTTCATCCGGTGCCGGCTACTTGGCATTTGGATTATTGAATGATGACAAGCATTCCCCCAAGAATATGGCAACCATTTATGCGGCGGATCCGCATCTTGTCGGCATCTATCCATTGACCCACTGTGGTTATTTTGTGGATTACCGCAAGATTTTTGATGTGTATCTGAAGGGCAAGGAAGGCACAAACGTCAGAAAAGTGCTTAAGGAAAAGCCGAATATGGAAATCGGCGCCTACGATCTGAAGCAGGGAAAGACCATTTTCTTCGGACCGGAAGATCTTGATCCGGATATGGAACTGATCCGCGGCGCCTGTGCGCTGCCGATCGCATCCGAGGTTGTTGATTTCAAGGGACATAAGCTGCTGGATGGCGGTATTACGGTCATGATTCCGATTGAAAGAGCGATTGAAAAGGGCTGTGACAAGTGCCTGATCATCACGACAAAGCCCAAGGACTATGTCCGCAAGCCGACCCCGAAGATCATCCGCTGGATGATGTCGCGTGTCTATAAGGAATACCCGCAGGTTGTCAAAGACTATGCTGTGCGTGATAAAAACTACTACCGCCAGAGAGCCATCATCGATGACATGGTGAAAAAAGGAAATGCGATAGATATGCTGCCAAGCCGTACCGTCAATGTTTCCCGGTGGAAGGGCGATCAGAAGAAGTGTGAAGAACTTTATGATCTTGGCTACAGCGATATGGAAGATAGGCGCGATGAAATCATGAAATTCATGGATAAAGGAGAAAACAATGAGTGAAGTACTGAAGGAAAGAAAAGAACTGGATCCGTCTTATGAGTGGGATCTGACAACGCTGTATCAGAGTGATGAAGAATGGGAAAAAGCCCTGGGCAGCCTTGATCAGTATGTCAGTGAAATACAGGCTTTTCAGGGAAAGCTGAACAATGCGGATACCATCCTTGCCTGCCTGCAGATGGAAACAGAAGTTTCCCGGAAGGTGGAAGATGTGATCTGCTATGCGTCCCTGCGCCACTCTGAGGATACAAGAGATGCGGCGGCGCAGTCCATGTATGCAAGAGCGTTTTCAAAATATACTGCTATTGCCAGCAGTTCTGCTTATATCAGTCCGGAAATCCTCAGTCTGCCCGATGCGAAACTGAAGGAAATTGTTTCAAATGAAAAGCTGAAAGACTACCGCTTCATGCTGGAAAATCTGATGCGTCAGAAGCCGCACACTCTTTCCACAAGTGAGGAAACACTGCTTTCTTCTCTGCAGGAAGCTCTGAGTGCGTCTGGTGATACAGCCGAAACGCTGATGGATGCAGATCTGGTCTTTGACAGTGTGAAGGACAGTGAAGGCACGGAACACGAAGTAACCGGATCTTCCTATATTCCTTTAGAGATGAGTACGGACCGCGTTCTGCGTGAAAATGCCTTCCACTCCTATTACAAGAGTTATGCACAGCACATCCATACCTTCGCTTCCGCCTATGCAGGATGCGTCAAGGGTGCAGTGGCAGAAGCCCGCATCAGAGGCTATGGTTCCAGCCGTGAAATGTCCATGTCCACGGACAATATTCCGGTTTCAGTCTATGACAATCTGATTGATACAGTTCATGCCAACATGGATAAGATGTACCGCTATGTCAGACTGCGCAAGAAGATTCTCGGGGTGGATGAACTGCATTATTATGATGTTTATGCGCCTCTTGCGGGTGATGTTGACAGACATTACACTTATGAACAGGCCAAAGAAATGGTGCTCAAGGCAGTCAGACCGCTTGGCGATGCGTATGTGAAGCGGGTGGCAGATGCCTATAAAGACGGCTGGATTGATGTCTATCCCAACAAGGGAAAGACCGGCGGTGCCTATTCCAGCGGCACGTATGATTCCAATCCGTTCATCCTGATGAATTTTACCGGCAGTCTGGACAGCGTTTCTACCCTGGCGCATGAAATGGGCCACTCCCAGCATACTTGGCTGACCAACCATCATCAGCCTGCGCAGTACAGCGGCTATACGATGTTTGTGGCAGAAGTAGCTTCCACTGTCAATGAGAATCTTCTCATTGAACAGCTGTTAGCTGACTGCACGGATCCGAAGGAAAGACTGTATCTGCTTAACCAGTATCTGGAAGGCTTCAAGGGAACCGTCTATCGTCAGACAATGTTTGCAGAGTTTGAAAAAGAAGCGCATGCCATGCAGGAAAGAGGAGAGTCTCTCGATGCGGATGCGCTGTGCCGTCTGTATGAAGGTCTGATCAGAACATACTTCGGTGAAGATCTTGTCATGGATGAGGAAGTAAAGTATGAATGGGCCCGTATCCCGCATTTCTATCGTCCGTTCTATGTCTATGTGTATGCGACCGGCTATACCAGTGCCGTTGCGCTGTCCGAAGGTATTCTGAAAGAAGGAAAGCCGGCGGCAGACAGATATCTGGAATTCCTGTCTATGGGCTCTTCCGCCTACCCGCTGGATGAATTGAAACATGGCGGTGTTGACCTTTCCACACCGGCACCGATTCAGCGTGCTCTGGACAAGTTTGACAGAGTTCTGGATGATGTTGAAGAAACACTGAAAAAACTTGGCAGATAAAAATAACGGTTCAGTTCTGTGAAAAGACTGAACCGTTTGTTTTATGCCTGCGGGGAAGCGGAAGGTGCAGCTGAAACTGTTACTTCTTTGTCTGTTTCCTGTTCTGTTGTGACTGGATAAGAGGTATTGTTCAGTACATCATTTCCGGGAATATAGGATGTGTCATCCCATGGCTTGAGATAAAGCGTGTAGTAGAGATCATAAGCAAGACCGGAAGAAGAAACCTGTTCGGCCAGATCTTTGCCAAGGTATCTGAGATGGGTCGGATCCGCACCATAGCCTGTATAAAGATCCTGATTGTCCGGATAGCGCAGGATGAAGCCGTACTCTGCCGCATGATCACGCAGCCATTGATAGGCATCGGTAGTGGAGAAGTCTTCACTTTCCTGATTGGGGGCGGTCACATCCACGGCGAGTCCAGCCTGATGTTCACTGGCACCGGCATGCGGCACGTAATATTCCGCACCATCCTGCCCAAGGTTCTGTACTGCAGAATTGAAGAGATTTTCCTGGGTGGCATAGTCCGTATAGCCATCGGTCGCATAGAACCAGACGCCATCAGCAGCTGCGGCCTGTGCCATGGCGGTAAAGGCATCCGCTGCTTCTTTGGTAAGCTGCACACCGTCAACCGCAAACTCGGTATCAATTGCGGTCAGATCTGCAGGCACATAGGTTTCTGCCAGCAGATTGTTCTTATTGATGAGAGAAGAGTTTGTGACTTCACTCAGTGTGATATAGCTCTGGTAATAGTCACTGTAGTCGCCGCTTAAGGAGAATGTCCCGTCTGCCTGGCGGTTCTGCTGTACATCTTCAATATAAGTATCTTCGTTGTACTGATAAGCCATCATTAACAGGGGACAGATTTCCGTATACGACAGATTGGCAAACAGATTCTGGATCTGATCTGTTTCATAGCCTTCATCCTGCAGGCGCTGACAGAGCAGAAAGTCATCACTGCTGAGCTCTCTGTCATTGTATACATTGAGATACAGCGGCAGATAGTTTCCATTGACCGTTCCTTTCTGAAAGCACTTTGCCAGATAGGAAGAGTAATAGCGGTAGTCAATGATTCTCTGATCCAGCTTGTCTTTGCGGATGATTTCCGCGGTCTTACGGTCATAGCCGAGGCTTTTCAGCTTATGAATTGTATATTCGTAAGGAATGCGGATGATGGTCAGCACAATCAGGGCCGCGGCGAGGATCAGAAGGGCAAGCCGTCTGCGATACCTCTGGCGGGCGGATAGCTTTTTCGGCTTTGGATCCGGCTTTAGGGCATCCCAGTTGATTCTATATCTTCTCATAGCTTTACCTCAAAACCATGCCAGGGCTGGGGGGGCAGGTCTGTTACTGTGATGACTTTGTTCTGGGTTGGATGGGGGAAGGAAAGGCGGACGGCCCACAGGGCTATCTGTCCTTTATGAGCATGGGGGTTGTAGCGCTGATCGCACACCAGCGGCATGTGTCTTGAAGCGAACTGCACCCGGATCTGATGCGGCCTGCCGGTATCAAGATGAATCAGAACCAGAGCGTGTTTCCCATCTGTATCCAGTATCCGATAGGAAAGCCGGCAGAATTTGCCATGCGCGGCATCTGTCACAGATACCATGTTGGTACGGCTGTTTTTGACAAGATAGTCTTCCAGTACACCTTCCTTTTCTGCCGGCATGCCGTCCAGTACGGCCACATATTCTTTACTGACTTTACGAGTACGGATGGATTCAGAAAGCCGGGAAGCAGCTTTGGAAGTGCGGGCAAACACCATACAGCCGCCCACTGGCCGATCCAGCCGATGGACCAGCCCCAGCCATACATTGCCCGGTTTATTGTACTTTTCCTTAATGTATGCCCTGCATAAAGACATCATATCCGTATCGCCTGTCTCATCGCTGTTGACCGGAATATTGGCAGGCTTCTCCACGCAGAGTACATGGTTGTCTTCGTACAGAACTTTCATCAGCTGCGCTGCCACCTTCCGTATATGCCGCAGGGCAGTACGATTTCACGTTTCTGTAAAGGAATGGCGATATCACCGGTATCGATGGTGCCGCCCGGATGCTTCGGCAGGATCATTTCCCGCATCATGTTTTCCAGAACAAGAGAAGAAATCCCGGCTGTATACGAATTAATCAGAAAGAACAGGGCATCATCGGAAAGCAGATCAATGGTCTCCTTCAGCAGATTGGCAAAATCCTTCTCAAACTTCCACATTTCACCGTTAGGACCGCGGCCGTAGCTCGGCGGATCCATTAAAATGCCCTGGTAGGTATGGCCTCTTCGCTTTTCCCGTTCCACAAACTTCAGACAGTCATCCACGATGAAACGGATCTTATGATCCGTCAGGTGGGAAAGATCTCTGTTTTCCTTGGCCCACTGCACCATGCCTTTGGCCGCATCCACATGGACAACCTCGGCTGCCCCTGCAGCAGAACATGCCATAGTCGCACCGCCGGTATAGGCAAACAGGTTCAGTACATGAATTTCCTCATCTTTATGAGAGCGGATGAGGTCTGCCATCCAGTCCCAGTTGACTGCCTGCTCCGGAAACAGACCGGTATGTTTGAAACCGGTCGGAGATACCTTGAAGGTCAGATCGCGGTATTGAATGGTCCAGCTTTCCGGCAGCTTCTTCTTATACTCCCAGCTGCCGCCGCCGGCATGTGATCTGTGATAGACCGCATCCGCATGCGACCAGTCGGATAGACGTGATTTCGGCCACATGGCAATGGGATCAGGCCTTCTTAACATAACCCCTTTCCATGTCTCCAGCTTTTCTCCATCTCCGGCATCCAGACACTGGTAATCCTTCCAAGCATCAGCTAACAGCACCATATACTGACCTCCTTCTTGTATGCATGATTATACCATGCACACCGTCCGTGCATGGGTGCGCATGGTATAATTGTGAGCACATATGACAGGAGCTTGTGATGATTGATACAGCAAAACTGAATGAACAGCAGAAAGAGGCCGTACTGTCCAATGCCAAATACCTGCGCATTATTGCCGGTGCAGGATCAGGCAAGACACGGGTACTGACCATGCATATTGTTTATCTGATGGAAGAGATGGATATCTTTCCCAGTAAGATACTGGCTATTACCTTTACCAATAAGGCTGCCAATGAAATGAAAGAAAGAGTCATGAAGATGATGAGTGATCCCGGTGCTTCCACCCCGTTCATCTCCACCATCCATTCTTTATGTGTACGCATTCTTCGTGAAGACATCATGACCATCGGCTATCCGCGCAACTTTACGATCTGCGATGCGGATGATCAGAAGTCCATTCTCAAAGCAGCCTATAAGGAAAAGAACATGGATGCCCAGCATTTTCCTTATTCCAGTGTGCTGAGCTACATTTCCAATAACAAGTCTGAAGGAGTTGATCCGGATCAGGCTATGACGCTGGCCGGCCAGGATGAAGAGGACAGCCTCCGGGCATTTGTCTATGGCTGGTATGAAAGAAGACTGAAGGAACTGTATGCCCTTGATTTTGATGATCTGATTCTCAAGACCGTGTATCTGTTCGGCAAGTATCCGGAAGTACTGGCCAAGTGGCAGCGCAGATTCCACTGCATCCTGGTAGATGAGTTCCAGGATATTGACAGGATTCAGTATAAGCTGATCCGTCAGCTGGCCGGTAAGGATAACTCGCTGCTTGTGGTAGGGGATCCTGACCAGACGATCTACACATGGCGCGGGGCTGATGTGGACATCATCATGAACTTCCCGAAGGATTTTCCCGGATGTGAAACAATTGTGCTGAATGAGAATTACCGTTCTACTGAAGCCATTCTGAACGGGGCTAACTCGGTCATTCAGAACAATAAGCACAGAGTCAAGAAAGACCTGCATACATCCCGTGCCAGCAATGAGAAGATCATCCATTATGCGGCCATCAATGATGAATTCCAGGCTGCCTGGATTGCCCGCAAGATCAAAGAACTCCATGCGGCTGGCAAACCGTATCACGATATGGCCATTCTGTACCGTTCCAACTATCTGTCCCGTCAGCTTGAAAAAGGCCTGCGCAATGAACGCATTCCCTATATTATCTATGGCGGCCTCAGATTCTATGAACGTCTGGAAGTCAAGGATGCCCTGTGCTATCTGCGCATGTGTGCAGGGGCGGATGATCTGGCATTCAACCGCATCATCAATAAGCCCAAACGCGGCATCGGCGCCAAGACATTAAGCAGAATCGCCGCATCTGCCGGTGCGGAAGGCATCAGCGAGTATGAAGCCCTGCGCAGACACCCTGATCTGATCGGCGGAAAAGCCGGCGCAGAGCTGAATCACTTTGTCAATATGGTAGAAGGCTGGCGGGCTGAAGCACAGAAACCGGGGCTTGAAATCGATGATTTCTTCATGCGTATTCTCAAGGATGCCGGTTATATGCAGGCTCTTGAAAAAGATAAGGAATACGAAAGAATTGAAAATATCAAGGAACTGATGGACGATGCCCATGAATTCATGGCAGATAATCCGGAGAGTCCGCTGGATGAATATCTGCAGGCTGCGGCCCTGTATGGCGATCGGGAAGAGACAATGGATGCGGATTATCTGCAGCTGATGACGGTTCATGCGGCCAAGGGCTTGGAGTTTGATACGGTCTTTGTGACCGATCTCAATGAAGGCATCTTCCCCAATGTCAGAGCCATGAACGATGGAAACAGAGGCGTGGAAGAAGAAAGAAGACTGGCGTATGTTGCCTTTACAAGAGCGAAGAATCATCTCTATCTGACCGAGGCAGGCGGTTTTTCCTATGTGCTGCAGGAAATGCGTATGACTTCCCGCTTCATCCGTGAGATTGATCCGCAGTGGATTACGCATGTCGGTTCCTCTACTGTCAGTCACAGCGAAGAAAAGCCGTTAAGTGCACTGCTGTTTGATGATGAGCCGGAGACCATTACCTCCAAACTCAAGAAAGCAGGTGTTTCTTCTGCGTATGAAAAGGGTGATGCGGTTGTACATAAGAAGTTCGGGGAAGGTATTGTGATCAGCTGTAAGAACGGCATTGTCAAAGCGGCATTTGCCTATCCTTACGGGGTCAAGAGCATTGCGGCGGCTTTCCCGGGCATGCATAAGAAAGAAGGATTGAAGAGCTGATTATGGCTGATATGGATACAGAAAAAAGAATGCGTCAGATGATTGACGCACTCAATGCGGCAGCGGATTCGTATTATAACGGACGCGGCGAAGTCATGAGCGACTATGAGTGGGATGCCATGTTTGATGAACTCAGAAACATGGAGCTCAGAACCGGCATTGTCCTGCCGGATTCTCCCACCCAGAATGTTTCTTCTGACAGTACCCCGGGTGAGAAGGAAGCGCATGAATTTCCGGCCCTGTCCTTAGCCAAGACGAAAAAGCCGGAAGATCTGGTGAAATGGGCTGATGGCAGACCCATCTGGATGAGCTGGAAGCTTGACGGTCTGACGCTTGTCGTCACCTATGATAATGGCAGGCTGAGTAAAGTTGTCACCCGGGGAGATGGCCATATCGGTACCAATATCACGCATCTTTATGAAGCCATTCATGGCATTCTGCCAAGAATAAAAGAAAAAGGCCATCTTGTCATTCGCGGTGAAGCGGTTATTTCCTATGATGATTTTGAACAGTTTGTCATGGAATCCGGTGAAGATTATGCCAATCCCCGCAACCTCGCTTCCGGTTCTTTAACCCTGAAAGATATCGATGAAGTCAGACGGAGAAATATTCACTGGGTGCCGTTTACCCTTGTGCATTGCGACCATGAGATCATTTCATGGGGTGAAAGAATGCAGTATCTGAAGGATCTCGGCTTCAATGTTGTTGATCATGAAAAGATCGACAATCCGGATCTGGCTCATATCAATGAAGCGATTGACAGATGGACAAAGAAAGTGACGGAGCGCATCAATCCCTATCCGGTTGATGGACTGGTCATTGACTATGATGACTCTGTGTACGCATCCGGCGGTTCCATCACCGGCCATCATGCCACAAGAGCCGGCTATGCTTTCAAGTGGGCGGATGAATCCGCTGACAGTGAACTGGAATACATTGAATGGTCCTGTGCTGCTTCTACGATTACACCGGTTGCCGTCTTCAAGCCGGTTCAATTGGAAGGAACAACGGTCAAGCGTGCTTCTCTATGCAATATCTCTGAATGCGAAAGACTCGGTATCGGAGACAAAGGAACCGTACTGTCTGTGATCAAAGCAAATAAGATCATCCCCAAGGTCATCCGTGTCAAGGAAAAGAAAGGGGAGCTTGTTATTCCCAAAGTCTGTCCGGTATGCGGTGCTCCAAGTACGGTTCATGTTTCCGCTGCCTCCGGGACTAAAACACTGCACTGCACCAATCCGGATTGTGATGCCAAAAAGCTGAAGAAATATGCCCGCTTTGTGTCCAAGGCAGGCATGGATATCGACGGCATTTCCGAGGCAACGCTGTCCCGCTTCATCAATGAAGGCTGGATTCATAACATCGGCGATATCTACCGGCTGAAGAACCATGAAAAGGAAATCGCCCAGCTGGACGGCTTCAAGGAAAAGTCAGCTGCCAATATCACTGCATCTGTAAACAGAGCCATGGAAGTGGAAGACAGAAAGCTGATCTTTGCCCTGAATATTCCGCTTGTCGGACCGGATGTAGCGACAAGACTGCTGAAGGCCTATCCGTTTGCCGAACTGATTCATAAAGCGGAAGAGACCGATGATCCGGAAGTGTTCTCTTCCATTGACGGCATCGGTTCAGAAAAGTCCCGTGCTTTTGTCAGCTGGTTCAAAGAAGAGAAGAATGTCAGAGATCTCAATGATCTTTTGACGATGGTGAAAGTAAAGGCATCTGAAGTACAGCCTTCCGGTGATCTCTGCCGGGATCTTGTCTTTGTCATTACCGGTGATGTGTACCATTATAAAAACAGAAATGAACTGAAAGCCTATATTGAATCACAGGGCGGCAAGGTAACCGGTTCTGTTTCAAAGAAAACATCCTATCTCATTAACAACGATGTCACATCTGCTTCTGCTAAAAACAATAAGGCAAGACAGCTCAACATTCCGATTCTGTCGGAAGATGAGTTCATTGCCCGCTTTACGCAGGCGGGAACAATTGCGAAATAACAGCATTGCGGGTAGAATGTCAAAGGTATAAAAAGAGGCCGTAAGATGGAAGAAAAGAAGGATAAAGCATATTTCAAGAAGCTGGCCAACCAGCTGATGTTTGATCTTTCGGATGAAGAAGCCGAAAGTATTGTAAAGGAATTCTCCACTCTGGAAGGACAGATGGCGCTTCTGGATGCCGTCAATACAGATGGTGTGGAAGAAATGGTCTATCCGTTTGAGGATGGCACGAGCTATCTGCGTGAAGATAAGGTCAGCCATGTCATCAGCCAGGATGATGCCATGGCAAACGTTGATAAGAAACTGGAAGGACATTTCGTCCTGCCGAAGGTGGTGAAATAATGATTGCGGAAATGGCAAAGGATAAAGCCGGTGCTGAAAAGCGCTGTGAAGAAGCCTATGAAAAGGCTCAGCAGCTTCAGCCGAAGCTCAATGATGTGATTACATTTGTCGACCCTAAGGAACAGCTGGAACATCTGCCTGAGGAAGGGAAGATGAGAGGCGTTCCGATTGCCCTGAAGGACAATGTAAATACAAAGGGGATTCTGACAACTGCCGGCTCCCGTATTTTAAGCAACTACATTCCGATTTATGATGCTGAGATTGTCACCAGGCTCAAGGCGGCCGGTGCTGTATGCATTGCCAAGGCAAGTATGGATGAGCTGGCTATGGGCGGTACGAACCTGACCTGCTTCACAGGACCGGCGCATAATCCCTGGGATACAAGGCGTATGACCGGCGGTTCTTCCGGCGGCAGTGCAGCCCTTGTTTCCTCTGGTGTTGTACCGATGGCAATCGGTTCTGATACCGGTGACTCCATTCGCAAGCCGGCAGCTTTCAACGGTATTGTCGGTGTCAAGCCGACCTATGGCCGTATCAGCCGCTACGGCATCATTCCGTATTCCTCTTCCCTGGATCATGTCGGCTATTTCACAAGATCCATTGAAGATGCCTGCCTGAGTCTTGAAGTACTGGCTGGGCGGGATGATCGTGATATGACCAGTTCCAATCGTCCGGTCGAAGAATATACAAAGAATCTCAACAGTGATATGCACGGCATGAAGATTGCCGTCATTGCCAATGTCATTGACAATGTTTCCAATCCGGAAACTGTTAAAATTTTCAACCAGCGCATGGAAGAGCTGAAGGCAAGAGGTGCGCAGGTGGATGTCTATCAGTTTGATGAGAATCTGATGAAGGCCATCCTGCCGACATACTTCATCATTGCCAACTGTGAAGCGACTTCCAACCACTCCAATCTGGATGGTATCCGTTTCGGTGTGCGTGAAGACGGCGCCGATATGAAGGAAATCATGACAAACTCCCGTACCAAAGGATTCGGCCCTCTGATCAGAAGAAGATTTGTCATTGGTTCATATGGCCTGTTTGAAGAAAATCAGGAAAGACTGTTCCGCAAGGCACAGAAGGTCAGACGCCTGATTGTTGAAGCGATGGATGACTGCCTGAAGGAATACGATGCCATTGTGGCGCCGGCGTCTGGCGATATTGCCCCGCTGATTGATGAAAAGAAAGACCAGGATCAGCTCTCCGATGATTATCTGATTGCGGAAAACTATATGGCCATGGGCAACTTCTCCGGCTATCCTTCCATGACGGTTCCGATGGGATTCTATGACGGATGTCCGCTTGGCATGAACATTACCTGCCGGGCATGGGAAGAAGAGACGATGTTCAACATCGGCAAGGCCATGGAAGAAATCACAGGCTATAAAGATCTGCATGCGGAGGTGAAATAATGGAATACGAAGCTACCATAGGTATTGAAATCCACTGTCAGCTCAAGACAGCGACCAAAATGTTCTCCGGTGCACCGACTTCCTTCGGCCGCAAGGCAAATACATGTGTCAATGAAATCGACCTCGGTCATCCAGGCGCCATGCCGTGTGTCAATAAAGAAGCTGTTGCCAAGGCCATTGAAGCCTGCACAGCTCTGCATATGACGATTGATCCGCTGGTCAAGTTCGACCGCAAGAACTACTACTACAGTGATCTGGCCAAGGGCTTCCAGATCACCCAGCAGTTCCACCCCATCGGCCGCAACGGCTGGATTGAGATCAATACGGATAATGGTCCCAAAAAGATCCGTATTGAAAGAATCCACATGGAAGAAGATACCGCCAAGCAGTATCATCTTTCCAAAGTATCCCTGCTTGACTTCAACCGTGCTGATACACCTCTGATTGAAATCGTATCAAAGCCGGATATGAAGAGCGGTGCCGAAGCGGAAGCGTATGTGGAAGCACTGCGTCAGACGCTGTATTACATCGGTGTTTCCGACTGCAAGATGGAAGAAGGCTCCATGCGCTGCGATGTCAACGTGTCCATCGCACCCAAAGGCTCTGACAAACTCGGTACCAAAAACGAAATCAAGAACATCAACTCCATCTCCCACATCGGCAAAGCCGTGGATTATGAGATTGAAAGACAGAAGGAACTGCTGGAAGCAGGTGAACAAGTCCACCAGGAAACACGCCGTTATGATGATAAGACCGGTACAACCATCCTGATGAGACGCAAGGAAGGCAACGTGGACTACAAGTTCTTCCCGGAACCCAATATCTTCCCGATCCGTCTTGATGATGCCTGGATCAAAGATATTCAGGATCATATGCCGGAGCTGCCGCAGGCAAGAAAAGAAAGATACCAGAAGACATACGGTCTGTCGGATCATGATATTTCCATCCTCATTGACAACAAGGAAATGAGTGAGTTCTTCGAAGAAGTCATGAAGTACAGCAAAGATGCCAAGAGCGTATGCAACTGGCTGCTGTCTGATGTCAGTGCATGGCTGAACAAGAACGAAAAGACAATTGATCACTGCGATCTCAGGCCGGAACATCTTGCCAAACTTGTCAAGATGATTGATGACGGCAAGCTGTCCAATGCCCAGGCAAAGAAGGTCGTGGACGACATGATGGAAGGCAGAGATCCGCAAGAAACTGCCAAGGCCAAAGGTCTGCAGCAGATTTCAGATACAGGCGCGATTGAAGAAATGGTGGAAAAGGCACTGGATGCCAACCCGCAGGCCATTGAGGACTTTAAGAATGGCAAGAAGAGAGCGCTTGGCTTCCTGACCGGCCAGGTCATGAAGATGTCCAAAGGACAGGCAAATCCGAGTCTTGTGAACCAGATGATCCAGAAAGCGCTGAACAAACGTGTCAATGGCTGACAGTAGTCAAACACATTTAAAAAGGATACAATAAAGACTGCGGAGATAAATTCTATGAATAAGAAGAGGAAAGAAACGGTAAAAAAGAGCTATCGTTCCAGACGGACAACAGCAGTGTTCTGGATCTGTCTTGTCTTAGTGCTTCTGCCGTTTGCGGTACTTGGCTGGATTCTGTTCTCAGCAGCCAGAGATACCCATACACCGGTACTTGGAAACCGCTATAAAGGCGACCTGGATCCGGCGATTACTACAGAAGAAATCAAGAAAATTGATACAAATGTAGCTGCGGCTGACGGGGTGGAAAGTGAGTTTTCCAACCTGGCAACCGGTACGCTGCGTGTCTACGCCAAGGTTGCGGATGACGCAACTGCGGATACCGCTGCAGCTACAGCACAGAATATTTATCAGATTGTTTCACAGACCCTGGATCCTTCTGTCTACTTTACCCAGAGCGACGGCAAGAAGATGTATGATCTTGAGATTCATGTATACAACTACAATGCGGATCAGGATCGTTCGTCTGACAGCTTTGTCTATGTCATCGGTACTAAGACATCGTCCATGACGGATCCGCTGTATGAAACAGTGTCCCAGGCCAAGTCGCCGGAACTGGCGGCCAAGCTGGAACAGGATGTCGCTGACCGTAAAGCCCAGGAGGCTGCCGCCAGTGCTTCTCCTGCCGCAACCGCAGGCACGCAGGCTGCACAGTAATCAGATAAATGGAAAAAGGCCTTTGTGCCTTTTTTTCTTGGAGGAACATATGCGTAAGAATGAAACCTATACAGGCGAATGCGTTGATTACACCATTGAAGGAGCCGGAGTCGTTAAACTGGGTGATTTTGTTGTATTTGTACCGGGACTGATCCTGCATGAAACAGCTGAAATTGCTTTGACAAAGGTGAAGCCCAGCTATGCCTATGGCCGTATCGTCAGACTGATTCAGCCTTCCCCGCATAGAATTGAACCATCCTGTCCGGTGAACCGGCTGTGCGGAGGGTGCCAGCTGATGCATATGGACAGAGAGGCACAGAGCGACTTCAAGATGCGCAAGGTACAGAGCTGTTTCCGTGCTAATGCCGGTATGGAAGTAGAGCCGCTTCCCATCATTACCGCCGAACCATATGACCACTACCGCAATAAGGTACAGATCCCGGTACAGGTAAATGAGGGCAGGGTGGAAATGGGATTTTACCAGAAACATACCAACCGTATTATTCCCTTTGAGCAGTGTCAGATGGAATCTGCACTTTCAAATGAAATTGTCGCAGCAGTGAAGAAGCTTCTGGAAAACCACAGATGTGCAAAGGACGTCAGACATCTTCTGATCAAGCATGCGCATGCCTCAGGACAGGTCATGATTGTATTGATTGTGCGCAATCGGTTAAAGGCTGAGCATGAGATCGCGGATGCGCTGTGTGAACAGTTTACACAGGTTGTTTCAGTACAGGAACTTATCAACCGCCGCACAGACAATGTCATTCTGGATGGCGAGACAGTTCTTTTGAAAGGAAAGCCGTATATTGAAGAAGTACTGCTTGATCATACCTTCCGCATCAGTGCCCGCTCTTTCTACCAGATCAATCCGTATACTACACCGCTTCTTTATACCAAAGCCATTGAAGCAGCGCAGCTGAGCGGCCGTGAAATCCTGGTTGATCTTTACTGCGGTACCGGTACCATGGGCATTATTGCCGCAGAGCGCGCGAAAAAAGTATTCGGCATTGAAATTGTACCGGATGCCATCAGAGATGCCCGGATCAATGCCGAAATCAATCATGTGGAAAACATTGAATTCATGACAGCGGATGCCGGTCAGGGAGCCAACCGCATCCTCAGATCAAAGCTCAGGGTAGATGCCATGATTGTCGATCCGCCCAGAAGAGGCTGCAGTCCAGACACCCTTGCGGCCATTGAAAAAATAGCGCCGAGCCGTCTTGTCTATGTTTCCTGTGATCCGGCAACGCTGGCAAGAGATGTAAAGCTGCTTACTGATGGCGGCTACAGAATGCAGTATGTACAGCCGGTTGACATGTTCCCGGGAACTTTTCACGTGGAAACCATTGTGTTGCTATCACGCACCAACTCGTAGAAATCGCTGAATTCAAGCACTTTTTCGAACATTTCACCTTCGACAAAACGGCTTGGCCTGACCGCGGAAAACGGGTGGAGAAGTACATCACAGTAGTGATAGCTTTAGACCCCGTTACAGTAGCAATGTAAAACCAGATTCAGAACAGACAAATATACATAGTCATTAGAGAAGGTTAGTTTACTGGCATTTCCAGTAGATTGGCGTCCTTTTTCTTTGCAGAAATTCAGGAAAGGAGGGAAAGACGATGGCATTCGATTATTTGTAAGCGCACGAAAATCCGTACCTATGATAAAACCATTCCCAGGTACACTTAACGGTGTCAATGGGAATGGTTTTACATACCAAGCTTTTGATGGACTTCTTCTGACCAAGGCGGAAGTCTATCAGGCATTGTTGTGCAGCCTTCATTGATGATCTTTGGAAGTTCTTCCAGCAGGTAGGCGAAGTATGGTGTCGTGAATTGAGAAAAATAAAAGCCAATTATGCGTAGACAAAATTCAATTATCTGAGAAGAAAACTCAACTAACTTTAGCAAACATCAATTACAAGTAGGATAGGAAGTTGATTTTGCCAGTGCAGTTTTTAAGCAATACGCTGCTTTCAAAAAACCTCTTGACTGCTCCCTCAGGGGGTGGCTTATGGTTTAGCTGGAGGTGATGCTTATGTATATCAATGAAGCCGCAAAATTAACTGGAACAACGAAAAAAGCGATTGAATACTATTGTCAGAAAGGATTACTTGATCCTGCAATATCAGAGAATGGGTACAAATCCTTCTCTGCGGAAGATGTTGAAAAACTGAAAAAGATTTCGCTTCTGCGAAGTCTTGGCGTATCTGTTGCCAATATCCCGGAACTGGTTAATAAAGGTGATAGTTTGGCATTTTGGAAAATCATTGATACGCAGCGGCGTGACCTGCAGAGAAGAAAAGAACAGAACGATCTTCTGAAAGAGCTGGCGTCATCTTTGGACTGGAATGCCGTGAAGCTTAAAGCAGCCGCGGCGGAATGCCGGGAATCTGTAATAGACCGCTTGATGAGCGCGTTTCCGGGATTCTGGGGAAATTATTTATCGCTCCATTTCCGCGAATTTTTAATGGATCCGATCGAAACCGAAGAACAGGAGAATGCCTATCATGAAATCTGTGATTATCTTGATAGCGTACATATGGAAATTCCCGATGAATTAGAAGATTATCTGGATTCCCTGAATACTCTGGACAGTCAGGAAATCTTCTTGAATACAAGGAATGCTCTATCAGATGTCATAGATGATCCAGAAAACTGGCTGGTAAATCATAAAGAAATCATCGAGCGGTACCTTAAGTTTCAGGATACTGAAGAATACCGAAATTCAGATGGAGCTAAGCTTAAGGAAGTGTTAAAGAGGTTCAATCAAGAGCAGGGATATAACAGCGTTTTTATTCCTGCAATGAGAAAACTTAGTCCTGCTTATGATGAATATGTTTTAAAGCTGCAGAAAGCGGATCAGGCCTTTTCACAACGCTATCAGCAATAAACAGGTTTATCATGCCACATACAGATGAATACCTACTTTAGCCGGAGACACTCATTGCAGAGTTCTCCGGTTTCTTATTTCACGGAAATATCGGGCTCATATCGATACCGCATCATCAGATGCGGAACACATGGCGGTCAGACGTCACCTGTGAAGGCATCTGGCTGCTTGTTTTGTTTTCAGGATTTGGTTGATCAGGATTGGTGCAGACGCACGAGAGAATAGAAGTCCTTTGCATCACCAGAGACAGAAAACAGAGAATCACATCCATATGCATTGCCAAAAAGGCACAGATCAAAGGAGGAACTTATAGAATTTTTCAACTCAGCAGTAGGCGTACTTCAGACACTCGTGATTGCTCTTGGTGCAGGTCTTGGTATCTGGGGTGTCATCAATCTCATGGAAGGATATGGCAATGACAACCCCGGCGCAAATGCTCATGTACGGTAAAGAAGCAAGCAACCGAAAACAAGAGATAGACCGCCAGCACTACACTATTCCGAACCAAAGACCAAAAGATAAGCATTGTGGGAAAATCTAAACTTTTGGATTTTCCTACAATGCCAACTACGGCGGAA
>JALCHG010000039.1:0-19629 GCA_022644565.1 Solobacterium sp. | reverse complement strand
ATGTCTACAATAACATGCCGTTCTGCCTCCAGTAATTTGCGGCAGGTGTTGATTCCGCGCACTTTCGCAGACACATTCAGGTGAAATTAAAACGCCGAAACTATCTACGACAATTTGCGGCGTCACACTTTTATTTACAACAGAAATATTTATATATTCATTCTTAAGCTGTATTCATTTTCTGCAGGCCGGCATACAGATTTTCTCCTGTATTTCATATACACTTTCTTTAGAATACAGATGTAAATAAAGGAGAAATATATGAATACATTTGCATATAAAGGAATGCCTGCTGTCTACTTTCGCCAAAGGTGCTCTGGAAACAGCCATCGACAGTGAACTGGACAAGTATGGCGACAGTTTCATGCTGGCATATGGCGGCGGGCTGCCGGATATGCTCCAGCAGTCTTCCGTTTCATTATCTCTGATATACACATAGTGGCCCGGCCGATCCATTGGTACTGCATTGGCCCTGAACCTGGTAATGCGGTGATATTGTGGTGATCTGTACAGGAGATAGCCTCCTGCCGTCTGATTGAAAACACCATACATATCTTTCAGCCCGATATAGTTGGTCCAGGAAACCGGTGTATCCACCCGGTCAATGACATACTCCCTTGCTACAGGATCAAAATAGCCATACTGCATAAATGATTGCTCCCTACTATTACCAATTCAAGTATAGTTAAAGCGCTTTCATTTTACTTTTGACCATCATGCCGGTTCTTGCCTCTGCTTGGCAGTTTGAAGAAACACATGGAAACCGGCATGATAAAAAGGACTCCGGAAATCTCCGAAGTCCTTACAAGGTTACTGTTGATTTCTGTGATTAGTCGCATTCCAGGTTGCGGTCTGTCTCCTTGGAGAAGACATGGACAACATTGCCCGGGAAGGTGAATTCAATATCATCACCATAGTTGAAGCTCTTGCCGTTGAGATCAAGGGTAGGCACAATGATAATGCCGTCCTTGCCCATGGCATTGATATGCAGGTGGTAGGAGGAACCCATCATTTCAGATACATCTACCTTGCCCTTTACCATAGAGCCAGGCACCTTATCCAGAGAGATATGATCCGGTCTGACACCAACCGTGACATCCTGTTCAGCAACATTTCTGTCAGCCAGGTTCTTCTGCTTATCCTCAGAGAGAACAACCACAGCATCTTCAACCTGAACTGCATACTTGCCGCCCTTCTTGATGAGCTTGCCGTCATAGAAGTTCATCTGCGGCATGCCGATGAATCCGGCAACGAATGTGTTGACCGGCTTGTCATAGACTTCATTCGGTGTACCGATCTGCTGTACATGACCATCCTTCATGACAACGATACGATCACCCAGTGTCATAGCTTCGGTCTGGTCATGGGTAACATACATGAATGTCGCGTGGATTCTGTGTCTCAGCTTGATAATCTCAGCTCTCATCTGGTTACGGAGTTTGGCATCGAGGTTGGAGAGAGGTTCATCCATGAGCAGTACCTTCGGATCACGTACAATCGCACGTCCGATGGCAACTCTCTGTCTCTGACCGCCGGAAAGAGCCTTCGGCTTACGGTCGAGGTACTGGGTAATGCCGAGTGTTTCAGCAGCGTCATTGACACGCTTGTCCATTTCATCCTTCGGTGTCTTTCTGATCTTCAGCGGGAATTCCAGATTCTGACGGACTGTCATATGCGGATACAATGCATAGTTCTGGAAGACCATGGCGATGTCTCTGTCCTTCGGTGCTACATCATTCATGAGCTTGCCGTCGATGTACAGCTCGCCTCTTGTAATGTCTTCAAGACCGGCAACCATTCTCAAAGTTGTGGATTTGCCGCATCCGGAAGGACCTACCAGAACGATGAATTCCTGATCCTTGATCTTGAGGTTGAAGTCTTCTACAGCTAATACGCCTTCCTCTGTTACTTTCAGATTGGACTTCTTCTTTTCCGGTTCACCCTTCTTAGGCTTCTTTTTCTTGGTGCCGTCCTGTGCGTTTGGATAAATCTTTTCAATGTGTCTGAGTTCTACTTCTGCCATAATGTTTTACCTTTTTTGCCCCTTTCTTATGGTTTAGAAAGAATTACGAAGCGCCCGGCGTCAAAAGCCCAGCCGAAACGCTTACTGGCAAGAGACATAATCTCTTACGGTCCCACTATCTGTGAGCGCTTTCATTATACACCCTGGAAATGTTTGCGGAAACGTTTTCACATCAAATATTCCAAAAAAATATATAAATTGACAGGAAAAGAAAAAACGGCTCTGCCAACGCCTTGTGACAGGGCCGTTTTCTGGCTTTCCGGTACAGATCAGACCTTTATCTGTTGGCCTCAACAATACTTTCATAGACACTTTCCAGATTATGGCTGGAAAGATCTTTTTCAAAATCGCTCTGCAGTGCATTCAGCTGACCGTCCAGGGCATGATGAATGTTGCGCCCGACCGGACACTGGGGATTGGGATTCTCATGAAAGCGGAACAGATCATCATTGTTTGTTTCAACCGCATTGTAAACATCCAGGAAAGTAATCTCTGATAACGGCTTCTTCAGAACAATACCGCCCGGTCCTCTTTTCACATCAATGATGTCTGCTTTCTGCAGCTGAATCATGATGTTGCGGACAATCACCGGATTCACGCCGATACTGGAAGCCAGAAACTGACTGGTCACTTTCATGTCCTTACCGAAGTATTTCACTGCCGCAAGCAGATGAATCGCAATTGTAAATTTCGTTGATACCTGCATGTCTGTCCTCCTATGTCATATATTATATTACATCTTATGAGAAAAAGAAACAGTGCCGCAGCACTGCTTTTCACTGCAGATCTGTCGGCCCGAATCCATCCGGCAGATACTGTCTCAATGTATGAATCTGATACTCTCCATCCGCCTTGCCGGTGATGATCTGGAAATCATCAGGATTGCACCATTCCATCATGACCTGCCGGCATACACCGCACGGCGTGCAGAATTCTTCTGCCTTTCTGTTCTTACCGCCTACAATGGCGATGGCATCAAACTCCTTTACCCCTTCACTGACAGCCTTGAAAAAGGCGGTACGCTCGGCACAGTTGGTCGGAGTCAGTGCGGCATTTTCAATGTTGCAGCCGGTATAAACTTTACCGTTTTTAGCCAGTAAGGCAGCGCCGACGGCAAAATGAGAATAAGGCATGTAGGAATACTGCAGCATTCCGATTGCCTGGTCAATCAGACTGTGAATCTGTTCTTCGCTCAGTTGTTTTTTCATGTTATTTCTCCTGATTACTTGTTCTTTTCTTCCAGAATCATACTGCGGATTGCTTCTACTGCTACTCTTATGGCAAGATCCGTATCATGGGCAACCGGGTTATCAAGATGTTTCTTCTCTCTTTCCTGGTTTGCCATCACAAGGAAGCATGCGCCGACTCTGACTCTCAGAAACTGCCCTACCGTATATAAGGCAGCAGATTCCATCTCAGATGCCAGACAGCCCATTCTCTTCCAGGCTTCCCATCTGTTTTCAAGCATATAGCTTACCGGCATGATTTCCGGTTCATGCTGGCCATAGAAAGAATCCTTGGACTGCACAACCCCGATATGATACGGCACATTCATTTTAACAGCCGCATACTTCATCTTTTCAATCACATCAAAGCTGGCTACGGCAGGATATTCAATCGGAGCATATTCACGGCTTGTACCTTCCGCCCGGATTGAACCGGAAGCGATGACGATATCGCCGCTCTTGACATCCAGCTGCATGCCCCCGCATGTGCCGACCCGGATGAATGTATCTGCCCCGCAGGCAGTCAGTTCCTGTAAGGCAATAGCAGCAGAGGGACCGCCGATGCCGGTGGAGGTGACACTGACCTTCTCCCCTTCAATGGTTCCGGTATAAGTTGTATATTCACGGTTCTGCGCAATTTTGACAGGATTGTCAAAGTAAGCAGCAATCTTCTCACATCTGCCCGGATCACCCGGCAGGATGACATATCTGCCTACTTCACCTTTTCCTACCTGAATGTGATACTGCTTGGACGCATCTTCTGAATAATTCTTCATGTTCTTTCCTTCTTTCCTATTTTTTATCTGCACACTCAAAGTGATAGATCTTCTGATCCAGAATATGCCGCATGATTTCATACTGATCGGCATTGATGCTCAGTTTTCTGCCCTGCCGCGTCACGGTTTCCTTTTCAATCATATCTGCCAAAGAACGGTTGACCGTACGCAGGGAAAGACCGGTCGCATTGGCAATTTCCTCAAGACTTTTGGTAATGACGCACATGGCATCACGGCTGTTCTTCTCATACTGCCTCACAAGATACAGATACACTCTTTCCTCACCCTGCAGAAGCAGATTGAGCCGCGTATCCTTGGCCTGTTCCAGAAGATACCTGGTCATGGATCTTGTCTGCATCAGCAGGGCATGAAGGTCCTGGTGCATCCACTTTTCAAAGCGGTCTGCCGATGTTTCCAGAAACAGACATTTTCTGGCGGTCACAAGCGTGGTCTGTACTGTATCCAGATCCGCCAGAAATTCCATTGCCCCGAATACTTCAATCGGATAAAACGTCATGTAATCATACCGGGCTGTCTCCACCCGCAGATCTGCTGCGGTAACCCTGCCATCCAGCAGAATATAAACCTTATCTGCCGGTGTGCCTTCCCGCATCAGAATCTGTCCCTTCTCCATCGTGACACAGCGGAAAGACTCCACAAGCCATCGCGGGGCATAAGTCAGAAACTCATCCAGCTGTGATGCTGTCTCATCCGGCAGCTTCAGCATTACTTCATCTACTGCGCTCATACCTCTCCTTTCATTGTCATGTGACACATGTCCTTCTCTCAGCATTTTAAATTTAAAGCGCTTACATCTTATTTTAAACGCCATCTGGCACATATTTCACTATTTTATGACAGATGTCCCTGTATTAGTCCCATAATCTGCACAAAAAAGCGGTGCTGACCTGCATCAGCACCAAAAGGATAATGAAAAGGATAGTAACCTGCCGCCCCGTCCGAAGAGGCGGCAGGGAATGATTCGTATATTAATGAAGGAAGGACTGAATCATGCGGGCAACTCCCTCACCCTCTTCGCACTCTCCATCACCAGGCAGGGCATAGATTCTATGTCTGTTGCCTTCAAGGTTATTGGTTAAAGCCATAACATCCGCTGCTGCAAATTCCTGGCCTAAGTAGCCGGTGCTCATATCCACCCCTGTTACATGATTCATATTGGGATGCCCCTGCAGTTTTGAATTGATTTTACGGAAGGTCATCAGTTCTTCTTCGGGAATAATGCTCTTTTCAGCCAGAACAGCATACAAGAGAGGAGAGGCATGGCCCTTGGATAATACAAATCTACCCCGGTCGATTGTATCCGCATTGTCTTTATTGATATCCATGACTTCAAAGAAAAGTTCTGTCAGGATATCGGCAGCGCCAAGTGATCCGCCCGGATGACCGGACTGGGCATTGGCAATTTCTCTGATAATGTTCATGCGTATATTTACTGCATGTTCTTTCAGTTCTCTGTTTTCCATTTCTTTCGATCCTTTCCTGATCCATCTGTATTATGTTCCAGCAAGAAGAGATCCGGTATATATATTTCTGTTTCAAATACTTTCAGAATCTGTTTCTGTTGTTATTCAGAATATTCTGTGTATGTTTTTTCTGTTCAAATCAGATTCAGAAATATTACCGGCCGTCTGCAGCAGCGATGGAATAAAACTTTTCGTTCCTTAATCTTTTTTGTATTCATATGATTCAGAATTTATTCCATTTGTTTTCTGTATAATTTATCTATAATATTTTCTGTATATATACATTTCAGAAGAGGGCCCTTTATGTCACAGAAAAAAGAAGAACGCCTCAAGAAGATCCGGGACATCCTGGATCAGCAGGAGAAAGTCAGAATAAGTGATCTGGCGGATGAACTTCATGTCACCCCGGAAACAATCCGGCATGATCTCAACACCCTGGAAGAGATGAACCTTGTTCATCGTGAACACGGCTATGTCATGGGTGTTTCCAGTCTGATGGAACTGCCATTTGTCATGCGCGGCAAGGAACATGTAGAAGACAAGCGCAGAATCGGATGGCGTGCCATGAGTGAAATCAAAGACGGCATGGCCGTATTCCTGGATGCCGGCAGTACAACCCTGGCTGGACTGCCATATCTCACCCGGCGCAAGGATGTCACCATCGTGACGACCAGTCTTCCTCTTGCCTACCAGGCCGCAAGGCTCAATCTCAATGTCATCATGTGCGGCGGGAAAGTTGCCAATGTCGGCCTGCGTACCATCGGTCCTGAAGCCATCGAAATGATCCGCCCGTTCAACTTCGATATTGCCATTCTGGGATCCGATGGTATCAGCGGTGCGCCTGGGTTTACCGCCCTGGATTATACCGAAGTGCCGATCAAGCATCTGATTATCCAGCGTGCCAAGTACAAGATCGTCGTTATGGATGTCTCCAAATTTGAGCGCAAAGCGGCCTGTTCTTTCTTTACGTATGATGATATCGACATGCTGGTAACCGGCAAACTGAGCGGCATACAGGTGGATCAGGTCAAGGGTGTAAAAAAGATCATTCAGCTGTAAGAGGACAAAAACAGAGCTGTGTGCACAAAGGGCATACAGCTCTGTTCTCTTTATATAGAAGATCTATGACAAATGAAGGAAAAGCATCAGCGCTTGAGGTTGAGTACAACCGGAATGGACTTGTAGCCGACACCCATTCTGTTGATGCCCATGTCAATGATCTTCAGCTCTCTGCCATACATATGGTCAGCGTCTGCACATGCCCTGCGTTCAGCCGTCACTTTATCCAGGAGGACGGATCTTTGAGTGCAAGTCTATTGATAAATTCTGCTGTTTCACTTTTTTCCATCTTTTCATTTCCTCCCTGCTCTGTCATTGTGATTGAATTGAAAGTTGGAATACAGATTCTTTCCTTCATTTTCAGATTTCAGAAATTTATTTTTCTTTTAACAATATTTATTCAGCAGATTTTTTCTGTTTTGTCACATTTCAGAAACAGAAAAGACAGAAAAGAGAACCCGTACTGGCACGGATTCTCTCATGGAGGGATAGAAAAATTTAACCGTCAGCCTTTTACACTGCCGGCTGTAACGCCTTCAACGATATATTTGGATAGGAACAGATAGACGATGATGACCGGAAGAATTGAGAATGCGATCATGGCATATACCTGTCCCATATCGAACTTGAGCCAGTCTGCAGAACGCAGCTGAGCAATCAGGATCGGAAGTGTCTTCATCGTATCCTTATGCAGGATGAGTGAAGGGATGAAGTAGTTGTTCCATGAGGAGACAAAGCTGAAGATTGCCTGTACAGCAATCGCCGGTTTCATCAGCGGAACCACAATGTGATTGAAGATATGGAACTCTGTTGCCCCATCAATCCGGGCCGACTCCAGTAAGGAGGCCGGCAGGTTGGAATCCATATACTGCTTCATATAGAAGAAGACAACCGGCGCGGCAATGGATGGAAGAATCAGCGGAATATAGCTGTTTTCCAGACCCATATTTCTTACCATCTGCTGGAAGCCGAGTGCCGTTACCTGCGTCGGGATCATCATGATGGCAAGGATGAACGTGAAGATTGCTTTCTTGCCTTTGAAATTATACGCATGGATGGCAAATGCTGTCATCGTGGAGAAATACGTTGTCAGAACTGCTGTGCAGGAAGCAATAATCAGTGAGTTCAGCATGCCTCTGCCTACCGGCAGCGTTCCATGGAACAGATTGTAGAGGTTCTTGAACAGATAATTGCCAGGATAAGCCCGGAAACCTCTTGACAGATCACCATTGGAACGTGTCGCATTGATGAAGAGAATATAGAACCAGATCAGACACAGAATGGTAATCAGGATCAGCACGATGTACACAGCAGTACGGCGCCCCTGGTACATTCTGCTCTTATTCTTTTTAACAGGAACTGTCTGTTCACTCATAACATATTCTCCTTTCAGTGTATCTTATCTTTTGCGGTAATACGGAACACGATCAGACTGAGGATGCCTGTGACAATCAGAAGGATGACAGACAGCGCACCGGCCATACCATAGTTCTTACTGTAGAGATACTTGTTCAGCCACATGATCAGGGTCATGCTGGAACGCATCGGATCACCGGATCCATTGGTCAGAATCTGCGGTACATCGAACATCTGCAGACCGCCGATCAGAGAAGTAATCAGTACGTAGACAAAGATCGGCTTCAACAGCGGCATCGTAATCTTGCGGAAGATCTGACCCGGCGTAGCCCCATCTACTTCAGCTGCTTCAAACATCGATCCGTCAATGCCCATCATGCCGGCCATCAGAAGAATGGTGGTATTGCCGAACCACATCAGGAAGTTCATTAAGGCAACTAATCCTCTGACACTCCAGACATGCGACATGAACTTATACTGCTGTGAGATGATATGCAGCTGCAGAAGGATGCTGTTGATCGGTCCGCCATCAGCGAATAATGTGAAGAACAGCATGGCAAATGCAGAAGCCATGATCAGATTCGGCAGATAGATAACTGTCTTGAAGAAACGCTGTCCCTTCAGTTTCAGCGATCTGTCCGTAAACCAGGCTGCTAGCATAAGCGATACCAGGATCTGCGGTACAAAGCCAAGAATCCACATGATGATCGTATTTTTCGTATAGGTCATGAAGTCGCCTGAGGAAAGGAGCTTTTGGAAGTTCTCCAGTCCGATGAAGTTCGGCCCGATCTGTTTGAGTCCTGACAGATAATTTTCAAAGAAGCTGTTGTATATGGTGCTGATCAGAGGGATCAGCTGGAACACAACGAGGGCTGCCAGAAAAGGTATCAGGAAGATATAGCCCCATTTGTTATGGCTGAGTACATGTGATTTTTTACGCATTTTCTGCCCTCCATATAAGGATTGACGGACAGAGTGTTCCTCTGTCCGTCAGCCCATTCATTCAGATCTGAATCTTATTCAACTGTCAGATCAGGATACTTTTCAACGATTGCCTTCTTGAACTGATCAAGAGCTTCGTCATATGTGGCGTTGCCGTCGAAGTAGTTCTTCATAGCACTCTGGAATTCTTCGTTGCAGCCCTGGTCATACGGAGAGATGTTGGACATATCAACCTTTTCAGCACCTGCTTCAAGCTGTGCATAAGGGTTCTGACCGCCCAGAATCTTGTTGCCGAAGGAAGAATCACTTGCTAATGCATCAAGTACAGTCTTGGAGTTGACACAGTCAGAATCATCAACAGCGATTTCCTTGAGGATATCCTGATCTGTTGTCATCTTCAGAATAATGTCTTTGACAAGAGTCGGGTTATCTGTTCCGGTTGCAGCAGCGATCCATGTGCCGCCCCAGTAGAAGGACTGCGGACCTACGCATAAGCCCCAGCCACCCTGGTTGGCGATAGAACCATCTTCATCAGCGTGCATGGAGAAGTTGATCAGCCATGCCGGTCCGAAGTAGCAGAATACCTTTCCGTCCGGGAAGAAACCCTTGGACCAGTCATCAGACCACAGATCAGCTGTTGTTGTCTCACCGGCATCAACCAGCTTCTTGGAGTCATCAACCCACTTCTTGATGTTGTCATCAACAGTAACCTTGCCGTCTGTTACCCAAGGCTTGGAAACATTATTGGAATAAACACGGTATGTATCATTGACTGTAGATACGATCTTGTAGCCCTTTTCCTTTGCCTTGGCTGCAGTAGCGTTGAAGGTATCCCAGTCAGCAACTGCCTTCTGTACTTCATCCGGATCATCTGTACCCAGAATATCCTTGGCTGCCTGACGGTTATAAATCAGACCTGCAGAGCATGCCTGCCAGGAAGAACCCTTGATGTTGCCGTCTTCATCCTTGACAATATCCTTTGTGTAATCGAACTGATCGGACAGATCATCATCTGTAATGCCGAGATCCTTCAGACTCATCGTGACATCACTGTTGACATACTTCAGTGCATAGTCAGCTTCCATCAGGAAGATATCGACTTTGTCATCGGCATCCGCATCAGCATTGTTCGGCAGAACGCTGTCGAGGTTATTCTGATACGCATTATCATCAGAAGGTGTGATCGTCCACTTGACAGTGACATCGCCGATCTTGCCGGTTGTGTCATCTACTTTTTTATAGCCCGGATAATGGTCTTCCATACGGCTCTTGAACTCTTCGTTCCAGGCCTGGATGTTGAGAACCTTTCCTTCTTCTGAAGAACCGGAAGTTGAAGCAGCGGTTGATTTGCTGCTGGAACTGGATGAACCGCAGGCTGTCAGACTGAGTGCCATAGCGGCTGCTGAAGCGATACTGAGAACTCTTGAAACACGGTAATTCATAAATTTTCCTCCCAAAAAAGAATTATTGTGCTGATTGCAGTCAATTGCTGCAATTGAAGCCTATGTGATGTGATGTTATTCCATCCGGCGGACGGTTTCGCCGGGATACAGATTCGGTTTGATAATGATTTCTTCAACAATTTCCTTCTGTCTGCTTTCAATGATTTCCACCAATTTCTCTGCTGCTTTCTGTCCGATGCCTTCCGCATCCTGGTGCATGGTAGTGAGTCTGGGTCTGGTCGCCTGGGAAAGAGGCAGACCATCGTAGCCGGTGATGCTGATGTCTTCCGGAATACGCAGATTCCTTCTTTCAAACAGAGTACGGCAGCCGATGGCTGAATAGTCGTCCGGAAACATGATCGCGGTTGGTCTTTCTTCCATATCAAGCAGCTTTTCGGCACACGCAGAAGTGCGGTCAATGTCATGATACCGGCTTTCCATAATGTATTTTTCCGGTATTGTGATATTGAAATCACGGCATGCTTTGTAGAAGCCTGATAAACGCTTGACCGTAACGGAAGTGCGTTCGCCATGGATGACGCCGATGCGGCGGTGTCCCATTTCAAACAGGTATTTCACCAGATCATAGGCACCCTGCACATTGTCACTCATGACACAGCTGTGACTGTCAAACACATAGTCAATGGTCACGTTCGGGATTTCACTTTTAACAAGTTCAACAACCTGTTCATTGTGGAAATCGACACTGGCAATCAGAACCCCGTCCACCTTGCGGTAACGGCAGTGATCCAGAAAGGAATTGCCGCCGATCTTTGAACTGATGAACGTGATGTCATAGCCATGCGCTTCCAGCGTATTCTTGGCACTGTTGAGAACATGTGAGAAGAATTCATGGGTCAGCCCGCACATTGTTTCATCTTCAAATACGATGCCGATATTGTGTGAACTGTTTGTCTTCAGCATCCTCGCAGCCGGATCCGGACGATAATTCATCTTCCTTGCTGTTTCTCTGATCCTCTCTATTGTCTGCTGTCCCACATCCGCATATCCATTCAATGCCTTGGATACGGTGGAAGGAGAGACATGACATGCTTTCGCTATATCCTTGATCGTTGCCATGAATCACTCCAGCGAAACGTTTCGTAGATTTTTCGTAAGAAAATTTCGAAAAGCACTTTGAAAGCATCCTTCAGAAACCTTTGTATTTTCTGAATATATCGTGCATTTCAACTCTTTTTCATTTCCTTTTCGAAGACTCGAAATCGTTTTCGCACTTTCAATATAGCCGACAATGTAAGCGCTGTCAACAACCTTCGCTGAAATTTTTTATCCAATTTTTGCGCTCATTCTGCCAGTGTAAGCGGTTACTTGTATTTTTATTTCATCTGTGCTAATACTTGAAGTGTAAGTTACGAAATCGTGTTCGTAAATTTTGAACACACCAGAACTGCTATTACGGGAGGAATCTAATATGCAATACGGTCATTTCGACGACACCGCACGGGAGTACATCATTGACACACCCCGCACCCCTCTGCCCTGGATCAATTATCTTGGCAGCAGGGACTTCTTCAGTCTCTTCTCCAACACAGCCGGCGGCTATGCATTCTATAAAGACGCAAAACTCAGGCGCATCACCCGCTACCGCTACAATAACTGTCCGCTGGATTCCGGAGGACGCTATTACTACATCAAAGACGGGGATACCGTATGGAATCCGGGCTGGCAACCCACCCAGACAGAACTGGATGCCTACAGCTGCCGCCATGGCCTTGGCTATTCCATTATCGATGGGGAAAAGAACCAGATTCATGCCCGCCTGACTGCTTTTGTTCCGGTAAATGATACCTGTGAAATCAACCGCCTTGTCCTGAGCAATCACAGTGATGCACAGCGCACACTGGATCTGTTCAGCTGTGTGGAGTTCTGTCTCTGGGATGCCATGGATGATATGTCCAACTTCCAGCGCAACTTCTCCACCGGTGAAGTAGAAGTCAAAGGCTCCGTAATCTATCACAAGACTGAATACCGGGAAAGGCGCAATCATTATGCTCTGTATGCAGTGAATGCACCGATAGATGGATTTGATACAAGCCGTGACAGTTTTATCGGTGTCTATAACGGCTTCGCCAATCCTGAAGCAGTCAAAGACGGAAAGAGCCGCAATTCCATTGCCCATGGCTGGGCACCGATCGGCTCTCATCACATCAGAGTCACCCTGCAGCCTGGCGAAGCTAAGAGCTATATCTTTGTGCTTGGCTATTGTGAAAACCCTGTGGATCAGAAATGGGAGGCGCCGAATGTTATCAATAAAGCACCGGCCGAGAAACTGCTCGCCAGGTATCAGACAGATGAGCAGGTAAACAAAGCCCTTTCTGATCTGAAAGCATACTGGGACAGACTGCTTTCCACCTTCACCGTTCATACTGAAGAAGAAAAGCTCAATCGTACGGTCAATATCTGGAACCAGTACCAGTGCATGGTCACTTTCAATATGAGCCGTTCGGCAAGCTATTTTGAAAGCGGTCTTGGCCGGGGCATGGGTTTCCGTGATTCCTGTCAGGATCTGCTCGGCTTTGTTCATCTGATTCCGGACCGGGCCAGAGAAAGAATCATCGATATTGCCAATACCCAGTTTGAAGACGGCAGTGCCTACCATCAGTATCAGCCTCTGACCAAGAAAGGCAACTCGGATATCGGCTCCGGCTTCAACGATGATCCGCTGTGGCTGATTGCCGGTACCTGTGCCTATCTCAGAGAAACAGGCGACTATTCGATTCTGGATGAACTGTGCACCTTCAACAATAATCCTGACAATACAGCGCCGCTGCTGGAACATCTGCGCCGTTCCTTCGCCTTTACCACAACACACAGAGGTCCTCATCAGCTGCCGTTAATCGGACGGGCTGACTGGAATGACTG
The DNA here is from genome assembly GCA_022644565.1 of Solobacterium sp. Taxonomy (GTDB): domain Bacteria; phylum Bacillota_I; class Bacilli_A; order Erysipelotrichales; family Erysipelotrichaceae; genus Bulleidia. The sequence continues at coordinate 6,438 of JALCHG010000039.1, read as the reverse complement.
TCTGAATCTCAACTGCTTCTCCACCGAACCCGGGGAAAGCTTCCAGACCTTCGGGCCAAGTGAAGGACCGGTTGCGGAATCCGTGTTCATTGCCGGCATGTATGTGAAATACGGCCGTGAATTTGCGGATCTTCTGAACCATATCAAGAGACCTGAAGAAGCTGAGGAAGTCACCAGGAATGTCAATGAAATGGTGGAAAGAGTAGAAGATGCAGGCTGGGATGGCAGGTGGTTCATCCGGGCCTATGATGCCTATTCCAATCCGGTCGGCAGTCATGTATGTGAGGAAGGTCAGATCTACATCGAACCACAGGGCATGTGCGTTATGGCCGGCATCGGACTGCATGACGGCAAAGCTGAGCAGGCTCTTGAAAGCGTGAAAGAAAGACTGGACACAAAATACGGCATCTGCCTGCATCAGCCGGCTTATACCAGATACCACAAAGAGCTTGGTGAAATCAGTTCCTATCCGCCGGGATACAAGGAAAATGCCGGTATCTTCTGCCATAACAACCCCTGGATTGTCATCGCGGAAACAATGCTGGGACATGGCGATCGTGCCTTTGAAGTATTCCGCAAGACGTGTCCTGTCTATCTGGAAAATATCAGTGACATTCACCGGACCGAACCATACGCCTACTGTCAGATGGTTGCCGGAAAGGATGCGGCCACTTTCGGAGAAGGCAAGAACAGCTGGCTGACCGGTACAGCCGCATGGACATTCACCGCTGTTTCCCAGTATATTCTGGGCATTCAGCCTACGCTTGACGGCCTTGCCGTCAATCCATGCATTCCTTCAGACTGGAATGAATATACTGTAGAAAGAACATTCCGCGGCGTACATTATCACATCACCGTTAAAAACCCGGATCATAAACAGTCAGGTGTAAAGACACTGCTTGTCAACGGCAAAGAAACAGAAGGTACTCTGATTCCTCTGCCGCAGAATAAAGACGATGTCAGTGTCATTGCCATTCTTGGCTGACAGACTATAAAGACGGCAGAGTTCAACCCGCATTGATCTCTGCCGTTTTTTACTTGTCTTACTCTGCCTGGATCGTCATGATGTCATCATCTGTAGACACCATAGTATTGGTTTCCGCCTTGACTTCCAGTACAGTACCGGATACCGGCGCTTCTACCGGCAGATTATTGCCGATCAAAGCCAGTGTATCACCCTTGTTGACATGATCTCCCGCCTTGACGAAAATCTGGGTCAGAATGCCGGGAATGTCCACATGAACCACTACATTGCCCTGTTCATCCTTCTCAGGTTCCTTCTTTTCCGGTTCATCATCCCATACCGTAACCGGCTCTTTCTTATCCTTCAGCTTACGATAAGCGAGCGCACCGGCGCAGACGGCAGCGGCGCCGACAGCCAGTTTCACAACTGTTTTAAAACTCATAAGATGCCTCCATTCTATTTCTGTTTCCAGTATAGATGGAAACGGTACAGATTGCACATGCAGATCATGAAAATTGTAAGGTAATTGGGTGAACAGATTCTCATTTATCATCTCCTGCAGAGTACGTTCCAATGTACATGATGCACACCCTTTGCAGCTGTTTTCCTTCTTCTTGACAACCCCGTTCACCGCTCATAAGATAATAAGTAAGGTTTCAGGCCGCCTGTGCCGATTGCCAAGGGACCTGCGGCAGATCGCTGTGCTGATGCGTCAGGATCAGCTATAACCTGAATGAAGGAGGATATAACAATGAAACACATCATGACTTTGGATACCCGCAACATGAAGGACAGCGCAGTTAAAGGCGGATGCGGTGAATGCCAGACTTCCTGCCAGAGCGCATGCAAGACAAGCTGCGGCATTGCCAACCAGAACTGCGAAAACAAGCAGGCCAAGTAATTGCCGGTTCACCGCAATACAGACAGAAAATAATGACCGGAGCACTGTCATCAGTGTTCCGGTTCTTTCATGAAAGGGGAATATTATGATTCATCAGTATAAGATGAACGGATATAACATTGTTCTGGATACCTACAGCGCCAGTGTGCATGTGACGGATGATGTCACGTATGATGCCATTGCCCTGCTGGATGAAGGCAGAACACGTGAGGAAGCACAGAAAGAACTGCAGAAGCGTTATCAGGACAAAGGCATCTGTGAAAGCGATCTCAATGATGTCTTTGATGACATCGATACCCTCATTGAACAGGGACGTCTGTTCAGCGAAGATTCCTTTGCCGGCCTGGCACCGGAGCTCAAGAAGCGTTCCGATGTCATCAAAGCCATGTGTCTCTTAGTTGCCCACACATGCAATCTCAACTGCTCCTACTGCTTTGCCTCCCAGGGCAAATTCCACGGCAGATCCGGTCTGATGGACTTTGAGACAGGAAAAAGAGCACTGGACTTCCTGGTGGAGCATTCCGGCACAAGAAGAAATCTGGAAGTCGATTTCTTCGGCGGTGAGCCACTGGTCAATTTTGATGTATGCAAAAAGCTTGTTGCTTATGCCCGCAGTATTGAAAAGGAAAAGAATAAGAACTTCCGTTTCACTCTGACGACCAATGGCGTCAATGTGACGGATGAAGTCATTGAATGGGCCAATAAAGAATGCTACAACGTTGTGCTTTCGCTGGATGGCCGCAAAGAAGTCAATGACCGCTTCCGGGTCGACGCAAATGGCAGAGGAAGCTATGACCGCATTGTGCCGAACTTCCAGAAATTTGTTAAAGCACGCGGTGATAAGAACTATTACATGAGAGGCACCTTCACGCATTACAACACCGATTTCACCAGAGACATCTTCCATATGGCGGATGATCTGGGCTTTACCCAGCTGTCCATGGAACCGGTTGTCGCAGATCCAAAGAGCCCTAGCGCCTTAACCGAAGAAGATCTGCCCATTCTGTATGAACAGTATGAACTGCTGGCCAAGGATATGATCAGAAGAGAGCGGGAAGGCCATCCGATTGTGTTCTATCATTACATGATCAACCTGGAGCACGGTCCCTGCATCTACAAGCGCATTTCCGGCTGCGGTTCCGGTACGGAATATGTGGCCGTCACCGCATGGGGTGATCTGTATCCCTGCCACCAGTTTGTCGGTGATGCCAGCTATAAGCTCGGCGATATCTATCATGGCATTACCAATACAGCCTTAAGAGATGAATTCAGAAAGTGCAATGTCTATGCCCGCCCTGACTGTCAGAACTGCTGGGCCAAACTGTACTGCTCCGGCGGCTGTGCAGCCAATGCCTACCACGCAACCGGTGATATCCACGGTACATATGAATATGGCTGTAAGGTATTCCGCAAACGGATTGAATGTGCCATCATGATCAAAGTCGCCGAAGCCATGGATGCCGAGAAAAACGGCACTGCCCCTTCGCCGTCATCCTGTGACACAGCCTTCTGTGATACGGATTGTGAAGAAGACTGCCATATCTGATCTGAAAACGAAGTCATTTTCTGACTTCGTTTTTTCTATTTCTGACAGACAATGATCTGTTCTTTTTCAGATTCACTGTGGCGCACCTCATAGCCAAGTGCCTCCACACGATGCACAATGGCAATCTGTTCTTCCCTGATCACTTCACCGGGCACAATGAAAGGTATGCCCGGGGGATAGAGAAACAGATATTCCGCTGCCGTCCTTCCAGCAGCATTCTCTAAATCCATTGTCACATGTGTCATTTCCACCGCATCATGCATTGTCATTCTGACTTCAGGCAGAACGATCTCACCCATGGGATCTTCTTCTTTTTCTTCTTCCATGTGCTGATCCATTTGACAAAGTGCTTCCCCGAGCTTTTTCAGCGTACCGGGCGCATCAGCCGCACTGCTCATGGCAAGCACATTATGCCCCTGCGCCATTTCCATGGTGAAATGATACTGATCATGCAGGATCTTCATGCATGCGCTTCCGGAAAGCGGGGTATGGATGAGAATCTTGCCGGGATCATAGGCATAGATCAGAGGACTGTTCTGCCTGTTCTGGTGTTCCAGCACACGTATATATCTGAGATTTTGGATCTCAGCTTCAAATGCATGGATCTCCCGGCGCCATGCCTGGACATAGGTATTTCCGTTTTTCTGCCAGGCAGCCGTACATCCGTCAAGACTCATCATCAATGGATAGGATGGAGAAGAAGTTTCAAATACCCCCAGCTGTTTTTCCACTTCCGCATGATTTACCAGATCACCTTTTACATGAAGCCAGGCGGTCTGGGTGGCACTGAATAAAGTTTTATGCGGACTCTGCACCACAAGATCCGCCCCTTCTTCCACCGCACCGGCCGGGAAATCTCCCATACTGAGATGCGGGCCATGCGCTTCATCCACAAATACCGGCACACGATATCTGTGAGCAATAGAAGAAATTGCTCTGATATCACTGATCACGCCTTCATACGTTGGACTGGTCAGAATCACAGCTTCACTGTCCGGATACTGTTCCAGAGCTGCCTGTACACTTTCCGGCGTAAGCGAGCCATATGTTTCATACGCTTTGATATACGGCGGCATCAGCCAGTGTACCTTGAGATGCCTTAACTGCATGGCATGAAAGACAGAACGGTGGCAGCTGCGGGCCGCAATCACTTCCGCCCCTTCATGGGTCAAGGCAAAGATGCCGGCCAGATTGCCGCATGTACTTCCATTAACCAGAAACCAGGTCTGATCTGCCCCATAAAGGGCAGCTGTACGGGCCATGGCCTCTTTGAGTATGCCGTTTGAATGATGCAGATCATCCGTCTCTTCCACTTCCGTAAAATCCAGCGTACTGTCAATAGCCGACGTTGCCTGAAATCTTCTTTTATGTCCCGGCATATGAAAGGGAATCTGCCCTGACTGTGTATACGCCTTCAGTTCCTCTTCAAGCTTTCCGGTTATTTTCCTGTCCATCTCTTTCTTTCCCCTTCTGCCTGTTCATTATACATGCATCCCTATCCTCACAAATACTGATGCATCAGACTGATGCACCAGGTTCCGCAAAATTTTTCCTACCAATCCAGGCAGGTGAATCACTTCTGGCTGTCATAGTCGGGATGTTCAATATTCAGATATTCTGCTGCCCTTTCTTCTTCACTTTCCCGGTCATATTCATCCTGAAAGAAACTTCTTCCCGTATCCAGCTTTTCAATCTTCTCCATATCTTTGTCTTCCAGATGGAAGTCAAAGATATGGATGTTTTCTTTCAGATGTATCGGATTCACTGCCTTGGGAAGCGGAATCAGTCCCTCCTGCACATGCCATCTGAGGATGATCTGCACCAGAGTTCTGTCATACTTCTCAGCAAGTTGTAATAACAAAGGATCATTCAGAAGCTTCTGACTGCCATGTCCGATCGGAAACCAGCTTTCTACCTGTATGCCGTACTGCTTCAGAAAAGTACGCATCTTCTTCTGCTGAAAGTAAGGTTGACATTCAATCTGGTCCACTGCCGGAAGGATCGTACCATGTTCAGCAATATCCAGAATCTCTTTCTCATTGAAATTGGAAATGCCGATGGACTTCACCCTGCCTTCCCTGACTGCCTCTTCCAGCGCTTTCCAGGCACCCATGTAATCCCCGAAGCGAATATGCAGCAGCAATAAGTCAATATATGGTGTATCCAGCCTTTTCAATGTTGCATCAATGGCAAGCCTGGTCTTTTCATAACCGAAGTCAACAGGCATGATCTTGGTTGTCAGATAAATTTCTTCCCGTTTCAGTCCCGATGCCTTCATGGCCCGTCCGACCGCTCTTTCATTCATATAGGAATTGGCCGTATCAATCAGACGATATCCGTCTTCAAACGCCTGTCTTACTGCCCTTTCACATGTGTCCGGTTCCATCATGAATACGCCTAGTCCCATGATTGGCATGCTCTGTCCATCATTCAGCTTTATTTTCTGTTCCTTCATTTTTATTGGTTCAGTCCTTTTTCGTGTGTATAGCTGCTAGTTGAACCTAGATTTCTTCCTGCTGGCATCAAACAGCCTGAGGAAGAAATATTCATCATCCGGATAGCCATAGCCTTTACGCCTCTCTGTCTTAATCATGTTGTTGATCCCCTCCAGCTTGCTGGTACTGATCTATTACTTGGCATGGCTGATGATGCCATCAAGGCGCGACTCTAGAGGGAGCGTACTCATCCTTTCGTACATGTCTGCCAGTGATCCTGTAGTATTTCCAAATGTGGGAGTGACCATTATCCTCTTTGCCGGAAGCGTTCTGTTTTACCACCAGCTTCAATGGCGCCATCTAACGAAAGGAGGGCATGCCTGACATGAAGTAAAGCACACCGCTTTTGACAAGTTCCGATGGGATAGTAAGTTCTTCAGGAGCAATTGTCATTGTATCAAGACTGCATTGAACCAAAGGCTGTGTATCTGTATAATTCATTCGGGATCCTCGTACTTTCTATAGTTTGGTCTCTTTAGATCATACGATGATCCTTTTAATATTGTCTATGCCTGCATGAATCAGTCACTTA
>JALCHG010000038.1:0-20049 GCA_022644565.1 Solobacterium sp. | reverse complement strand
ACCATCGGCTACTTCTTCCTGACCACCGGCATTGCCATTGTCATCGCTGCTGTTGTCGGCATGGCTGCCTACAATGCTCATCTGTTTGCCAATACGGCAACCGGTCTCAGTGCAGCGGAAGGTTCCACATCTTCCACCAATCCGCTGATGATTATCGTCAATGCCGTTCCAAGCAACATCGCTGATGCCTTCACCAATAACGGCGGTGTACTCGCCATTGTTGTCTGTGCCCTGGCGGTCGGTCTTGCCTGCAACAAGCTTGGCGACAAGGTATCCATCGTACCCAAGGCATGTGCTGAAGTATCCGACATCATCACCGTTCTTCTGACCTGGATCATCAACAATCTCGGTCCTGTTGCCATCTTCTGCCTCATCACAAGAACATGCGCATCCTACGGCATCTCCTATCTGAAGCCGGCTGCCGTATACATGATCCTGACCACTGTCCTGCTGTTAATTGTCCTGTTATTCGGCTATCCGTTATTTGTCCGCCTCACCACCGGCATGAAAGGCTCCACCTTCATGAAGAAGATGGGTAAGGTTGCCCTGTTCGGCTTCTCCACTTCCTCCTCTGCTGCGACACTGCCTCTCAACATGAAAACAGCAACCAATGAACTTGGCGTCGATGAAGAAATCACAAGCTTCGTACTGCCTCTCGGCATGACCATCAATATGGACGGCACCGCCATCATGCAGGTGATTGCGGCTCTGTTCATCGCCGGCTGTGCCGGATACCATGTCACTCTGTCCTCTGTTCTTGTCATCGGCTTACTGGCGATTGTCGCTTCCATCGGTACGCCGGCTGCCCCTGGTGCCGGTGCCGTCATCCTGTTCACCATCCTGTCTGCCATGGGTTATACAAACGACATGGCTCTGATGACATACACCCTGATCCTTGCCATCAACCGTCCGATTGAAATGCTTGTTACATCTCTCAACGTCACCGGCGATGCGGCATGCGCCTGCGCTGTTGCGAAAAAAGAAAATGCCCTCCATGAGGACATCTACAATTCCGATGAAGAAAAAACAGAAGCACCCGAAAGTGCTCCTGCCGAAAACTAATCTGCTTCAATCATCTCACGGGCTGCTTCACGTCCATCTCTGATACAGGCAGCCACCGTACACGGACCAAGGTCCGCATCTCCTGCCACATAAACATGAGGCACATTCGTCTCATGTTTTTCTTTTTTCGCCAAACCGAACCGTTCCAGATCCACCTTCTGTCCGATCGCCGGTACAACAAGCTCACAGGCAATATCATAGTCCGAACCTTCCGTCACAATCGGTCTTGCCCGTCCGGAAGAATCCGGTTCACCTAAATGCATCTTCACAAGATGTGCCCCGGTCACCCGGTTATTGTCATCATGATACAGTTCAACAATATTCTCCAGGAAAGCAAACTTCACGCCTTCCTTCTTCGCCGCTTCAATTTCATCCTGGCTGGCCGGCATTTCCTTCTGGCTTCTTCGATAGACTACCGTCACTTCATCAAGAATCCTGACAAGACTTCTCGCACAGTCCATCGCAACGTTACCGCCGCCCCAGACAATCGCACTGTGATACTTCTTCTTATACTCCTCGTGCTTTCCATCCACATTGAGATGATAAAGCAGAGAAAGACCTGCTTCACAACCCTCACCAGACAGCCCATACGTATTTTCCACCTGGGCCCCAGGTGCGGCCAGCACCCCATCGAATTCTTCCGTCAGATCTTCTAAAGACTTATCTTTACCGATTTCACAATTGAAGTGGAACACCGCTCCGGCCTCTTTTAAATCCTGATGGATCTCATCCAGATACCTCTTATCAAAACGATAGGAGGGAATGCCGGAATATACCGCTCCGCCGATCTGATCCAGCTTCTCAAAGTATTCCACCTGCCATCCTGCTTCAATCAGATCAATGCCAGCCGCCAGAGCAGCCGGACCGGTACCGATCAGAGCCGCTTTCTTCCCACAGTTTTCCCCTTTATGAATGACTCTTCCGGTATGATCGGCAATATATCTTTCAATCTGCTGAATCGATACAGGTTCACCCTTGATCCCTCTGACACAGTGTCCCTGACACTGCCTGTCACAGTCACACAGACGGCTTGTCAGTTCCGGAAAAGGATTGATGCTTCTCAGAATTTCACCGGCCTTCTCGACATCGTCTTCCTTCATGGCTTTGATATAATCACAGATATGATTGCCGACCGGGCAGCCGGTTTCGCATCTGGGTACAGGACAGGACAGACAATAAGAAGTCAATGCGTCAATTTCACTCATACTCATTTCCTCACTTTTTTCTATCATACAGCTTTACTTCAAAGCTGGTATCTTTCTTTTCAGCGTTACATCCATCTTAGCAAGCTGGGCATTTACCTTTTCACCTTCTTTAAGAACGACATCTTTATGCGGATTATCCTGTAAGGCAAGTTCCAGGGCCCTGGCATAATCTCTTTTACAGGCATCATTCAGCTTCTTCCATGGAATGCCGGCTGTATAAGACACAATTGTACGATCCGCCTGCAGCTTACCTCGTAATATCCATACGGCAATCAGCGGATAGCCGGGATACCCCTGCCAGTACGTAGCCGGATCACTGGACGCAGCCATATTGTCACGCCATTGTACTTCATATGTCTTATCACCATTACTGGAAGTCACTTCCGCATGATCTTCCTTCATGTTCACTCTGCCATCCGCAATGGCACTGAACGCTTCATATACTTTTTCTTTCGGCGGCTGTTTCATACCTTTTCCTTCTTTCTTAAGTCAATGAATACAATTTCCGGGTTATTAAACAAGCGGGGAATGTAATACGCACTCCGGTTCAATCCTCTGCTCACACAAAGCTTCACACTGCCAAGCGCATGTACACCTTCTGTGTACTTGGGAAAGATGCCTTCCTGCGGAGCATAAAATCCTTTATGCGTAAAAGGAATACGCCACTGTCCGCCATGGGCATGTCCGCTCACCACAAGATCACACTGCAGTCCTTCATAGAAGGAAGGAAAACAGGGTCTGTGGCTCATGAGAATCCGATAGCCTTCATGATGAAACAGCGTATTCACATACTCACGGCTGCAGTCCACATGATGCGGCAGACTGTGCAGGCCGGCAATCTCAATCCCTCTTTTCCGATCATACACAGAATCATCAATCAGAACCCGTATGCCCATCTCTTCCATCCGCATCCAGTATTCTTCCAGCTTTTCATCAGGAAGACGCACTTCATGATTGCCCGGGGAATAATACGTCTCATACGGCCGGCATGCTTCAAACAGTTCAAATGCTGCTGCATCACTTTTCAGATCATCAATGATATCGCCCGGCATGAGAATGATGTCAGGCTGATATTTCTCCAGTATTCTTCTGATCTGACGCTGCTTTTTTCCAAACCGGCAGCTGTGCAGATCGGAAAGTACACACAGCCTGACATCCTCATGAATATATGCTGTTTCTATTTCATAAGTACTGACATCAATTTTATAGGGCAGACCGCTGAGCACAAACAGCCCTGCCCCTGCCAGCATTGCCTTCTTTCGATTCATAAACAGAAGTGTAGCACACATCAGGCCATCAGGTACTTCAGAGCCGGTTCATACTTCTGTTTCAGCCTCATTTCAATCCGCTTCTTCTCTTCCTCACTTAAATCCAGACCGTCATACCGATGAATATCCATATTATGATGCAGATCCGCCAGCTTCACCTGTACTGCCCTTGGATCCTTCTTCACTTCTTTGATGTAATCCATATACGGCACACTTTTATCATGGGTCAGATGAGCCACCACATCCCCTACATCCCTGCCGAACGCTTCATAGATCTGTTCCAGCCTCACCCCTGTATCTTCTACCGTATCATGCAGTAAAGCCGCACAGCATGTCACTTCATCCTTCATCTGCTCCGCCAGATGAATCGGATGAAACACATACGGCACACCAGCCTTATCCACCTGTCCCTGATGTGCTTTATATGCCAGCATCATTGCTCTTCTTGTCCTGTCCGTATAGATCATATGCCTGCCTCCCTGATTCCAGTATCAGCATACCGCATTGTGCGCCGATCTGATGCCCCGCCTTTTCGATTTCTCTTTCTGCAGTTTCATTCGGTTCCTTCCGGCTCGATTCCAGCTGAGTGAAAGGCAGCATCATAACAGAAGAAAAAAGGACATCGAACCGTCTCAGTTCAGTTCAATGTCCTTGGGAGGAATTTATAATGTAAGAGTATTTAGTTTGATTTCTGCTTATAGTGAATGATTATTTTGTTTCATCTCTCTTGAGATGCCAGATATCAGTATTGTACTGCTCAATCGTACGGTCACTGGAGAAGAAGCCGGCCTGGGCAATGTTGACAAGCATCTTTCTGCTCCAGCTGTCACGGTCTTCATAGTCCTTGAGCATGACTTCCTTTGTTCTGCAGTAGTCTTCAAAGTCAGGGAATGTCATGAACCAGTCTTTGTTCAGCAGCTCATGATAGAGGCGGTTCAGATTCTTCTCATCGCCGGCTGCGATCATTTCATCACTGACAAGGAAATCCACGGCATCCTTCAGGACAGGATCCTTCTCATAGTAATCACGGGAAACATAATCCGCTTTCTTATAGTGTTCGATGACTTCATCGGAAGATTCACCGAAGGTATAGATATTGTCTTTGCCGACAAGATCCGCAATTTCCACATTGGCACCATCCATCGTGCCAAGTGTCACTGCTCCATTCAGCATGAACTTCATGTTGGAAGTACCGGAAGCTTCCTTGGAAGCCAGAGAAATCTGTTCCGAGATATCCGCTGCCGGAATGAGCTTCTCTGCCAGAGACACATTGTAGTTCTCCAGCATGACCACCTTGAGGTAAGGTGATACTTCCGGATCATTATCCACAATGGAAGCGAAGCACAGGATGGCATGGATGATATCCTTGGCAATGGTATAGGCAGGGGCTGCCTTGGCGCCGAAGAACATTGTGATCGGACGTACCGGCTTCTTTCCGGCCTTGATTTCCTGATATCTGGAAATCGCCCACAGCAGGTTGAGCTGCTGTCTCTTATACTCATGCAGGCGCTTGCACTGTACATCAAATACACTGTCCGGATTAACTTCAATATCTCTGTTCTTCTTCAGATAGGCAGCGAAGTTCTTCTTGTTATCGCCCTTGATTGCCAGCACCTTCTTCAGGAAAGCCGGATCGTTTTCTTCCTTGCGCAGTTCAGCCAGGTGAGACGCATCCTTGATCCAGGCATCACCGATCACGCCATTGATGGCTTCGGTCAGTTCCGGATCACACATGACACCCCATCTTCTGAAGGTGATGCCGTTTGTCTTGTTGTTGAACTTCTCCGGATAGATATCATAGAACGGCTTGAGTTCGGTATTCTTGAGGATTTCCGTATGAAGCTTGGCAACGCCGTTGATGGAATGGGAGAAGTGAATGTCGATGTTGGCCATATGAACACGATCATCCTTGTCAATGATCTGCACAAACGGCTCATCGTACTTCTTTTCAACATAATCAGCCAGAGAATGAATGACCGGCATCAGCTGCGGTACTGCTTTTTCCAGATAGGACTCAGGCCATGTTTCAAGCGCTTCAGCCAGAATTGTATGGTTGGTATAGCCGCATACCTTGCGGACAATCTCAATCGTTTCTTCCTCTTCAATGCCTTCTGCTTCCAGTCTTCTGATCAGTTCCGGAATGACCATGGTCGGATGGGTATCGTTGATCTGTACGGCTGCGTAGTCATAGAGATCATGGAGATTGGAACCCTTTGCCTTTGCTTCTTCCAAAATCAGCTGGGCCGCATTGGCGCACATGAAGTATTCCTGATATACACGCAGAATACGGCCGGCATCATCACTGTCATCCGGATACAGGAATAAGGTCAGATTCTTGGCAATCTTGGTCTTATCAAAATCGATCTGATCACGGATGACTCTTTCATCAATCGTATCCGTGTCAAATAATCTGAGCTTACCGCACTTGGAACCATAGCCGGTCACATCAATTTCATACATGACGGAATTGATGGAGAAGCCGCCGAAGTCAACGGTATAGTGCTTATCAGTTCTGTGCATCCAGCTTTCCTGGCCCCAGTGCAGCCAGCGGTCAGGTGTTTCACTCTGCTTGTTGTTGCGGAAGGTCTGACGGAACAGACCGCAGTGATAGGCAAGCCCCACACCATCAGCCGGATAGCCCAGGGTTGCCAGGGAGTCAATGAAGCAGGCAGCCAGACGGCCGAGACCGCCATTGCCAAGGGAAGGTTCTGATTCGAATTCTTCCAGCTCCGTAATATCCTTGCCTGCATCAGACAGTTCTTTCTTAACAGTGTCATACAGCCCGAGATTGATCAGATTGTTGGACAGAAGCTTGCCGATAAGAAACTCTGCTGAAATGTAATACAGCTTCTTCTTACCAGTGTTATAGCCTCTTTCCTTTACGGCTTCGCCCGTATAATTGAGCACGGCATTGAACAGTTCCAGATCACTGCATTCAGCCAGCGGACGGGGTGCGTAATCAGCTACTTTCTTATCCATAAGTTTATTCCTCCGGATTTCTACCATCTGTAATATAACACGATGGTATCGTTTCATACTTGCACGATAACGTTTACATTGTGTACAATACTATCATGGAACTGGAAAATTATATCCAATACAAGGAAACAGCCATACATCAGGCATCTCACTTCGCCTTCAACACCTATCTCTGCACCATTCCCCTTGACTTCAAGGAAGTGAAACAGCACTGGCATGAGCAGTTTGAAATCATTTATGTCAAGAAAGGCAGCGGGGTCGTAACGGTCAACCTCAATCCCCTGCATGTGTTTGAGGGTTCGATCATACCGGTACTGCCGGGGGAACTGCATTCCATCCATGGGGATGAGAATATATCCATGGAATATGAGAATATGATCTTTTCTCTGGATATTCTGGATTCAAAGGAGAAAACAGACTGGTGCCGTTCTGCCATTCTGCAGCCTCTGCTGAATGGCAGCCTGCACTTTCCTCATCACATCCAGCCTTCCTTTTCCTTCTATCAGGAAACAGCCGAAGCATTAAAGGCCGTAGAGGATGCCGGCTCCGTCAGGGATGAAGCGTATTCCATGTTAATCAAAGCGGCTCTCTTCCGTCTTTTCTATGTCCTGTACCACCACCGCATCTATGAAAATGACACCCCTGCCGATGCCCACGCCCAGGCCGTCAAGGATGCCATTCAGTATATTCATGATCATTACCGGGAAAAGATTTCCATTTCCGATGCAGCTGCAGCAGTGGGGTTTTCTTCCCCGCATTTCATGCGCATCTTCAAGGAAGAAACAGGCGAAACATTCCTGACTTCGCTCAATGACTATCGTCTGGAAATGGCGTGCTACTTATTGCGGCAGAGCGATATCTCCGTCTCCAGCGCCGCCGAAGAAGCCGGCTTTGACAGCCTTTCCTACTTCATCCGTCTCTTTTCAAGACGCTATCATACAACCCCTGGCCGCTGGCGCCGTGAAACCCGTCTTACACCCAGCGCTTACGATACAGACGCACAAGAAAAATCGTCCCTCTGAAAATCAGTTCACAAAGCATGGCAATCCATACGCCTTTTAATCCCATCTTCGGCGCCAGAATCTCAGCCATGACAATTCTGACACCCCATATACTGACAAGATTCATCAGCCCCGGCACCAGCGTATCGCCTGCACCTCTTAAGGCCCCGGCCGCTACAATCGAAGCCCCGAAAAACGGCTCCGCATGCAGTTCAATCCGCAGCACTTCCGTCCCAAGCTTTCTGACCTCTTCTACCGGCGTCAGAAACATGAACACATACGGGCACAGAAAATACATTGCAAAACCTGTCACACTCATGATGATCATGCCCATAGCTGTCGTCAGCCAGGCAAAGGACCGGGCAAGATCATTCCGTTTGGCTCCGACGGCCTGTCCGACAATGGCCGTAGAAGCACTCTGAATGCCATAGCCCGGCATATAGCACAATGCTTCCGCCGTCACCGCAAAGGAGTTTGCCGCAATTGCCGCTGTACCTAATGGCGCCACAATGGAAGTACTGAACACCTGTGCCCCGCTCATGGCGCTCTGTTCCAAGGCCATCGGAAGACCGATACGCACCGCTTCATGTAAAACAGCCGGATCAAGCTTTTTCTCTTCCTCTTTCCGGTATCTCAATACCGGTGATTTCAGATTGACGGCAGTTACCAGCATGATCCCGGCACACACAAACGCCAGCGCCGTTCCTAACGCTGCTCCAGCAACACCCATGCCTGCTCCGATCACATATACCTTTCCGATATAGCGCGAAGGAAAGATCAGCAGCGCATTGAACAATACATCCAGCCCGCACATCAAAGCTGAAACGATGCCCGGCAATTTCATATTGCCCGTGCACTGCAGACTGCCCGCACTGTAGAAAAACAGCATGCGCGCCGGGATGAACAGGGCATAGCACAGAAAATACGCAGACGCATCAGACACAATATCCTGACTGCCGCCAAGCCATATGGGCAGATACCGTGACAGAATCACACCGATCAGACACAGCACAAGTGAAATCAATCCTGTAATCGCATAGCCGTTATGCAGTATCTTTCTGGCCTTCTTTTCATCCCTGGCCCCGATGCTGTGGGCAATCTGCACATAGAACCCGGCAGCACTGCCCTGAATCAATCCGCCCATCAGCCAGGTAGAACTTGCCACTAGACCGATCGAAGCACTTGCCGCAGCTCCTAATGAACCTACCATTGCCGCATCAATATACTGCATGGCAATCTCAGAAATCTGCGCCAGTATGCCCGGCAGCGATAGTTTCCATACTAACGAAAGCCTCTGTTGCAGTGATGTTTCTCCCAATGTATTGATATCCAGTGTACTGTTGTTCTTTCCCATAGACTCTTATTATAAGACACGCCAAAAAGAAAAGCACCCGCAGGTGCTTATTATAACTTATCCTCTTGCCGGCTTCACCGGATGTTTGAAATCGGTATAATCCGCTTCCCCGTGTTTCTCATAGAGATTCTTGAGGAAGATCGGCGTCAGGATGGAGCTGAAGATAATCAGCAGGATCACTGAAGTAAAGTACTGAGATTCCAGCATGCCTACTCTTAATCCGGTCTGGGAAACAATCAGGGCAACTTCGCCTCTTGTCATCATGCCGACACCGACCTTCAGGCTGTCTTCCTTTGTAAAGCCAAGGATCTTTGCCATACCGCCGCAGCCGATGACCTTGCCGATCATGGCAATCGCCACAAACGCCAGTGAGAACCAGATGATACTAGTATCCAGGGTTCTGACATTGGTCTGCAGACCGATGGAACAGAAGAACACCGGACCGAACAGCATATAGCTGCCGATATCCATCTTGCGGGCAATATAGGAATCATCACGCAGAGAGCACAGTACCATACCGGCCACATAAGCACCGGTAATATCCGCTACACCGAAGAACTTATCGGCAATATAGGACAGGATAAAGCAGAAGGCCAGGGCCAGAATCGGAATTCTTCTGGTATGCGGATGTTTTTCATCAATCACATTCATGACCTTGTAGACAACCCAGCCGACCGCTGCCGCAAACACGAAGAACAGCAGTGTTCTCAAGGTGACTGTCAGGATGTTCTGACTTGGATCCTTGAGGCCGATGACAAAGGTCAGCACGATAATACCCAGCACATCATCAATGATGGCGGCACTGACAATGGTCGTACCGACCATGCCGTTGAGCTTGCCCAGTTCCTTCAGTGCCTGTACGGTAATGGAAACACTGGTAGCTGTCATGATCGTACCGATAAACAGTGCATGGTAGAACTTCTCACTTCCAATTGCCGAAAAACCATAGAAGATCATGTACAGGAATGTACCTAATACAAGCGGCACAAGTACGCCTGTCGCAGCAATCAATGTCGCCTTGAGGCCGGTACGCTTCATCTGCTGTATATTTGTTTCAAGACCGGCGTCAAACATTAACATGATCACGCCGATCTCTGCCATACCCTTGATGAAATCGGTATCTGTCACCCAGTTGAGCAGACTGGGTCCAATCAATAGACCAGCCACAATCTCGCCGGCCACTTCCGGCGCTTTCAGCTTACGGGCAATCAGTCCGAATAATTTGGCAAAGAAAATAATGATCGCAAGTTGACGTAATAAATCCAGTGTGTCCATGACTTATTCCTTCCTTTAAAAGACACAAATGGAGGATCCGTATTATATCCTCCATCAAATTATCTTTCTCATTCCTGCTTCTATCCCCTGCAGGCATTATTATATTAGTCATATTAAAAAAGAAATGCAAACCTCTCTAAATCACATATAATAAGCTGAGTTGAGGGACCTCATCATGTCAGAAAAAACATACCGAATCGATTTCAGTAAAGAAAAACTTACCGGCTATACTATCCTTGTCAATGTCCTGGCTGTACTCTTAGCCGTCTTTTTCCTTCTCGTCTTTGTCTTAGGTATTTCAAGAGTTGACGGCACATCCATGAGTCCCACTCTGTCCGACCATCAGATCGTCCTGTATTCCAAGCTCTCCACCTCCCCCATGCGCGGCGACATCGCCGCCATCGTCACCCCGGCCGGCTCACATTATATTAAAAGAGTCATCGCCCTGCCGGGTGATACCGTAGACATCCATGACGGCAGGGTCTATGTCAATGGAGAAGAAGAGAACAGCCCCTATGCCGTCGGTTCTACCGGGCCTGAAACCATCACTGACTATCCGATTACCTTAGAAGACGGCATGTACTTCCTGCTGGGCGACAACCGTGAAGCATCCGCTGATTCCCGTACCTTCGGTCCGGTTGCGCAGGGACAGATTCAGGGAATCATATTAGGAAAGTAGAGAAACATCATGAAAAAACTGGAAAAGATCAAAACCATACAGCTGATTGTATTCATCATCCTGACCGCCCTGTGCTTTCTGCTCATTGCCGGCCGCCGTTCCGTATACGCTGCTTTATCGAGCGATCCGAATCTCAGAATCGTCCCGACCCTGACCTGGATCATCATGGCCGTATCCTTGTTCTTTATCTTTATTGACTTTGCGGCCTACCGCCGCCTGGAAGCGAAGGAAAACAGCCTGCAGGATGCCGTCCATTCCGACCCCAATGCCGGCATCGCCAACCGTCTGTCCCTTGATGAGATGATTGAATCTTATCTCGACAAACCGCTTCCCGCAAACTTTGCCAGCGTCATGTTCTTACTGACCAACCTGCAGGAAATCAACGAGAAGTACGGTCATCTCAAAGGCAATCAGCTCATCAAACGCTTTGCCAATATCCTTCGCTTAGCCAGCGTCGGCCACTGCTTTGTCGGCCGCAACGGCGGCAACCAGTTTCTTGCTTTATTTGAAAGCGGCAGTCAGGCATCCATCCAGTCCTTCCTTGACCGTGTCCAGTCTCAGGTTGATGCCTTCAACAAAGAGAATCCCGAAACACCGATTGCCTACCGCTATGGCATTTCCGTGAATGACAGCGAAGCATCACAGGATATCATCTCTCTGATTTCCGCCAGCGCAAGACGCGCCAATGAGAAGCCCGCTTCCTGAAAGGACTTCTTTTTCTTTCGCTCTGAAACGGTATAATAAAAGGATACAGAAAGGAAGGTTATGGATCGCAGATATCTGGCATCATTGCTATCAGATTTTCATTCCGGCAGTATAGACGCTTTTGCGGCTATTTACCTCAGCAGTGTCGATGACCTGTATGAAAAAGCCTTCCGGAAAACCTGTGATGTCTATGCCGTCCAGGACTTCCTTCATACTTTCTACACTGCCCTGTATCAGAAAATGGCAGATGTCCATACCCCTGAAGAATTTCATGCTCTCTTCCGCCAGCTGAAACAGCAGACCCTTTCTTCCTTAAAGAAAAACATCGCTCACACCTGTCATTCCATCTGGAACATGGAAATCAAAGAACAGCAATTGCTTGATATCCTGCATGCCGTTGATGCGCCTGCCTGTATTCATCCTCTTGTACAGATAGATGACTATAACAATTACCGCCGCATCCGCCATCGGCTGCTCTGCACGATTGAAATACTGGCCGCTGTCTTTATCCTTTCCCTGCCTTTTTTCCTGTATGTTCCTTCAATCAAAGAAGAATCCGCCATCTATCACAATCGTCCGGCTGTTGAGATCACCATCGGCCATCATTTCTTTCCCATCAGAAGCGTTACTGCGGCCATCAATGATATCGCCATGCCCGTCTATGAAAATGCGGACGGCACCTATACCGCCATTGTGAATACCGGCGGCACCATGGTCATCCGGGTCACCACCGCTGCCGGCCGCTATGCCGTACTTGAAACAGAAACAGCAGGTGATCCTTCATGAAAAAAGGAATCCTGTCTTTTCTTATTTTCACCCTGTTCTTATCCGCCTGCACTTCCTCAAATGCTTCATCCAGTGAAAATCCCGACCCGGACGCCACGCCCCGTACCACCGTCACTTCACCCCGCCAGAACAGCGCCGACGGCGCCATGAGGCTGTCCTCATCCGACAGCCTGATTACCCTTGACTATTCACATACCGAAGACGGCTATGTCATGATCGAAAGCACCGGCAGTGAGCGCTGTCAGATACAGATCACAAATCCTGATGGCGAGCTTTATCCCTATCCGCTTAAACCCGGTCAATACGAAGCCTTTCCTTTGACCAAAGGAAACGGCACCTACCAGGTGGTCGTACTGCAGCAGGTATCTGACAATAATTATGCGATTGCTTTAAGCCAGAACATTGATGTCACCCTCAGTGATGAATTCGAGCCCTTTCTTTATCCCAATCAATACGTCAGCTACACCCCGCAGTCCAAAGCCGTTGCCCTGTCCGAAAAACTCTCCGATCAATCCACCTCAGATCTTTCCTTTGTTCAGAATGTCTATGACTACGTCATTTCCCATATCACATACGATGATGCCAAAGCAGAAAATACGCCATCCGATTATATCCCGGACATAGATGAAACTCTTTCCTCGGGCAAAGGCATCTGCTTTGACTACGCTGCTTTGATGAGTGCCATGCTGAGATGCCAGGAAATACCGACCAGGCTGGAAGTCGGCTATGCCGGGGATGTGTACCATGCCTGGATTTCCGTCTATCTGAAAGAAACCGGCTGGGTAAACAACATCATTTCCTTTGATGGAAAGAACTGGACCATCATGGATCCTACCTTAGGTGCCAATAACGATGCCAAAGACGTCAAGAAATACGTCGGCGACGGCAAGAACTACCAGACCAAATACATTTACTGAAGGAGAAGCACTTTTATGAACACATTGACCGATACTGAACTGGCTGCCTTTGCCAGCCAGATGAACATGGTACTGAAAGCAGGCATGGCCCCTGTTGAAGGTATTCAGATCATGCTGGATGAAGCAGAGGATGAAGACACAGAGAAGATCCTGAACCGCCTGAATGACAGCCTGCTGAGCGATCCTTCCTTTTCATCCGCCCTTGAAAAAGCAGAAGTGTTCCCTTCCTATATGATTCATATGGTGGAAATCGGGGAAAGGACCGGCAATCTTGACACCGTCATGGCTTTGCTGGAAAGCCACTATAAAAGGGCGGATGAAATGAAGCGGGCCCAGCGCAGCGCCGTCTTCTATCCCATCCTTCTGACCTGCCTTACCATCTTTATCATCCTTGTTCTCATCATTGAAGTCATGCCGGTCTTCTATCGTGTATTTACTTCTTTGGGCGTCAAATTGAGCGGCTTCTCTCTTGTTCTTTACTCCCTTTCCAATTGGAACAGCAGCCACCATGCCTTCTTCTTTATTCTTTCTGCCATTATCTTAGTCCTGCTGATCTATCTTGCCTTTACGGAATCCGGCCGTAAAGCCTCTGTCTCTTTCCTTTCTCACTTTTCTTCCTATCAGAAGCGTCAGCACGACACCGACGCTTCTGAACTTGCTTCTACATTATCCATGGCCTTATCTGCCGGTCTGACCCCGGAAGAAGGTCTGGCCCTGGCCGCTCAGCTCAATGACAATCCCCAGTCCCATCATGTCTATGAAAGCATGACAGAGGAAATGAACAGCGGCCAGGACGTACTCACCATATTACGCACGCATAAAGTCTTCTCATCCGGCTGTCTGCACATGTGTGCCATCGGAGAGAAAACCGGCAGGATGCCTGAGGTGCTGGAACAGATCGCAGATCTCTACAATACCTCTCTGCAGGAACAGGCAGACAGAAGAATCGGCCGGATGGAACCGATCCTCATCCTGATCCTGTCCATTGTCATCGGCCTGATCCTCTTCAGCATCATGTTTCCGCTGCTGAACATCCTGACCGGCATGTAAGGAGGAACATATGAAACACCTTCGCTTTCAGGCTGAAAAAGAGCATGCCATTCCATCCACCCTGCTGCCTCTGATCCTGATCACAGCAGTCATCATAGCCTTTGCGGCATCCATCCATGCCTTATCTTCCTATACTGTTTCAACCGGTGCCGAAAGTCTGCACCATACCCTGGAAGCAGACATATCCGAGTTCTATGCCCGCAAAGGCTATTATCCCGAATCGCTGAAAGAACTGACTGATACCATCACCATTGCCTATGACAGAGATGCCTACTTTATCGACTATCAGGTCAGCGGAGCCAACATCCGTCCGGCTGTTACTGTACTCATCAGAAGCGAGGCCGCATCATGAAACAGAATCACATGCATATCATCGCCCCGCTGCTGTTATTCATCCTGTCCAGCATCTGTGCCGTACTGATGGTACTTGCCGGCATCAGGCTCTACAGCCGCATGAATGAAACCTCATCCTCCCTGCAGAATAACCGCACCGCCATCAGCTACATCCGCAGCAAAATCAGATCACTCTCCCCTGAAGGTTCTGTTTCCATTGAAACCATCGAAGGCAAAGATGCTCTCCTTCTTACCGATACCATGGACAATACTTCCTATACCACATATATCTATGTCTATGACAATTCTCTCTATGAATACTACGCATCCTCCGATACACCATTCCTGCCTTCGGCAGGAAGTGAAATCATGGCATTGAAAGACATGGACATACAGGAAGAAGACGGCCTTCTCTCTCTAACCTGTACGGCACAGAACAATACTTCCCTGCATGCCCTCATTGCCGTCAAGGAGGCCAGCCATGCTTAAGTCCAGCCGTCCCGATGCCTCTGTGCTGTTACTGATGGACGTCCTGCTTGGCATCCTTGTCTTTGCCATATGCTCTTCCATCTCTTTACTGATCTTTGCCAAAGCAGATACCCTGACAGATTCCTCAGCCAAAGAAACCTATGCCGTTACGGAATGTGACAATGTCTCAGAAATCCTGCGTGCCTCTTCTTCCAGAGAACAGTTCCTTTCCCGCATGCAGAAATACTATCCTGATCTGAAACAGCAGGATAACACCCTGACCATCTATTATGACGCTGACTTCAATCCTGTCTCTTCTGATCCCACCTATACCATGACCATCACCCTGGATTCATCCGATACCTTATGCAGAGCCCATATCCTTTATTCCTCTGATCAAGGAACCATCTATGAAGAAAGCACTTCTCATCTTCTTTCTGAGGCTGCTTCATGAACCGTCATACTTCCTTCTATCCCATCGGCTTTGTCATCCTGCTCTCTTCCTTTCTTTCCATTGTCTTCTTCACACTCTCTGCCATTTCCCTGACCTCAGCAGACCGGGAAAACAGAGTCTCTGCATCCTACAGCACCGCTTCAAAAGCCTACGCAGACGCCTGCAGTCAGGCTGAAGAACAGGCCGCATCCCTGACCTATTCTCCCACCCAATCCAATACCATTACCGTACCGATTGACGATGACCACACCCTGGAAGCATCCCTTACCTATGATCCTGAATCCTCCCATTACATCATCACATCCTATACAGCAATCCTGACAAAGAACTGGCAGGCAGACACCACACTTCCCCTGCCGCATCATAACTGAATCCTGCTATACTATCACACGGAAAGAAGGCTCTCATGAACATACAGGAATTACTGCATCAGGCCCTGGATCTGAACGCATCAGACGTATTCATCATCGCCGGTCTTCCGGTATCCTACCGGATCAACGGCAATGTCGAAATTACGGAAACAGATAAACTCACCCCGGCCGATACAGAAGCTTTCATTACCCAGATCTATACCGATGCCAAACGCAGTATGGACCATTTCAAAGCGACCGGCGATGATGACTTTTCATTATCCATACACGGCTTCTCCCGCTTCAGAGTCAACACCTTCCTGCAGCGCGGCAGCTGTTCCGCCGTCATCCGCATCATCCGTTTTGAACTGCCTGATCCAAAGAAACTCGGCATTCCCGACAGCATCATGAACCTGGCCGATCTTACAAAAGGCATGGTATTAGTGACCGGTCCAGCCGGCTCTGGCAAATCAACAACCCTCGCCTGCATTATTGACCGCATCAATCATACAAGAGCCTGTCACATCATCACCCTGGAAGATCCGATCGAATTTCTGCATACTCATCAAAAAAGCATCGTCTCCCAGCGTGAAATCGCACACGACACCGAAAGCTACGTTACAGCCTTAAGAGCCACTCTGCGCCAGTCCCCAGACATTATCCAGCTGGGAGAGATGCGTGACTACGAAACCATCTCCGTTGCCATGACCGCCGCCGAAACAGGCCATCTTCTCTTCTCCACCCTGCACACATCCGGTGCCGCCAATACCATTAACAGAATCATCGATGTCTTCCCGGCCAACCAGCAGAGACAGATCATCGTCCAGCTTTCCACCGTATTAACAGCTGTCGTCTCACAGCAATTGATCCCGGCTATTGACGGTTCCCTTGTCTTAGCCTACGAAGTCATGACCGTCACTCCAGCCATACGCAACCTGATCCGTGACAACAAAGTCTATCAGATTGACGGCATGATCTATTCCTCATCCGGCCCTGACATCATATCCATGGATAACTGTCTGCTCAATCTCTATAACAATGGCAGAATCACAAAAGACACCGCCATCGCCTATGCCACCAATCCTGACATGTTAAACCGCAAGCTTCACTAGCCATCATCCGATGGCTTTTCTTATCTCATTTAAAAAGACCATGCGCGCATCACGCATGGTCTTTTCTGTAGTAAAGCTTACTCAGCTTCCTTTCCTTTTCTGTTCTTCAGTACTGTGATCACAATCACTGCGGCAGCTGCGATGACAATCAGTGTTACATACAATGCTGTATGGTTCGCTACACCTGTATTCACTGTATTGGTTCCGTATCTTGTTACGGTTACCTTATTGCCCTTCTTATCTGTTGTTGTGATTGTCTCCGTTACTTCATTGTTTTTATACAGAACTGTATCCTTATGGATTGTCTTCTGCTTGTAAACCTTATCCTTCTCTACCTTGATCGGCTTATCCGTCATGGTAAGAGTGAAGTCAGTGACAGCTTCATCCGCACTCTTTGTGTCTTCCACAAGACTGCCCTTCTCATCGTACCGCCAGATACTTAAGGAACTGTCATACTTGTTCAGTCTGAAGACAATATCATCCGCCTTCTGATAGCCTTCCGGTGCTGATACTTCATGCAGGACATAATCCGTATCCACATTCAGCGGTTCATCCTCACTGAAGAATCTGTTGAATACCTTATTGCCTTCACTTGTTTTCCACTCTGCTACAACCTTACCAGTCTTCTTTTCGATAATCTGCAGATCAGCACCAATGACATACTTGCCGGCTGTATCCAGCTTGGCGATCTGTACCTTGGATACCTTATCACTGACACCAGAAGCAGTTAACAGATAATTGGATCCGAACGCTGTCATATCCTCCGGCTCAACTACACCGAAGATGGAGAAACTCGAAGATGTCACACTTGCCCCATGCATGGTATTGCCATCAACTTCAATGGAACCATAGACAGGCGCTACACCCTTGGCTTCATCATCCAGCAAATGAACCAGCTTCAGGTTGGACGGATTCACATCACTCGGGATTGCTGTACCATTGTCTTCCTGAATCGTCACAGTCACTGTTCCAGCTTCAGGCTCAACTTTTTCACCATTACTGATGAAGGAAACATCATAGTACGCAACACTCTTGACCGCACCGACCTGTTTCTTGAGATTCTCTTCAGCAGTTTTACTGAGATTGACTTTCTCTACCTGCAGCTGTGTGTCTTCCGGCAGTGCACCTGCTACCGCAACCGCCACAGCCTTCACACCATCGCTGTCACTGGTCAGTTTCACATGCCCTGCATCAGCGGTAATGCTGTTGAGATCTGTCTGTGCAGTATTGATCTGTACATACGCTGCTGTTTCGGTACTTATAGAGTCTGTGATATCGGCTGTACTGATGACTTTGCCATCCTTATCGACCATCGTCAGACTGCCGTCAGCCTGATATTTGATCTCAAACTTCTGTCCCGGATAAGGATCTACTTCATGTCCTGCCGGCGCACTGATTTCCTTGAAGTAATACCATACGCCTTCCTGGAACTTCGTGTAGTACATATAGCCATTGGCATCAGATGTCTGTGCCTCTACTAATACATCATTTGTACCATCTGCACCAGCCATATACAGTCCGTAAACAGCACCAACCAGCGGATCATGCGGCTCTTCCTTAGAAGTCTTCTGCACTCTCAATACAGCCGGTCTTTCCGTATTAACGAACTCTGTCTTACTACTTGTGATCTTACCATCCTTATCATAAGTAATCGCATCCGCATCATATGTGATATGAGGATCTCCATTCTCACTCACTTCTGTTACGGTATATCCCTCATCATCATATGGAATGTTATTGAAGTAGATATTGCCAGAGCCATCATTCACTGCATAGTAAGCATTAGCAGGATCACTGTTGCGTACCAGCTTGAATGTAAACTCGCCATTCTGAATCAATGCGCCTTTCAATGTCTTATGTGCACTCAGATTCACTGTGAATGTGTTGATCAGATAAACGGTATTGCCGTCAGCAGACACTGCCTGACTGGGAGTATATCCGCTATCATCCGGCATAACTTCTTTAACAGTATAGTTCTTAGTTTTATCAAGTCCTACATAATCATGGCTCCAACCCGTTTCAGCAGATAGTGTAGCTGTACTTCCATCAACAAGCTTTTCATCTTCAAACAGCTGAACCTGAATGGATTTTGGTCTCATACCTGCAGTATTATGGTTATCATCCCATATCTTAGCCACATGGAGTGAGCGTAAAGCTGTATTCCGGAATTCAATTTCTGATACAGCCTCATTATTCTCATTTTGAATATTGCTTATATTTGCTGCAAGAACTCCATCTTTATCTTCATCACCCACATGAACTGTAACTTGATAAGACTGATTACTATACCTGAAGCCATTGATTACTCTGCCGCCATTGATTTCCCTGACAGTGTAATGATAATCACCAGCCGTGTCATACGTGATCTTTGCAAAGCTGAACTTGCCCTGCGCATTATTCTTGGCAGTATCAATCACCTTATTATCGTTATCGCTATTCAATAATTCAAAACGGAACAATCCAGCAACACTGCTCAGATCATTCAGACCATTGACAGTCTTCGTGCCGCTGATAATCACAGCAGCAACCTTGGATGTATCTGCCTTTTCATCAGTCAGATCCATCTCAGACTGTCCGCCATTGATCTGGTACGCTGTGGTTGTGACATACACTTTCTTCTCTGCATCCCAGCCTGTCGTTACTGTTCTTGTAATACTTACAGTCTGATCCGTAACTGCTTTGTAGCCTTCAGGTACCGTCGTCTCTTTCAGTGTGAGCTGAACAGCTTCGTCTGTCGTAGGCAGATAGTCAGCCAGCGCTTTATCGGAAGTGTTGATTGTAAACTTACCATCATCATTTGTTTTATATTCGTTACCTATTGCGGTTTCGCCAGAATACAGCGTGAAGCCTGCACCCTTCAGTGCGCTGCCTGTATCCCCTGCTTTCTTTACTACCGTCAGCCTTGCGTCAGTCCGCTTTGCTGTTGTATCTGCCTTTTCATCAGTCAGATCCATCTCAGACTGTCCGCCATTGATCTGGTACGCTGTGGTTGTGACATACACTTTCTTCTCTGCATCCCAGCCTGTCGTTACTGTTCTTGTAATACTTACA
>JALCHG010000037.1:0-20644 GCA_022644565.1 Solobacterium sp. | reverse complement strand
TACCTTTCATATACCATGAAAGCATATGAAAAGGGCAGCCCACATCACGTGAACTGCCCATCTTTCGGCTTCTGGATCCATCAGATCGAACTGTCAGACTTTTGTACTTGACATGCGATCCAATTTACGCTGGACTTACGATGAAGAAAACGGGATGTTTTATCTTTGGAATGCATATCATTATGCTAAATTGGCAGAGGGTGATGATGCGGATCATCTGACGTATGCGCACATTCTTGCAATGATGGCAGATGTGCTGAGATACAAGGTGCCTGATTATAATCGATATGATAAGTATATTCTGCCATCCGCGCAGGAATATGAAAAAGCGATTGCTGCAGGTCAGAGAGTGCATGATAAGGAATATATGAGGGTCTGCGGCGAAAGAGATTCTTTGGGTTATGTACTGGAACATGATTCTGCGATGACAGCTGCATGGCTGAAAGCTTCAGGATCATTCATAATGGCGCATTGCGCAAAGAGAAAGATTTTTCTTTCCATGACAGCAAGCCGGCTTATTTTGAACAGTTTTCGGAGAAACAGGCTGTGCTGAGGCTGTACTTTGATCATATGCTGGCGGTGTTCCGCTTTGATGGCGTTTGCAGTATCAGCATTGATACAGACACAGTGGATAATTGGGCTGGAGAAGGATACTGCTGCAGAATACAGCATTCGAATTTGATTAAATTCAATGCTGGTGATTATACGACTACGTGTCAGAGTGCCGTATTAGAAAAGCTTGTTGATTTTAATGCATATGTACATCTGGATACGGATGCGTTAAGCAGGAGATCCGATTCAGAAAAGGATAAATTATCAGCGGCGTCATGCCGCAGGCAGTATCGTAGGCATGTGGGTGCAGGCAGGGTATAATAAACTGGTTTCGATTTGAAGGAGATTCACAGTGATGATTATTATGTCTGGAACGATTGGAGCTGGAAAGTCCAATCTGACGGAAATTCTTTCCGAGCATCTTGGTACAAAGCCGTTTTATGAGCCGGTAGAGGAGAATCCGATTCTGCCGCTGTATTACAGTGATATGAAGAGGTATGCGTTTCTGCTGCAGATTTATTTTCTTAATAAGCGTTTCCGGATGATCAAGCAGGCGATGATGGATGAAAATAATGTGCTGGATCGTTCGATTTATGAAGATTCTCTGTTTTTTCATATGAATGCGGAGAATGGCAATGTGACGCAGGCGGAAGTGGAAACGTATGATGATCTTCTGGATAATATGATGGAGGAACTGCCGTATGCGGCGGCGAAGAAGGCACCGGATCTGTTAGTGCATATTGATATCAGTCTGGATACGATGCTTGCGAGAATTAAGAAGCGTGGCAGGCCATATGAGCAGATTGAACAGGATCCGTCTCTGAAGGAGTATTATCGGAGTCTGATTGAACATTATGGTCCCTGGTATGAGCAGTATGATGCTTCACCGAAGATGAAGATTGATGGGGACAGGTATGATTTTGTCAGTAATATGCAGGATCGTCGTGCTGTTCTGACGATGATTGATGAGGCGCTGCTGAAGCTTGGAAAACTGACACCTGAAGAATATCGTAGGCTTCAGGAGAAGCTGGAAAAGAAAAGCATTGCGGAATGAGTGCAATGCTTTTTTCTGGCTTTGTTTCAGTATGCACGGGACAGCTTGACGAAGCTGCAGGCAAGGGCTGTTATCAGACACAGGCAGGCAAAGAGAATGAAGACAGCCTGTAAAGGGAGTACGGTGGTAAGAGCGGATGTGAGCAGTGAGGTGACGGGTACACCGGCATTGACCGCTGCGTTGAGGATGCCGTCTAGCCTGGAAAGGTAATGCTTGTCTACCACGGACATCAGGACTACAGAGATGCGGATGTTAATGCAGGAGAACATGATGCCGGTGAGGAATGGCGGGATGGAAGTGATCAGGTAGAACAGGATGGGGTCTTTCAGCCAGCCGCCGGCGAGCCATGACAGAAAGTATATGGCACAGGCAAGGTAGGCTTCAATGACTAGGCGTTTGAGCCATGTTCTCTTTTCAATCCATCTGCGGTAGATGGCGGCGTTTGACATTAGGCCGAGGCAGACGAATACATTGATGTAGGAAATGGCTCAGGCGCCTTTCTGGAAGATGGTCTGGCACCAGGCGGAAGAAAGGGCGCTGACGGGGGTGGTCAGGACGTTGATCAGGATGGACATGGCGGTCAGGGTGATGATGAAGCGGTTCTGGCGGATGTAGGCAAGGCCTTCTTTGAAGAGAAGGAGGGTGTTTTTGGAGCTTGCTGATAATGTAAGCTTCTGAATGCACCGCAACGACTAAAAATCCTGTTATGTAATGGCCGTTGTCAAGAGGCGATTATAAAATCTTGAAGCGGTCTTTAAATATTCTCGAGGGTATCTCGAAAGAGCCCTGTCATGTAACAGCTTTCCGGCAGTTGGCCACTCTGTTATACGTGTATCAGGGATACAGGATCCCACCCCACCAGGTCAATGGTTTCGCCGCCAGCTCTACTGTCTGAATTCGTGGATCACATGCAATCTGTGCCATCATAGATTTCTCGTAGATAGCTGAAACCGTCCGTCGTAATGCCGCCAGCTCCTTCCAGATGCCTTCGAGAATTCACTTCATGCAGGTTACCAGCCTGCCTCACGGTATACTTATCCTCTCTTTAAGCAATAATCAGTGCGGGTTCTTAAGCCAACAGGGTGCACTGTTCCTTATTGGCTGTCTTTGCTATACATGCGTGAATGTTATGCCGCTGTGGGCTGGATGTGATCTGTCATCATTCCCCAGATGAACCCTGCCATCTCTCTGGCGATTGCAGTACATGCTTTGTTTGCGGCCAGCTTATTGTGCATTACCAGATGATAGTATCTCTTGCGCATTCTCTCGTTCGCTTTGTCCGCATATGCGATTACATCCGCAGGGTTGCCTTCCTGTCTCTGCTTTAAAAGCTTTGACTTTTTCGATACTGCCCTTGAATAGCACTGCACTGATTCTGTCAGCAGTTTCCTTAGGAACCTGTTTCCCTGCCTGGTAATACCCAGCCGGTTAACATCAGTACTGCTGCTGTGTTCTCCAGGCACCAGTCCAAGGAATGCCGCGAAGTTCTTTGCTTTGGCAAATCTTCTGAAATCTCCAATCTCTACGCGGAGTGCCAGTGCAGTCAGCACACTGATCCCCTTGATGCAGATCAGCTTATGCACGGATTCCTTGTACTTTTCCTTTTCAGATAACTCTTCAATATGTTTGTCCATATCAGCGATGCGGTCTGTAATGCCCATCATGATATGTAAAGCCATGCCGAGTGCAGAAGGCAATCACTCTCTGTTTGATATGCTTGAGCTCTTCCTTGTGATCCTGCCGCATCCGGATATAGTTACGTACAGCTTCATCCTCCTCATCAGGCATGTATACCTCGCTGTAATCATTGTGACAAAGATCTCTGGCAATACCGACGGCATCGCGTTTGTTCGTTTTCTTTGTTCCCTTACGGCTGCGATCCGGCATGGATGTCGGTGCGATCACGACACATTTAACATCTTTCTTCTCAAGCTGCCGCTTCAACGTGAAGCCGAGGCATCCTGCCTCATATCCGGCGACAACCTCAATATCATTTCCATACTGTTTCTTCAGATCTTTAACATAGTAGAGGATGTTCTTGCAGTCAGGGGAGTAGGTACCAACCTTGCCCGGCTTATCCATATCCTTTGTCATAAATGCAAGCGTGTAATTGGTTGTGTGTGCATCAATTCCGATATAAACTTTCATATGTAATGGCCTTCCTTTCTTGGATGAGGCGGCTTCCCTCATATTTTTTTGCCAATAACTAGTATATCGGAAGCTGATCCTCGAACTACAAGTTATTGGGAGGCCATTACATATTGTCTAAAACAACATGATGTGGGTGTCCAAAGTAAAAAGAAATCTGTATTTTGAAGCTGTTAAATCGTGACTAATGACACCCACATCAAGTGATTAGAACGTATCAGCTTCCCGAATATACTGTATTTATATGAAAGAAGATGATCAAGATGAGCAGGATAGAATCGGACAGCTTCGGATTTGAAACAGCTGCGGCTGCGTCAGCCTCTCCGGAAGAATGGAATCGGGCATTGTCTTATCTGAGAAAGTACGCGGAAAATTCTCTGGCGTATCTGGCTCTGGAGCCGGATAAGGAATGGCTGTTTTCCGAGAATCCGGAAGGTATGGTAAGCTTTGCGCGGTCCGGGCATACAATCGTGGCCTGCGGGGATCCGATCTGTGCAGCAGAGAGTTTTCCAAAGATACTGGCAATGCTTCGATCCTTTGCGGCGGCAGAGCGAAAACATCTGGTTTTTCTGATGACCGATGAAACCCATTTATCTGAGTACCAGGCGGAGGGCTTTGGCTGTTTTAAGTGTGGCGAGGAGGCGGTCTTCGATGTACAGACCTGGTCAATGCAGGGAGGACGCTGCGCCAAGGTGAGGTCTTCCTGTCATACAGCGATGAATTACGGTCTTACGGTGCATGAATACCGGCCGCAGTCAAAGCGGGATGAGAACATCGAGCATCAGTTTCATGAAATCACAGATGCATGGCTTGAGGAAAAACATACAGCCAGACTGCAATTTGCCGTCGGCAGTCTGATGCTGGAGAGGCAGTGCGACAAGAGATATTTCTATGCTGTCGATCCAGATGGTGTCATTCAGGGTATCAATGTGCTGAATCCGTATCTGGGAGGAAAAGGATGGATCGTGGATATCATGCGGCGCCGGGAGGGGTGTCCTCATGGTGTAATGGAACTTTTGTTTCACGACATTATGGAGACACTGAAGAAAGAAGGCATACAGGAAGCGAGTCTCGGCGTGGCTCCGTTTTTCAATACGGTGGCAGAAGACCATCCCTGCCTGATTGAGAAGGCAGAGCACTATATTTATGAAAACATGAATTATATCTATGGTTTTAAACCCCTATATGTCGCCAAGAGCAAATTCAACCCGAAATGGAAGAACACGTATGTTGTCTGCTATCCGAAGCATATGTCCTTCTGGATGAAGGAGGCGGCATTTGCCGTTCTGGATTCACGGGGATTCAGCGATTACGTGCATGCTTATCTGGAAATGCGGCGGGTGCAGCATGAAAAAAAGCACCTGGATAAGAACAGCGAACAGAGGAAATGAGAAGTAGACATCTTTTACGAGATGGTCGGACAGGGCCGGCCGCTGGTTTTGATCCACGGGAACGGTGAAGATCATACTGTCTTTGACCGGACGGTCCATCTTTTAGAGAAGAAATTTACCTGCTATCTTCCGGATTCCCGGGGACATGGAAAGAGCCGATGGACCGGGAAATTCCACTACAGGGATATGGCAGAGGATCTGATTCAGTTCCTGGAGCAACTGAATCTTCGTGATGCAGCAGTGGTAGGATTCTCTGACGGTGGTATTATCGGTCTGATGGCAGCGGCCAGAATGAACCGGATCACCGCCCTGGTTGCGTGCGGAGTGAATACAAGACCTAAGGGCCTGCGAGGTCTGTGTCTGACGGGCATGAAAATCCTTCACTTTTTTAGCCGGAGGCGGCTCATACGCCTGATGATCCATGAGCAGGACATTAGTGATGAAGAGCTGGCTGAAATTCATGCAGATACCCTCATAGCGGCCGGTCAGCATGATCTGATTCGTAAGAGTGAGACCGATCATATCGCTTCGAAAATTCCGGCCGCAGAGAAAGTGATTCTTCCCGGGGAAAGTCACGGAAGCTATATCGTGCACAGTGAAAAGCTTGCAAAGATCATCCTGGATTTTTTGGATAGAAAAAGAGGAGAAAAGGTGCTAAACGAAACTTTTCTATTCAGGTATGGAAAGTTTTCGTCATAAAATTATATCGTAGATGTTGGTGTGGTTCCGATTTGCGTGATTGAGAACGATTCACTTTTTCAGCAACTATGCATTGGATTGTCAGAGCATAACTGTCTAATACATGGAATATACTGGATACATGGCATATACAGATGACGTATCAGCTGACAAGAGGAAATGACAATGAATTACAAAGCAGCAGCGGATTTCTGGATGGAAAAAGATAAAGATTCGGTGAAGATGGATCGAGAGGAACTGGCAAAGGAGATTACAGAGTTTGTGAAGAAACATCAGGTCTGTGCATTTGCCACAGCTACAGGCGACTTTGTGCGCTGTACACCGATTGAATACAGCTTTGTGGATGGATCATTTTATATGTTTTCAGAAGGTGGACTGAAGTTCAGGGCACTGGAGAAGAATAAGCATGTCTGTCTTGCCATTTATGAGGAGAATGCCGGGTTTGGAAAACTTGCCGGTTTGCAGGTTACAGGAACAGCAGAGATTGTAGAACCATGGTCAGAAGAATATCTGAAGATCGCAGCGTATAAGAAGATCCCTGTAGAAGCGCTGAAAAAACTGCCGCAGACGATGAATCTGATTAAGATTGTCCCGGAAGTGTATGATTTTCTGAAATCAGACTTGAAGAAGCGCGGTTTCGGCTCCCGCCAGCAGCTTGTCGTAAAATAAGGCAGGATGGCAATGCAGTGAGGTATTATCACTGCCGGCATAAATGGAAAGGCATACCATACCGATCCTGAGATAGGCGGCGGACGTCTGCTGGATGGAGGGTAATGGAATCGAAGGAAGGTTAACGGTGGTGTTTGACCGTCCCCTGGTATCCAAAGCAGTATTCTCTGGAGATCAAGGGACAATGACGGTAACACCGTTGCATTGGCTGAAACAGTATACGATAAGAACAGAGAAACAGAGATATACTGAGACAATGCCGTATGATGGTGATGATTTCTGTGGTGAGGTCATGCATTTTGATGCGCCGGTAGACAGAGGCAGAAAAGAAAGTCCGATCATGTCCCTGCAGGATTCGCTGACATGTGCGCATATCTGCGAAAAGATCCGGGATACATTCATGCATTAGAGATCTGCTTATATTTGAATACAGCAGGAAAAGAAAAGGGGGATGTAACAGTTGAAAAGCTGTTATAGCTCATTTTTATTTACATAACTTTCATAAGATTTATATAATAATTGTTAGATTATTATTGATTTTATACATGCAGGCATGCATAATTAAGGTATGAAAAATGCTGATCAAACCGTCCAAAGTACCGATCAGCTCTACTATAATAACGCGTTCCAGTTATCTCTGCCACTATACGCTGCGTTCAAACTGGATAAGAACGATCCGCTATTTACCTTCCTGCACGCATTGAAAGGAGTGCATCTCAGCAGGTTCGTTAAGCCGATTCGTTCCAATAACTCGCACAGCCACGACAGAGCCATGTTAT
The DNA here is from genome assembly GCA_022644565.1 of Solobacterium sp. Taxonomy (GTDB): domain Bacteria; phylum Bacillota_I; class Bacilli_A; order Erysipelotrichales; family Erysipelotrichaceae; genus Bulleidia. The sequence goes on along the minus strand of JALCHG010000037.1, from coordinate 13,352 downwards.
TAAGAGTCCTGCTGTTCGCCTACTGTAATGGAAAATACTCTCTTTCAGAAATTGTTCAGGCATGCCGCACCGACATCCGCTACATGTTTCTCATGCGTGGAGAACGCCCAGTAAGATGGCCTTTTCCCGCCTCATGAAAGATCTGCCCGAAAATATCGATGACATCTACTTTGATATCTGTAAGAAGCTCATCAGGAAAACCGGTACTGATCCAAACATTCAGTTTGTTGATGGTACGAAGATTGAAGCGAATGCCCATAAGAACTCATTCGTATACAGGAAGCGTATCGAAAACGCAATGGAAAAGCTGTACTCGGACATATCGAAGGAAATTATGTCGCTCAATATCAGTTATGGCTACTCTTATCAGATAAGCAATCACTACTGCAGCCTTGAAATCTGGTTTATTGTGCAGTACCTGATGGAAGTGATGGTACACGAGAACATAACGATTGAATATGGTAAAGGCCACCACAGATCTGATATGCAGAAACGGTATGACACGCTGATTGGATATGCAATGAGGCTGACTGAATATGAGCTGTGGCTGAATGTTATCGGAGAACGCCAGAGCTGTTCAAAATCCGATCATGATGCGACTTTCATGGCAACCAAGTGGGACTACTACAATCGTTCCGGTGTAACCAGACCGTGCTACAACATTCAAATTGCCGTAAGCGGCGGACTGATCGTAAACTGTGAGGTTTATCAGAATCCTGGAGACACAACAACATGGGCTCCATTCATGAATCGATTTCATGATAAATATGGCTATTATCCAAAGAATCCAGCGGCAGATGCCGGATATGGCAGTTATGACAATTACCTGTTCAACATCTGTCATGGTATCAATCTGGTTCAGAAGTTTCCTATGTATGGTAAGGAAAAAGACCCTGCATTCAAGAAACGGACTTACAATCTGCTGAACTGGCCGGTAAATAAAGATGGCTTCAAAGTATGTCCGGAAGGCCGTACATTCAGTATCAGGGAAAAGGATGATTACAGAAATACGCGCTGCGGCAATCTGATGATCACGCAGAACTTTACAGAGCCGAGACACTGTGAAGGATGCCCGCATAAGAATGAATGCCTCAGTAAGTTCAACAAGTGCGGCTATCGTAAAGTCCGCAGAAATGTCGTTAGTGAGGAGCTTCAGGAAGAAGCCAGAAAACAGCTTGGAACAGAAGAAGGAAAGCAGTTGAAAACCCAGCGCACCATTCAGGCAGAGGGAGCCTTTGGAATCATCAAGCAGGACATGAAATTCACCCGTTTTCATAGAAGAGGAATGAAAAACGTAAAAATGGAATTTCTTCTGGTCTGCCTTGGCTATAATCTGCGGAAATATCACTACTGGTACCAGCGGCAGCTAAAATCTGATCTGAATAAGCAGATGAGTTGAAACGGAAAAACTGATGAATTTATACACATGTTTTAATAGTGCGCCTGAAGATGGTGGAAATCTCACCGAAGCGCACTTTTTTCATACCCATGCCATTTCGATACGTATTTGCACAACGAAAAAAGGCAGCAGCAGCCTGAACTAGTGTTTTTCTAGCTCAACTGTTACAGCCTCTTTGCATCAACTGTCAGTGATCTGAACGTCTGCCGGATCAGTCTTCTTTTTCGATGGCACCGACAGGGCAGCTGTTCAAAGCATCTTCTGCTTTTTCCAGTGCTTCTTCCGGAACATCCTCTTCAATTGCTTCGGAAACACCGGCGTCATTCATGGAAAATACTTCAGGGCATACGCCTGTGCACAGGCCGCAGCCGATACATCCTTCATTAACATGATATTTCATACACATATCCTCTCTTTCTGTTTTCCGTACTGATCAGGCAAGGGTCAGCAGCAGAGCCATCTTGAATTTACCGGTGGCTTTTACCGCATGCAGACCGCCTTTGGCAAAGTGGAAGTTTTCACCAGCCTTGATCTTGTGATCAATTCCTTCATAGCGGATGACGCCTTCCCCATCCAGGGCAAAGATGATTGCTTCACCCGGGGCGGCGTGTTCTGATAGACTTGTACCTTCGTCAAAGGCCATGACGACAAACTTCATCTTGTCATTGTGTACAACATCCATGTTGACAATCCTGCCCTCAGCATAAGGGACAAGATCTGCCAGGCGGAATACTTCGCCTGCTTTTACTGCTTCATTCATTATATCGTTCCTCCTGACGGCAATTTCCGTATAAACAGCACCTTCTGCCGATCTCATCCCGATCGGGACGTCCGTATCGGTAAGGATACTGTCACCGGTATGCAGTTCTTTCTTTAATCCGTCTTTTCCATATACTTCCAGGCTGCCTGCAGCGACTATCAGCATCTTGTGATAAGGATGTATCTCAGCACTGATATCGGTGTTTTTAGCAAGGGAGAAATACGAGATGGCATTCTCGCCGCCCTGTACTTCTTTTGAGATTGTGCAGCCGGGGACCGGAGTGTTATCTTCAGCAATGGAGAAGACTTCTCCGACGCGTTCTTTCATATATAACTCCTGAGATCAGTCAAAGATCTCTTTTAGATCATCATCAACATTTCCGGTAGGAGCAATGTTGTAGTGCTCTACAAGGAAGTTCAGAACATTCGGTGAGATGAAGGCCGGCAGGGTCGGTCCAAGCTTGATGTTCTTTATGCCTAGAGAGAGCAGGGTCAGCAGTACGCATACAGCTTTCTGTTCGTACCAGGAAAGGACGATGGAAAGCGGCAGGTCATTGAGACCACAGCCGAAGGCATCTGCCAGAGCGGCCGCGACTTTAATAGCGCTGAATGCATCGTTGCACTGGCCCATATCAAGAATACGGGGCAGGCCGGCAACTGTGCCGAGATCCAGGTCATTGAAACGGTACTTGCCGCAGGCAAGGGTTAGAATGACAGTATCGGAAGGTGTCTTTTTGACAAGTTCTGTATAGTAGTTTCTGCCGGGTCTTGCACCATCGCATCCGCCGACCAGCAGGAAGCGTTTGATTTCACCGCTCTTGACGGCCGCAATCAGTTTATCGGCCACACCGAGGACGGTGTTATGGGCAAAGCCGGTCATAACGCTTGTACCGCCGTTGATACCGGTGAACTGTGTGTCTTCAGTGTATCCGCCAAGCTTCAGTGCTTTTTCAATCACCGGGGAGAAATCCTTGTCTTCACCGATATGGACAAGTCCGGGATAAGAGACGACTTCTGTTGTGAATACTCTGTCTTTGTAGCTGTCGCGGGGCGGCATCAGGCAGTTGGTTGTGAATACAACCGGTGCCGGAATGCTGGCAAATTCTTTCTGCTGGTTCTGCCATGCAGTACCGAAGTTGCCTTTGAGATGAGGATACTTCTTCAGTTCAGGATAGCCATGTGCCGGCAGCATCTCACCATGGGTATAGACATTGATTCCCTTGTCTTTTGTCTGTTCCAGGATCTGTTTCAGATCATAGAGATCATGACCTGAAACGACGATGAACGGTCCCTTTTCAACTTTCAGCGGGACTTTTACCGGAACCGGATTGCCGAAGGTTTCCGTATTGGCCTTGTCAAGCATCTCCATGCATGTATAGTTGACCTGACCGACTTCCAGTACGATCGGCAGCAGCTGATCCATTCCCCAGTCAGAACCGATGGCATTCAGGGCCTTGACGAAGAAGGCATTGACCTGATCATTTGTATAACCGAGAACGCCGGCATGATAGGCATACGCAGCCATGCCGCGGATACCAAAGAGAATCAATGACTTTAGAGAACGGATGTCTTCATCTGCGTTCCATACTTCTGTCATATCGTAATCATTCTTACCGGAAGAGCCGGGTGTGACTTTTTCCTGTTCCCCATGTATTTCATCAATCAGTTCATGCAGTGTCTTCTCATTGAAGCTGACGTTGGTAATGGTTGTGAAAAGACCTTTGATGATCAGTTCGTAAGTGGCAGCGGAAACGCTGTCTTTTTCAGCAGCGTCTCTGGCTAGACCGATCAGGGCTCCGGTCAATTGATCCTGCAGACCGGCAACTTCATAGCTCTTTCCGCATACACCGGCACATCCCTTACAGCCGGTACCGCCGGCTGTCTGTTCACATTGAAAACAAAACATCTTGCTATCCATACTCACGCCTCCTTATCTCTGTGTAATGGAATAATGGAAATCATCTCTGGCAGTCAGTGTATAGCTGCTTCCTTTGAGCATGCCCTGCATGGCGCTGGTACGAATGGCATAATACGGCGCATCGCTTCCATTCCAGTACGGGGCATGGATGTCCTGGCTCATTTCCCAGCAGACGCTCTGGGCAGAGAATTCTGTTACTTTGTTGATACGATCACACGGCATGCCGTTAACAAAGAAATCGTCAAATGCCTTATAAACGGCATCGGCAGAGTCAGCCTGCAGGGCATGTGTTTCACCAAACTGCTTTCCCGCAGCGCAGAGTGCTTCCAGCCGCTTTTCATCGGATGAAAGAATTTCAGTGACAAGATCGGCCCAGCGTGTTTCAGCATCTGAGATCTGTGCCTGCAGCCAGCCATGGATATTGCCTTCATCAATGACAGATTCCAGGGCAGGCAGGGTCTTTATATAATGACTGGCATCTTTGATCCAGCCATTGTTTTCAGCCAGCTCGGCGATCGCTGCAGTCAGCTGTTCTTGATTGCCGATCTTCTTATACAGCCAGAAGTGGATCGGTCCTAAAACGGCGCTCATCGGATTAACCTCTTGTTGCGGCAATCATCTCATTCAGTGCCGTAACGACCAGCTGTGTATCGATGCCGTGAATTTCACAGGCACTTTCGACAGAATCTCCCTGGGATGCCGGGCATCCCAGACAATGCATGCCGATGCCGTACAGCACCTCTGCTGTTTCGGGATATTCATTTACCAGTTCTCCGACCAGTGTATTTTTTGTAACGATCATGTTTTCCATTGAAGCAGTCCTCCTTGTTTTTGCATACTTAGTGTCCTACAATTCATATAACAAGTATGTTGTAGAAACAACGAAAAGGAGAAATCATGAATTATTTCTTTCTGCAGAACACGCCTCTCTTCCATGGTATCCGGGAAGAAGAAATCAGGGATCTGCTGAACTGTCTCGATGCCAGAGAGCAGCACTTCAAAAAGGATGAAGTCATTCTGCGGGCCGGCAGTCCTACGGCTGAGATCGGTTTGGTAGAATCCGGCAGTGTCAATATCGTCGTCAACTTCTACTGGGGCACCAGCAATATCTTCGGGCATGTGGAAAAAGGTCTGATCTTTGCGGAAAACTATGCGGCCATTCCGCAGCAGGAGCTGCTGTGTGATGTGGTGGCAGCTGAGGATTGTGACATTCTGTTTCTGAATATGGGAAGAATGTCCACTACCTGCAGTAAGAACTGCACGTTCCATAATCGTCTGATTCAGAATCTGCTGCGTATTTCCGCTAAGAAGAACCTCGGTCTTTCCACCCGTATGATGCATATTGCACCGAAAGCAATCCGGGACAGGCTTCTTTCCTATCTTTCTGAACAGGCAATGAAAAATGAAAGTTCACACTTTCAGATTCCATTTGACCGCCAGCAGCTGGCTGAGTATCTGGGGGTGGACCGCAGTGCTTTGTCAAATGAGCTGTCCAAGATGCAGAAGGACGGCCTGATTACGTATCATAAGAATGAATTTACGCTGAATGAGAGGGCAAAATATGAGTGAGATTATATGTAAACGCATCTATGAACAGAAAGAGAAAACGGATGGTTTCCGTATTCTGATTGACCGGCTGTGGCCGCGGGGCATGAAGAAAGAAAATGCCGGTATTGATATGTGGATCAAAAATATTGCACCTTCAGCAGAACTGCGGAAGTGGTTCAATCATGATCCTGAACGCTATGCCAGGTTTAAAGAAAAGTATTGTGCTGAACTGTCAGAAAATCCCAAGGCAGTGGAGCTTTGTGAACTGGTCAGCGAAAAGCTGCAGAGCGGCAATGTGACCCTGCTGTATGCTGCCAGGGATACGAAGCACAATAATGCATTGGTGCTAAAAGCATGGCTGGATGGAAAGATTGAACATATTTGATTAATGAAACATACAGAAAGCGGCAGCCTGATCTGGCTGCCGTTTTCTGTATGCATATACTGACTGTTTAATGACTGGCGGAAGCAAAGTGTTCTCTGGCAAATTCCATATCCTGCACAAGTTCCACTGTGCCAAGATACTTTCCTTCTGCATCGCGTACAGCCATGTATTTTACCAGCATGGTTCTGCCGCCTTTTTCCATCCATACCGGGACGGCATCTCTTCTTCCGCTGCGGAAATCATCGATGATCTGACGTACCATCGGTTCAATCTTGGGTGGATGGCAGGAGAAGACTTCACGGTCAATGGCCATGGCCGGACGTTTGAAGACTTTCGGACCTTCATTGAAGAAGCGGTTGATATTATCCGCATCCACAAAGCTGATTTCCATTGGAATCGTATTGAGCAGAGCCCGCAGCTGTTCAATGGTGAGATGTCCGCCGGGCATGACGACTTCATTGGAAACAGATGTCTCAGCAGGCTTTGCGGCAGCTTCGGCTGCGTCCCATGTTTCTTTGACTGTACCCAGGCATTCAGCGTAATCTTTGGAGTCGTGGTAGATGCCGTACCATTCTTCTTCAGAGAAGTTGACGGCACAGATCGGGAACAGGATGTTCTGTTCTTTATAGATCATTTCTTCAGCCCGTTTCAAAACCGCTTCCATGCGGCTGTTCCAGTCTTCTGTATGCTGGGCTTCTCTGCTCAGCGCATTGAGCTCATCACGGATTTCATCATCGACTGTCCACATGACATCTGAAGGGCCGGAGACACCGTATCTGACCTTCAGTACAGGGTAAAGAAGGTCGCCTTTCTTTGCATAGTGGATGGAGAGTTCACGGATCTTTGGAATGAGTGAATCACTGCGTGATGTTCTGTATTCTTTAATCAGCTCAGCCAGGGCATTGTTCTCTTTTGTCAGGGTATAGAGAGGATGGCCTACTACAGCTTCCAATGCCGCAGCTCTGGCATTCTTGTCACTGTAATCTTTTGCGGGATAAGAATTACGTCTGGCAATCTGTTCTTTGATCTCTTTCTGCTTCAGGGATTCTTCTACTGCTTTTTCTGCATTGGCAATCTGTTCTTCACGGGTAGCACCATGGAATAAAGCCGAATGAATATCACAGAGGCGCTGTACCTGGGCAAGGGGTGTACCTTCTTTCATCAGTTCCTGTTCTGCCTTCATGATTTCAGATGCGTCTACTTCACTGAAGTCACGGACAAAGTCAGCTCTGACGCTTTCCAGATCTTCACCATCACCCAGCCGGCGCAGATATGCTTTCAGCTGTTCAGTACGGGCATCTGAAGCATCTACTGCTGCAGGTGACTCTTCAGAAACTTTGATTTCAGGCAATTCTCCTTCAGGTTCAAATCCGTTTGCTTTCAGGGCTGTGATTACTTCGCGCATGGGAATATTTTTCATTTTGGCTCCCTTGGGAATTGTCATGATCTTTCCAACGGAATTGAGCATGGCTTTCTTTGTGATTTCATTGAAGCCAAGCTCAGCCATGATATCGATAAGTTCAGGGTATTGTGCAGTGAGTTCGTACACTGTTTTATTCAGATCAATCTTCTTGGACATATTCAGTCTCCTCTTTTTGTATGGCATTATGATACAGAGAGATGATTTATACTTATGTTGTAATAACAACAAAAACGTTATTAACTTGAAACAATTGACGGAATAATATAACTAGAGATGCATAAAAGAAGCTGGCGTAAACAGTATGGTATGGTGCAGAATATCTTCAGGATTGCTTTTTATCCATATGTACATCAGGGATGAAAAGTCAGCTGAACCTGCCTGACTGGCAGGCTGTGCATGGATCAACAGGGGGATCAGGGAATGAAACGAGTGATTACAGCAGTACTGCTGGCTTCTTTGCTGGCAGGGTGTGTTACAAAGAAGAACATTCGCTTTGGAACAGCAGATGAAGGCGGTATTTACTATACCTTCGGAACACTGCTCAGTGAAGCGATGAATGAAAAGGATAAGAAGTATACGCTGCAGGTGAAGAAGACAGCGGGAAGTGCATCCAATGTCCGTCTGCTTTCAGAAGGGTATATACAGGTTGGGGCTGCCCAGAGTGATGTTGTGAATGAAATGTATTACGGGGAAGAACTGACCGGGAATAAAGATAATAAGTATCAGGGCTATTCAGCCGTTGCTTCATTATGGACGGAGGATGTGCAGATTGCTGTTCTGAAGAATTCGGACATTGAAGATCTGAATGATCTGGAAGATAAGACGGTTTCCATTGGGCAGGAAGAAAGCGGAACGGAACGCAATGCAAGACAGGTGCTTTCGGCTGTAGGTCTGCAGGATGGCAATATCAATATGGAAAACTATGATTACAGCGATGCGATGAGTCATCTGCTGGATGGCAGTATTGATGCGATGTTTATTACAGCCGGGGCACCCGTTCAGATCTATGCGGACAATGCATCTTCCATTCGGCTTCTGTCTTTGTCGGATGATGAAATTGAACGTATCTGCAAGACCTTTGACGGCTATGTGAAAACAACTGTTCCATCTGATATATATGGCAGTAAAGAAGAGGTGAATACCATAGGGGTAAAGGCAGTTCTGCTTGCCTCGGATGAGACACCGGATCATGCTGTCTATGAAATGTGCCAGGTGCTGTTTGAGAATATTGGCACCATTGAGGATAAGCTTGGTATTCATGAAAACATTACGGCTGAGACGGCAGTGGATGGAGTGACGATTCCATTCCATGCCGGGGCAGAGAAGTGGTACAAAGAGAACGGGATCTCTGTCGGAGGCGATGACTGATGTCAATTTCTGTGGATCAGTATCAGACACTTGCCATTGCTGTAGTTGTGCTGTTCTTTGGACAGTGGCTCTGCAGTCATGTGAAATTTCTGAAGATGTACTGTATTCCGGCACCGGTTGCGGGCGGATTTGTCTTTGCCATTCTGACAACCATCCTGCATGTAACAGGGCTATTGGACTTTGAGTTTGATGACTCCCTGCGGGAAGTGGCAATGGTCTTCTTCTTTACTTCGGTCGGTTTTCAGGCAAATCTCAAAGTGTTGAAACAGGGCGGAAGGGATCTGATTGTCTTTCTGATTCTGGTTATCATTCTGATTATTCTGCAGAATACGATAGCGGTATCAGTGGCTTCCTTACTGCATTTATCTCCGTTAATCGGCATGACAACAGGTTCTATTCCAATGGTTGGCGGACATGGTACAGCAGGTGCTTTTGGGCCGATTCTGGAAGACTTCGGTATCAGCGGGGCAACGACCATGTGTACGGCAGCCGCTACCTTCGGCCTGATTGCCGGCTCTTCTATGGGAGGGCCGCTGGGCAATGCATTGATTCAGAAGAAACATCTGACACCGAAGAAAGAGGAAGGCACTGAGGAAGAAGGGGAAGAGATCCGTCCCTTATCCAACTATGCTCCGGCAGTTTATCAGATTATACTTTCAGCCGGCATCGGTACGATTCTTTCATGGCTGCTTTCCAAAACCGGCATGACTTTTCCAATCTATATCGGTGCCATGATTGCTGCGGCTGTCTTCCGGAATGTCAGTGAATATACCCATGCATTTGAAATTCATATGGAAGAGATCAATGACTTCGGCGGTCTGTGCCTGTCGGTTTTCCTCGGCATAGCCATGATAACGCTGAAGTTCTGGCAGCTGGCGGATCTTGCCGGACCGCTGATCATTCTGTTAGCCTGCCAGACGGTATTCATGTTTCTGTATACAAGATTTGTTGTCTTCAGAGTCATGGGCGGCGATTATGATGCGGCTGTTATTTCAGCCGGCGTATGTGGATTCGGGATGGGTGCAACCCCGAATGCCATGGCAAATATTTCTGCTCTGACTGAGCGTTATGGCAATTCGATTAAGGCATATCTGTTGATTCCGATTGTCGGCAGTCTGTTTGCGGACTTTATCAATTCGCTTGTCATTACTGTTTTTATCAATCTGTTCTGATCTGTTTATTGTATAAAAGCCGGGGATCTGATGGAGATCTCCGGTTTCTTTTCGGCAGAGAGTACAGAGATGATATACTTTTCGAAAGAGGCATGAGTATGGAACAGACAGAATTGATGCGGTTTGTATTTACACCGGACGGTTTTCATCCGGATGCGTCCGGATACAGTGAAGAGAACCGGAAGTGGTTTGAAGAAGGCGGTATTCCTGCGCTTTATGCCCTGGGAGCGGGTAGAAGGCCGGAGAATCTTTCCGCTTCAGGGGCTTTTCTCTATCAGGTTTCTTCTTCGTTTTTTCAATGTCTGACGGATTCACCGCAGCTGGAGCTGGACCGGGCAAAGGCGAAAGTGAATATCAGTGAGACAAGAATGGATGCGCTGCTGAACTCTGTGCCGTTTACGGTTGGGGCAGAGAATGTCAATGCCAGATGGATCCGCAGGATATTCCATCAGCTGCTGAAGATTTTTCATAAGGAAATCAAAGCGTATGATGGTACCGTGCAGATGTATCTTACGGAGAAGAATCAGAATCTGCATGTGCCGGAGCGGATCTTCTTTCATCTGGTAGAAAACAGAGAAGGAGATGAAGAATATCCGTTTGCGTTTATGGCAACCTATGCTTCCAAAGGGGAGGATGGAAAGGTACATCACTATCCTTTGAAGTATGCTCTGACACAGTATGGCGGTGACCGTAAGAAGCTGATCAGCCTGCTTTCCTGTCTGAACCAGGCTTCGGAGGTGTCACCGGTGGTGAAGGCGATGGCCGAAAGCGGGGAACTGTTTCATCCGCTGCGCTTTACGGCGGATGATGCATTTGCGTTTCTGCAGCAGGCAGAGGAAATTGAAAAGTGCGGTATTCTGTGCCGCATACCTGACTGGTGGCGTAAAAAGCAGATGAATGTATCCCTGCAGATGGTAGTCGGTGAGAAAGCACCGTCTCTGCTGGGCTTTGATTCGATCATGGAAACGACTCCAGAGCTGACGGTAGACGGCATGAAGCTGACCAAAGCGGATATCAGGAAACTGCTTGCCCAGTCTGATGGCCTTGCCATGATCAAAGGCAGATGGGTCCATGTGGATCACGCCAGACTGAAAGAACTGCTGAAGCGGATGGATAGTGCTGGAGATACAGTTACGATGATGCAGGCGCTGCGGATGCAGATGGAGCAGGATGACAAGGATCCGGATAATGGTGAAATCATCACCAATGGCAAATGGCTGAGCAGTCTTCTGAACCGGATGCGCCATCCGGAAAAGATCAGAGATATTCCGGTTCCGGACAGTGTACATGCAGTGTTAAGACCATATCAGAAAACCGGTTATGAGTGGCTGAATTATATGGGATCGCTCGGATTCGGCGCGTGTCTGGCGGATGATATGGGCCTTGGCAAGACGCTTCAGGTTCTGACCTATCTTGAGCATATGCGCCTGAACAACAGCAAAGCGAAAGTGCTTCTGGTTGTTCCTGCTTCACTGATTGGCAACTGGGTCATAGAGGCGGGAAAGTTTACGCCGCAGATGGATGTGAACGTGCTGCATGGCAAGCCGAAGAAACAGCTGGAAGAAGAGATTGCACAGACTCACTTTCTGAATCTGACTACGTATGGGATGGTAAACCGGCTTCAGAGTCTTGGCGAACGTACATGGGACTGTCTGATTCTGGATGAAGCGCAGGCAATCAAGAATCCTCTGACCCATCAGACAAGGGCAGTCAAGAAGATTCCTGCCCGCATGCGCCTTGCTTTGACCGGTACTCCGATTGAGAATGATCTTGGCAACTTATGGAGTCTTTTTGATTTCCTGGATAAGGGGCTTCTTGGCAGTTCGGAGAGTTTCAGAAAGTTCTGCAGCAATATGGATACTTCAGACGGCAGTGAATATGCCCGGCTGAAGGGGATGATCAGTCCGTTTCTGCTGCGGCGGATGAAAACGGATAAGACAATTATCAAAGATCTGCCGGATAAGATTGAAATGGTTGACTATGCTTCCCTCAGTGCAAAGCAGGCGGTGCTCTATCGTCAGGTTACGGATCATCTGGCGGAAAGTGTAGAGGCGCTTTCCGGCATGGAGCGCAGGGGACTAGTGCTGGCCGCTTTAACAAAGCTGAAGCAGATCTGCAATCATCCGGATGAGTATCTTGGCGATAACGGATTCAGTCCGGAGGAAAGCGGCAAGTTCATGATGCTGAAAGATCTCTGTGAGACAATCCGGGATAAGCGTGAACGTGTTCTTGTCTTTACGCAGTTTCGTGAAATGACAGAGCCGCTGGCGGCATATCTTGCCGGCATCTTCGGTGCCGAAGGCTACGTGATACATGGCGGTGTTCCGCCAAAGAAACGTACAGAGATCGTGAATGCCTTTCAATCGGATCTCTATGTTCCCTTTATTGTGTGTTCTTTAAAGGCGGCTGGTACAGGTCTGAATCTGACCAGGGCGAATCATGTCATTCACTTTGACAGATGGTGGAATCCTGCGGTGGAAAATCAGGCAACGGACCGTGCCTTCCGCATCGGCCAGCAGAAGAATGTCATGGTACATAAACTGGTATGCCGTGGAACCATTGAAGAAAAGATTGATACATTGATCAATTCCAAGAAAGAACTGGCAGAGAATGTAATCGGCGCTTCCGAGGCAGGCTGGATTACAGAACTGAGCAATGAAGATCTGATGAATCTTCTGAGGCTGGAATAGCATGGCAAAATACTATGAGACAAAATATTACAGTCAGCCGACGGCTGAGGAGCTGAAGGCACGGGCCGCGGAAAGTGAAAGAAAGGCCAGGCGCAAAGGGGTTGTTTATCATCCTGTTGTGGTCAAAGGCAGAAAGATCTGTACTTCCTGGTGGGGCACGGCATGGTGTGAGAATCTGGAGCGCTATGCGGACTATGAAAACCGTATTGAACGTGGTAAACGCTATGTGCGCAATGGCTCGGTTATTGATCTGCAGATAGAAAAAGGGAAAGTACATGCCCGGGTACAGGGAAGCCGCCGTACGCCATATAAGGTTGAGATCCGGATCAGTCCGCTTTCAGAAGAAAAGTGCCAGACGATCCTGGATCGCTGCGGCAGAAAGCTGGATGATCTGGAAACGCTGCTCTCTGGCGAATTTCCGGATGATATGAAAGAGCTGTTCTTTGAGAAAAACGGACTGTTTCCCAGTCCTGCCGAGATCAGCCTTTCCTGCAGCTGTCCGGATTATGCCATTATGTGCAAACATGTGGCAGCCGCACTCTATGGTGTGGGGACAAGATTTGATGAGGATCCGATGCTGTTCTTTGAACTCAGAGGGGTTGAGGTAGGCCGCTTCATTGATGTATCACTGAAGGATCATGTGGATACACTTCTGGAACATGCGGATAATAGAACATCGCGGATGATGGA